>JBBQEJ010000097.1:0-19131 GCA_038320555.1 Vicinamibacterales bacterium | reverse complement strand
TTTACCGGCACGCCCCCAGCGGCAGCGGACGCTACCAGCACCAAACGCGCGGCCGGAGATGATGCCGGCGAAGAAGGCTTCCGTCCTCCGCCGGCGCGCGTGGAGGTCAAGGAAGGAATGAATCGCTTTACCTGGGACATGCGGTATCCGCCCGCCCGCGATTTTTCCGGGTTGATCATGTGGGCAGGAAGTACGCGCGGTCCCCAGGCCCCGCCGGGGCGTTACACGGTCAAGCTGACTGCGCCAGACGGCCTGACGAAGACGGCAGAGTTCGCGATCAAACGCAATGAGTCGGTAAAAACGCTGACCGACGCGGATCTGCAGGCACAGTTCAAGCTGGCCAAACAGATCAACGACAAGGTTTCCGCCGCGAACGAAGCCGTCCTGCGCATTCGCAGCATAAAAGATCAGATAACGGCACGGCTCGCCAAAACCAGTGACGCGAAGATCAAATCAGCAGGCAATACGCTTATCGAGAGGCTAACGGCGGTCGAAGGGGAAATCTATCAATACCGGAACCGCAGCAGCCAGGATCCGCTGAACTATCCCATCCGCCTGAACAACAAGCTCGCTGCCCTTCAGGGCCTCGTGGAATTCGGCGATTACAAGCCGACGGATCAATCCTACGTCGTCTTCAACGATCTGTCGGAGCGGCTCGACAAGCAGCTGGCCCAGCTCGACGCGATCGCAAAGACGGACCTCGCGGCGCTCAATACGATGGTGGCGAAGAAGAAGCTCGAGGTGGTCAAGGACGGTGTGCCGCCCGTCAGCGACAAATGACTCGCTGATTTTCCATTGCTGGTTTTTGATCGGCAATCATCAATCAGCAATTCTCCTCTCGCTCGACCGTGACCTCGACCACTCCAAGAGGCTCTTCGAGTGCAACGAACAGATCGTCGGGGTTATCGATACCGGCGCTGAAGATGTCGGCGGGGCGGTAGGGGCGCTCGTGCAGCGCCAGCGTCACGTCGGCAATCTCCTGGTAGGTCGCGAGGACGACATCGGCGATCGCGTACAGCGTATGTTGCACCGATCGGCTGGCGTGCCAGGCAAACGTCTCGACAATGGCGGCGCGGACGCCTTGCCGGTATGGACGGAATGTCACGTCGGCGCTGGCATACGTCCACCGCGCTGACAGTTCCCCGACCAGCAGCCGCTGCAATCCATCGGTCGATCCATCGTCGTCGGCGATCCCGGCGCGAGGCGCGAACCCGGCGGTACGCATGACGGAAAGGCCGCTGACGCCGGAGACGACGGCAACCTTCACGCCGTTGCTCGTGATGGCGGCGGTCTTCAGCTCGGGCGCACCGGCAAGGAACGCCTGGCCGTGCGCGCGTCCGCCGGCATCGAGCCGCGTCCACGATTGTTCGGTGATCTCGACGCGTGCGCGCGTGATAGCGCGATGCTCCTTGAGTACGCGATCGCAGAGCGCCAGCCCGAACTCTTCGATTTCGCCGGCTCCATACTCACGGGCGGTGCGGTGCACGAGGTTCTTGAGCGTCTCGCCAGGCGGCAGGCCATCGGCACGTCCCTCGCGGAACGCTGCAGCGAAGTCGCCTTCAAACCTGAACGACACGGCCAGTTCCTTCGGATCGTGGCGGTCGCCCCTCCGCATGATGCGCAGCATACGCAGCCGCGACTCACCGTGGCTGCTCGACCCGATTCGAGGCATTCGCGCACTGTACCATGAGCCCGACGGCCGTGAGTAAGCGGAGGTTTTCACCACTCTCCGTGAGCTCAATTGCCTTCGCTGCCGCTCACGCTATACTGATCGTTTCATGATTGTCGCGCGGCGGTTTCTGATCGGTGGGCGTGTGCAGGGCGTCGGATTCCGGATGTTCGCCGCCGCGCGGGCGGCAGCTGAAGGCGTCCACGGCTACATCAAGAATCTACCCGACGGTCGCGTCGAAGCGCTGGTCGAGGGGGACGAAGAAGCCGTCGATCGCGTCGAGCTCGCGCTCAGACGCGGTCCCTCTCATGCGCATGTGGAATCTGTCACCGTCGAATCCTTCGCGCCCACACACCGTGCGACGGGTTTTTCGACCCGCTGACCCCGCCGCCGAATTTCAGTTCCCAGGAGACAGGCACACATCACATGACCGATCTCAAATCGAGAATCCGCCACGTTCCGGACTTTCCAAAGCCCGGGATTCTCTTTTATGACATCACGACGCTTCTCCGTGATCCCGAAGGATTTCGATTGGCGATCGAGAGCGTCGCTGAACCGTTTCGCGACCGCGGGATCAGCCTCGTGATCGGGATCGAGAGCCGCGGCTTCATTCTCGGGGCCGCGGTCGCCGACCGGATTGGCGCGGGATTCGTTCCAGTGCGAAAGCTCGGCAAGCTGCCGTCGGCCTGCGTGCGCGCAACATACGAGCTCGAATATGGGAGCGATAGTCTCGAGATGCATCGCGATGCGATAGAGGGCGGACAACGCGTCCTCATCGTGGACGATCTCCTGGCTACAGGCGGCACGGCGCGCGCGACAGTCGACCTGGTCAAGCAACTCGGCGGCGTCGTCGAAGGAGTCGCGTTCCTGATCGAACTGGTAGCGCTCAACGGCCGCGCGAAGCTGCCGGGGGAGAAGATACACGCCGTGCTGCGGTATTAGGTCGTTGCTACGGGTCGCGGAGCTGGTTGTCGGGCGTGACAACGAAGCTTTGCCGCAGCAGCCGGCGATGAAAAGACGGGGTCTCGAGGGCGACCGTCACGCGAACGTCTTCCGATCCCTCCCGCGCCCAGGACGGAATGACGCGCACTCGATATGTGCGCTCGTCGCGCCCGAGGGCGCGCTTCCACATCGAGTGTCCAACCACGTCCCGCCAGACGTTATAGGGGAGGCCGCGAAGCTCAGCGAGCTCGCCTTCGAGGAGCTCGCGTCGAACCTGGAGTTCCCAGAACCAGTGGGTCTTTTGTGAACATGCGGGAGCCTGGGCACGATACGGATCGGGGTTGCAGGCGTCAACTGCTGTAGAATGACTGTTTTTCGCGCCCGTAGCTCAGCAGGATAGAGCATCGGTTTCCTAAACCGGGGGTCGCAGGTTCGAGACCTGCCGGGCGCAGACCAAAGAAGGTCAGGTCGTCAGGCCACAGCACTCCTTATGAAAAGCACCGAACGCCACAAGCTGAAGGAAAACGAATTCGCGCGGACGGTCGCCCACGCGCGAGAGGCCATGCAGACGCGGGGTCGCGACGTCGCGACAATCGTGATCGTTGTGATTGCCGCGGTCGCGCTGGCGGCCGGGTACGCCTGGTGGCGGCAATCACGCAACGCGAAGGCGAATGCCTTGCTGGCCGAGGCGCTTGCGGTGGAGGAGGCGCCCGTGATTGCGCCGGTCGCACCGGCTCCCGGCAGCCCGATCCCCGTCCAGCAACCGGGAACTTTTGCCACCGAGCAGGCCAAGCTGGAAGCCGCCTTGCCGAAGTTGCTGAAGGTCGCCGACACGTACCCCAAGATGGAGGCCGGAATCACGGCGCGCTACCACGCGGCGAGCGTGCTTGCCAATCTGGGACGTTACGCCGAAGCCGAGCAGCGTTACCAGGAAGTCGTCGACAAGGCGGGCAACAGTCTCTACGGCCGCACGGCCAGGCTGGGCCTGGCGGAGGTGCTCGTTTCGGAGGGAAAGTACGACAGCGCCATCAAGATTTACCAGGAAGTCAGCACCGATACGAAGTCGTCTCTGCCTATCGACGGCGTCCTGATGCAGCTCGGCCGCGCTTACATGAAGGCCGGGAAAAAGAACGAGGCCGCGCACGCATTCACGCGCGTCGTCGAGGAATTTCCTCAGTCGCTGTACGCCGCGGACGCGCGGCGCGAGATGGAGGAAGCGAAAAAGAGCTGATGTAACTGACGGCGAGCGTCAGCTCAGGTCGCGGGATGCCTCGAAGCAAAAGGCGGACGTCGTGCCGACGACTTCGATCCGGCGCGCGGCGCGAGGCGGAATGAACACCATGTCGCCGGCCGTGAGGATCGCGGGCTCTTCGTCAATCGTTACTTTGATCAGGCCGGAAATGACGGCCTCGACGCGCGCGCGGTTGTCGATCGTGGCGGCCGCCATCGCCCCGGCGGGGTAGGCACGTCGTACCGGCTCGTAGCCAAGGGCCTGCAGCTTGTGGAGCAACGCGGCATCTGTGAGTGCCCCGTCGCGACGGACGTCCCACCGTTCGATCCGCATCAGGATCATCATGGCCGTCCTTGGCTTGGCACTCGCTCCACGGCCTGCTGGGCGGACACTCGACGGACAGGCGCGACTCAAGCGGTCCTGGTCGCGCTCCCATCAGCCTGCCAGGGGTTGGCTAGCGCGGCTTGCTGGCGTTCCGGTTCGACGAGAAGACGAAGCGCATACTCGGCCGGCGCGCCCGTGTCGTCGTTGACCGGACCGACCCGGAAAATCGCGGAGAGGACGGTGGTCTTCCGGAGCGGGGCAGGCAGGTCGGCACGGCCGCGAACCGAGCGATCGACCTGGAAGTACACGAGGCGATAGAGCGGAATCGGCATGCCTCCCTGGCACTCCACGCTGACGCCGTGCGCGCTGACGTCCCGCGTCACGACCGACGCCATGCGCGTGCTGCCCCGAGCATCCTTCCACAGGATTTGACCGGGCACCGCAATGGGATGGCGGTCTTCGAGTCGCTTCTCATATCGGCCGCCGCCCTGAACAAGGCGAAGTCGCTGTTCCATGGTCCTGCTCCCTCCGGTTTCGCTCATGCCAGCCGTAGTATCAAGTTGCGCGCCCGGTACGGGCGGGGGGAAGCCTCACCGCTCATATCGTGTTAACTCATTGGCTAAAAGTTACTTAGGGCAAACAGACGAGAATACGGCCGCCGACGACAGATGGATAGTCCGTATCCAAAGACCCCCGTAATCGGATACACGATATACAACCGAAAGCGGTGGAATGGGATGGTCTGGAGATGAACGCGCTACGCCTGCACGCCCAGACGGTCCATTTTCAAGTACAAACCGCGGCGAGTCAGGCCGAGCGTGCGAGCGGTTTCTGAGATGTTCCCGGAGGAGCGTTCGAGCGCGGACTGAATCATTTCGCGCTCGATTTTCTCGACGGCGGCTGCCAGGGTCGTCCGGCGATGACGCGACCTCGTGCCGGCGTCTGATGAGATCTCCTGGGTGCCGAATACTGGAGACAGCCGATCGGGAGTGATCGAACCCTCGGGCGATGCCATCGCGACCGCCCGCTGCACCTCGTTGCGGAGCTGCCGCACATTGCCTGGCCACGGGAAGGTATCGAAGATATCCAGGGTTTCCGCCGTCAGCCGCACGCCGGGCTTGCCGAGACGCTCGCAGGCTTCGCGGAGGAAGAACGTGCTCAGGTGAGGAATCTCCTCGCGCCGGTCGCGCAGGGGCGGTACGTGGATACGAATGACGCTGAGGCGGTAGAACAAATCCTCGCGGAACTTCCCATCGCTCACCCGGTTCTCGAGGTCGGCGTTGGTCGCGGCGACGACCCGGACGTCGACGCGCTGCGGCCGGGTGTCTCCAACGGGCAGGACTTCTCCCTGCTCGAGGAACCGCAGGAGTTTCGGCTGGACGTCGAGCGGCAGGTCGCCGACCTCGTCCAGAAACAGCGTGCCGCCTACAGCCGTGCGCAGGACGCCGGGCTGGTCCGCAATGGCGCCCGTAAAACTGCCGCGCCGATGCCCGAAAAGCTGACTGTCGGCCAGCTCACGCGTCGCGCTCGTGCAGTTGTACGGGAGGAACATGTTGGCGCGTCGCGGCGATCCCGCATGGATGGCGCGTGCCACCAGATCCTTTCCCGTCCCGCTTTCCCCGGTAATGAGCACGGTCAGATCGTTGCCCTGCATGCGTTGAATCTGGTCGGCGACGCGCTGCATGGCTGCGCTCGCGCAGACAAATCCCGGCAGCAGTGGTTCGAGCGGCCGTTCGAGCGCCGCCGCGGCATCGGGCTGGCGGTCGCGGGCCAGGCAGAGGTCGAATCCCTGGCGCAACACCGCGCAGAGCGTGCGAAACCGCTGAAGCGTCGAGGCGGCGACCGGCCGCGACGACGAGAGTACGGCAAAGCGCTGACCCTCGGGCGCCCGTCCGATCGGTTCGGTTACGAAGAGCGGTGGCCCTGCAGCATTCCGAACCGACGCCGCGGCGAGCGCCCGTGCTGCATGGGCATCGCAGCCAGCCATGCCGAGCAAGTGAATCTGGCCGTTCGGAGCCCGCACAAAAAGCACCGCAGCCTGCCCGTCGCAGGCCTCGAGAAGGGCCGTCGCGCCATCGCGCGCCAACAGTGCCGGTATGACGGCGGCGTCCACGATGCGCCGGACCAGCGCATCGTCGCCGTCCATCTGAATCCCCACGTAGCCGCCTGTGGCAGCCGAAGGGACGTGATTCAACGCGGCCGTGGCGTCCGCGAGATCGGGCGCCGCACCCAAGGCTTCAAAAATCCGGGCAGCGTCCGTCAGGTAGCGGGTCGCGCGCGAACGCGCACCCGCGGCTGCCGCCAGGCGTCCGAGTTCCAGATAGCTGAGCCCTGACTGATAGCCCTCGCCGAGAAGGTCGAAGACGCTGACGCTCTGACCGAAGTCGTGGTACGCCTCGGTCGCGCGGCTGGCCGCCGCATGCAGTCGCCCCCGAATACGGAGGAATTCTCCCCACGTGCCGCTCATGGCTCCCGGCTCGACACGGCCTGAAATGGCGTCCAGCCGCTGCTCCGCCTCGTCGATACGGCCGAGAGCCAGTAATGATTCGATCGCGGTCAGCTCCGCCTGCAACGCATAGATGGCGGGGGCATCGGTCGATCCGGCGACCTCCGCCGACACCGCCAGTGCGCTCGACGCGTCCCCCCGCCGCAGCGCGAGGCGGGCCTCGAGGGCGCGCACCGACCACTGATACCAACGGCTCGCGAGCGTTTCGCCGTACGCCTCCCGGGCCTTCACGAGACAGCGGCTCGCGTGATCGTGCTCGCCGCGAATGAGATGAATCTGCGCCAGCGTGTCGAATACGGCGCCGGTCGTTTCGCGCATGAAGTGCAGCGGGCTCCGAACGTCGAGGGCGCGATTGAGCGCGCCTTCCGCGCGCTTGAGGTTACCGACACGAACACAGATCTGGCCGAGCGATGCGAGCGCAACACCGAGGCCGTGCGGCGTGCCAGCCTGCTCCTGGAGCTCAACGCTGCGTTCGGCCAGCGTGAGCGCTTGTTCGTGCCGGTGCTGCATGAGCGCGACGTTTGCCTGGTTGCCGCACACCGTCGCCAGCACGTCTCCGGCCTCGGCGATGACAGCGAGGCGCTCCGCCTGCCGCAAGGCCGCGATGGCCTCGTCGAGCCGGCCTTCCTGCGCGAGCGTGACTCCCGACAGCGAATGAACCATCGCCAGGTGGCGCCGATCGCCCGCGGCGTGCAGCGCGGATGCCGCCTGCGTGATGTGTTCCCGGACGATCGCCATGTCGCCGACCTGGCGGTAACACAGCCCAAGCTCGTAATGGGCGAGCCCGATCGCGCGCGATTCGTGGGCGCGCTCCGCCTGAGTCAAGGCTTTGGTCAGGAAGGCAATGCCGCGCGACGGCTCACCGCGGGCAACGGCCAGGCGGCCGTGCATACGCCACAGATCGGAGAGGCGGGCCGGGTCAACCCTCTCCCGTCCCCCGGGAGGCGCCCCCAGCGCCTCGGTTGCCTGACGCACATCGTCTTGAAGCAGCCAGGCCTCAGCAAGCGCGCACCGGATCTGCATCTGCTCGTCGCGATGGAGTCCGGGCTGCTTCAAGGCGCGAACGAGGAGAGTGGCCGCCTCGGCCCCCGTCCCGCGCTCGAGCGCCTGCACGGCGCGCCCATAAACGTCAGTCCCTGGCACGCGGGGGAGTATATCAGGTATACAGGTGGGTGGATAGACAGGAGTCGGTCTTAGGTTTTAGGAGTTGGCGATTTTATGTTTGGTTTAGGTTTGTACCAAACCAGAAACCCAAAACCCTAAAACTGACCCGTCTTCTCCGCAAACCGATACGACAGGATCTTGTAAATTAACTTCGCGCACAGGAAGTTGGGCGCCATCAGCCCCGGCAGGGGACTCAGTTCGACGACGTCGCACGCGACGACGGTTTTTCTCGCGATGGTGGCGCGGAGCAGCGCCAGGATTTCGTACCAGGACAGACCGCCCGGTTCGGGGGTCCCGGTGGCCGGCATGATCGCCGGGTCCATGCCGTCTACGTCGATCGTGATGTAGACCGGCCCGGTGAGGGTATCCACAACGCGCGCGATCCATTCGGGATCCCGGCGCATCGTGGCGTCGTAAAAGATGGTCGTGTTCAGCCGGGGGGCGGCCTTGGCTTCCTCGGCCGACAAGCTACGGATCCCCACCTGCGTCACGCGCGCATAGTCGAGGCTTCGCCGCATCGCGCAGGCGTGGTTGTGCGGCGTTCCCATATAGGAGTCGCGCAGATCGGCGTGCGCATCGATCTGGAGCACCGTCAGTCCCTTGAATCGCGCCGCGGCGGCCGCAACGAGCGGGGGGGTGATCGAGTGCTCGCCGCCGAGCGTCACCAGGAACTTGTCCAGCGCCAGGACGGCTGTCGCGACCCGCCGGATCTCGTCCATCAACGGCGCCATTTCTCCGAAGGGAAGCTCCATGGCCGGCAGGGTGAAGATCCCCACCCCATGGACGTCCGCTCCGACTTCTTCGTCCCACAGCTCCATATGTGACGAGGCCTCGAGAATCTCGCGCGGGCCGTTCCGGGTGCCCGAGACGTACGACGTCGTGCGATCGACCGGCACGGGCAGGATCACGACCTGTGATTCTTCGAATGGCCGCATGATTGGCATCGCCCCGCCGAAGGCCATCGGAGCGCCGTGGTCGTATTCGAACGGAAAATTCATTGCAGCGGTCTCCCTATGCATGCCTTGATGAAGATTTTCCAACACTAATTCCACCATCTAACAAGAGGAACCAGAGGAACGAGAGATCTTTTTTTGAAAACCACAAATAATCAAACACTCCGGTTTTGAAAGCTCGAGTTAGAGACGACAGGAGGTTTTGTCCGGATTAGAACGCACGCCCGACGCGCCCGAACATGGCGACGCCGCGCCGCCCGCCCACGGGATCGTCGCGCCACGCGACGCCGGTGGCAAACGTGACAGGCAACGCATAACCAACCACCGCGTCGAGCGAGAACTCCGCGCCCACGGAAAAACGGACGTCGGACCCGCGAAACGTATCGTTCCATGCCTGGCCGGCATCTGCGAATACGGCCGCATGAATCGTGCGGAAAAAGATCGGGGCTGTGCCGATGCCCCGCTGCGCGCTTCTCAACGGAAACCGGTAATCGGCATTTCCAACGACCGCGTGGTGGCCGGCGACCGCATCCGCGTCGAGCCCGCGCAGCAAGCCGACAGCACCCGTCCCGAAATCGAAGTCTCCAGTCTGGGGTCCGGCGCCTGCGGCGCTGAATACGCGGCGGGCGCGCGAGTCGCCCCACGCCGAGGCACCGGCGGCGCGGAGCGCGAGAGCCGCGTGCCGCGGGCCGGCGTGGTGATAGGTGCGCGCGTCAAAGGTCATGGCTCCTGCGCCGGCATCCGAGCCCAGGGCCTCAGGCGCCGTTTCCCATGTCAGTCGCATGGCGGTTCCCGATTCGCGGCTGACCGAGTACCCGTATGACCTTGTGTTGTCGAAGCTCCACCCCAGCCTGAGGGCATGGCGCCGGACCAGGGAGTCAACCGGGATCGCGCACGATGCACACTCGAATGCGTCGCTCGAGGCGTGGACGGCAGCGAGTACCGTGTGCGTGCGTCGTACGCGCCGCGCCACGAATACCGCGCCCGCGTTGAGTTCGCGGGTTCGGACTTCGCCGTCACGCCATGG
Source organism: Vicinamibacterales bacterium (assembly GCA_038320555.1). Lineage (GTDB taxonomy): Bacteria > Acidobacteriota > Vicinamibacteria > Vicinamibacterales > 2-12-FULL-66-21 > JALZOC01. The sequence continues at coordinate 9,315 of JBBQEJ010000097.1, read as the reverse complement.
ATCCGTATCGTCCGAGACGTTGGCGAACAGCGTCGGCCACCATCGATCGTAGGCGTAGCCGACCGACCAGTCAGGACGCAGTCGCGTGGCCGCCCACACCAACGTGGTTGCGTATGCATGCCGGCCAAGCGCGTCCATGCCTGCAGTGGCTGCCCCCGCCGACACCTCGCCATTGGTCGATTCGATGACCGGTGTCCAGAACTGCGGCGCCAGCGTTCGCCACGGTCGATACAGCGTATCGGTGGCCGTGGGGCCCACGACCACCGGCAGGGCTGCCGGTGGAGGCGCGCTCGGTGTTGCGCCGGCGACGTCCGTCCAGACGGCAGACGCCAGCGGCAGGGAAAACAAGTCGTAGCCGTCAGCGGTATAGCCGACGAAGACAAGGTCGCGTCCATCGGGAGAAACAACCGGCGACTGGGCCGAGATGCCTGCCCCCGCCAGTCTACGCGTGGCGCCCGTCGCAACGTCGGCTGCGTAAATGCCGAACGGCTCGCCGTTCCGATCCGAGGCAAAGAGAATGGTCCGGTTGGAGAGCCAGAACGGCGTCACACTTCGAGCGTCGGGCGACGAGACGAGCGTGCGCGCCCGACGCGTGACGGCGTTCACGACGACGATCTCGGATGGGCCTCCCACCCGGCGACGTTCCGCCGCGATCGACCGGCCGTCCGGAGACCATCGCGGCGACGCGTAGTGCGTGGACTCATCCGCCAGCAACACCTGAGGCTTCCCGAGCACGCCCGATCCCAACCACGGCATCGTCGCGAGCGCGCGTCGATCCGCCGATTGAATCGTGCAGACAATCGTGAGGCCGTCGGGGGAGACGTCCGGGTCAGCCGCGCGGGCGTGTTCGGTCAGTCGACGGACGGGTCCGCCGTTGTCCGCGACCGCGTAGAGATCCGATTGCAGCGCTACGTTGTTGACGACCTCGATCTGGTCGAACACGAGCAGCTCGCCGGCTGTCGCCACCCGGTTACCGAGATATCGGCTGGCCACCTGCCGCGGCGGCGACCCGTCGCGCGGCAGCTCCATCAGCGCAGGAAACCCGTGCGGGTTCACGACGGAGTAGAAAAGCCGTCCGGATCGGCTGAATGCGGGCGCACCGACAGAAAACCCGTGCCGCGTCAACCGCGTGCGACTGGACGTGTCGGCGCGGACGCGAGCGCGTGTGTCGGCTTCGAAGTCCTCCCACAATGCCCCCAGCGAGCGCCCGAACACCTTGCGAAACGCCCGTGCGCCAAAGTACGGCACGCGTCCGGACGTGTCGTCGGCAAGTCGCGCGATCGAGTCGGGGCCAAAGCGATCGGCGAGGTACTGGTGAAAATACGCGCCATATGCGTATTGCGCGGCGCCGCCCGGCCAATCGATCAGCCCGCCGTTTGCGCGATCGATCGGATCGAACCGGCGCCCCGCCGCGGCTCGGTCGATGATGAAACGGAAGTCGCCCGCGGGCACCCGGCCCTCACCCGTGAGCACACTCTCGTTGTAGGTGGCGATGCCCTCGATCTGCCACAGCGGCAGGAACAGGTTGGGATACAACAGCGGCGACCGGCCGAATACCCAGCGCAGGCCGCCGATCCATCCGCGAGCCTTGTCGAGATGCACGATGTGCGTGTACTCGTGCGAGAACACCAGCCGCAGCCAGTCGTCGGTATTGCCGATCGCGCTCTCGCCTGAGGGTGCGGCCGCGGTAATCTCGATCACATTGTAAGGCGCAGGCACCGCCCACCCGTTCGACAGGTCGGTCTGATCGACAAGAATGACCTGCACCCGGCCATTTGCCGTCCCGATCTGAGGCGTGATCCGATCCGCCACCTCTTCGACGATGGCCGCCAGACGGCGCGCGAGCTGTTCCTCTCCCTGATGAAAATGGACTGTGAATCGTGGCGTCGTGATGCTGCGAAACCGGAGGCGGGGATCGTAGCGGTTGGCTGCCGACGCCGGGTGACTAAAGGCCGCCGCCACACACAGGGCCGTGACGACCGCTCGAAGACGAATCGTCACGAACCGGAGCCGCTGCCGAACGGCTGCCGGTAGACATCCTTCAGGAACGTGAAATCCGCGATCGGCGACAGGTTGACACCGTGGATGTCCGGCTGAAAGATCGCCACGTTCGTCTTGTACCAGAGGCTGATGTACGGGACGTCACCGGCGATAAGCCGTTGAGCCTGCGCATACAATTCCCGCCGGCGCGTCGCGCCGGTCGCGCCTGCCGCCTCTTCGATCAGACGATCGACGTCGGGGTTGCGATAGCGCACGCGGTTGAGGCCGGCGGGCGGCGCCTGTTGGGAGTGATACACGAGGCGCAGAATGTCCGGATCCGTGACGCCGACAAACTGCAGCGTGTACATCTGAAAGTTGCCGCGCAGCACGTCGGCCGCGAGCGTCTGGAATTCCGATGACCGGATGTCAACCGCAATGCCGACCCGGCCCAGGTCGTGCTGAATAGCTGCCGCCTGCAGGCGATACACCTCCGTCGTCGACGTCTTGAGCGACAGCCGAAGCCGAGGGAGCGGACCCGGACCGTCGGGATCGGGGAAGCCGGCGGCGTCGAGCAGGCGCGCCGCCTCCGCGGGATCGTGCGTGAAGTCGAACACATTCCGCTCAAAGGCCCAGGACATCGGCGGCACGATCCCCACGGCGGTCGTCGCAAACCCCCTACGCAGGTATTTCACGATCGCGTCTCGATCGATCGCGTATCCGATCGCCTTCCGTACATCCACGCGGCTCAGGATCGGATCGCGAAGATTCAACCCGATGTACGCGTAGTCCGTGCCGAGCGCGGTCTCGACCTGTACTCGTCCTTCGTGCTGGAGCTGCCACACGATATCGGGAGACAGATCGTTCACGATGAGATCGACGGAGCCTTTTCGGAGCTCGAGCCCGCGCATCGTGTCGTCCGGGATCACCTTCAACACGAGGCCGTCGTTGCGGGGACGGCCGGCGAAGTGCCGATCGAATGCGGCCAGCGCGACGTGGTCGTCCGCCACGAATTCCGTCAGACGATACGGGCCCGTCCCGATCGGCGTGCGCGCATTGGACCCGCCGGAACCCGCCTGCACGATCCCCATGACCAGGTTGATCGGGAAGGAGCCGAGCGGATTCTTCAGCTTGAATTCGACCGTGTAGCGATCGAGCGGGTTGACCGCGGCAAGCACCCGATAGGCGCCGGACCGGCCCTTGAACGTAGGATCGAGAAAGCTCCGGAACGTGTACACGACATCGTCGGACGTCAACTCGCGGCCGTTGTGAAACAACACGCCATGACGCAGACGCGCCACGTATGTCGTCGGATCCGGCTGCTCGATGGATTCGGCGAGCTCCGGCACGACGCTCAGGTCTTTGTCGATGTGCACGAGAGTGTTGAAGAGGAGCTGGTGAATCTTCTGGGACGCTTCGTCGGTTCCGACGCGTGGATCGAGGTTCGTGGCCGAATTCGTCGTCCCGACAATGATGATGTTGCCGGGCGGCCGCGGCTGGGCGCATCCACCCGCCGTCAGCGCGATCAGGAAACACGCGGCGACAGCTGGCAGTGATGGCCAGCGTCGTCCGCACATCCGGCCGCCGCTCATTCCCCCGCCTCGTACTTCAGTTGCGCGAGCAGCGAGAGCGCCTGCATCGGCGTGATCTGGTTGATGTCGAGGCTCCGCAGCGTCCGATGCACGGCATCGTCACCCGCGGGCGGCGCCTGGAACAGTCCCATCTGGTGCTGATCCTGGACGCCCTGACCGCTCAGCGACGGCCGGCCCCCGCGCGACAGCTCGTCGCGTTCGAGGCCGTTCAGGATTTCCCGCGCGCGCGCGACGACCGACGGCGGCAGTCCCGCGAGGCGCGCGACCTGGATCCCGTAGCTTCGGTCGGAGCGCCCGGGCACGACCTTCCGCAGGAACACGATGTCGTCCTTCCATTCCCGAACGACCACGTGGAAGTTGGCGACGGCCGGCAGTGCGTCCGCCAGGTCCGTGAGCTCGTGGTAATGGGTGGCAAAAATCGTCTTGGGGCGGGCGCGTTTGTTCGACGCCAGATGCTCCGCCACGGCCCAGGCCAGGCTCAAGCCGTCGAAGGTGGAGGTGCCACGGCCGATCTCGTCGAGGATCACCAGGCTCCGCGACGTGGCGGAGTGCAGGATGTTGGCCGTCTCCTGCATTTCAACCATGAAGGTGGATTGCCCGCGTGCGATGTTGTCCGACGCGCCGACGCGGGCGAAGAGCCGATCCACCACGGGTAGTTTGGCCGTCCGCGCCGGAACGAACGAGCCGGCTTGCGCCATGAGGCACAACAGCGCCGTTTGACGCAGATATGTGGACTTGCCTCCCATGTTCGGTCCGGTGAGGATGACGAGCTGATGCGCGGCGCCGTCGAGCGTGACGTCGTTGGGGACAAACGCATCAGCGGCGAACCGTTCGACCACGGCGTGCCGCGCATCGGCGGCGACGAGCTCATCGCCGTCGTGCATCGATGGTTTCGTATAGTTCTGGACTGCGGCAGTTTCAGCGAGGGCGCTCAAGACGTCGAACGTGGCCAGCCCACGCGATGTGTCCTGGATCCGCGGCGCCTCGGCGGCCACGCCGCGGCGCGCGGCCTCGAAGAGCTCGACTTCACGCTCGACAATGCGCTCGTCTGCGCCAAGGACCTTTTCTTCGTACGCCTTGAGATCGGGTGTGATGAAACGCTCGCCCCCGGCAATCGTCTGCTTGCGGAGGTAGTCGGCCGGCACGTTTGCGAGGTTGGACCTGGAGACCTCGATGTAGTACCCGAAGACGCGGTTGTAGCGAATCTTGAGTGAACTGATGCCGGTCCGTGCGCGCTCCGCCTCTTCCATCTGCGCGATGCGCTGTTTACCGGAGCGGCTGATCACGCGCAGATCGTCGAGTTCGACGTCCACGCCGTCACGAATCACGCCGCCGTCGCGCGCGTTGACCGGAGGCTCGTCGAGCAGAGTCCGCTCGAGCCTGTCCCGCACATCTGCAAGATCGTCGAGCTCGGCGGCGAAGCTGCGGATGAGCGGCGCCTGGAACGGATCGAGCAGCATCCGGACGCGCGGCGCTGCCGCGAGCGACTGGCGCAGCGCGATCAGATCGCGCGGGCCGGCGGTGCCCAGCGCGGCACGAGCCACGAGCCGCTCCATGTCGTGGACCGTCTTCAGCGTTTCGCGCACCTTGGCGCGCTCGGTGCTGCGGTACGCGAACTCTTCAACCGCGTCCAGTCGATCCTGAATGCGCTCGAGCGCAAGCAAAGGCCTCAGGAGCCACGCCCGGATCAGACGGCCTCCCATCGCCGTCTGGGTCCGGTCGATCTCGTTCAACAACGATCCGGTCCGACCGCCGCCCGCCGCTTCGATGACCTCCAGATTCCGGAGGGTCGTCGGGTCGATGACCATACAGTCCGCGCCGGTCCGGAAGGCAATCTCGCGGACGTGCGCGAGATCCGCTTTCTGCGTGTCGCGCAGGTATTGCACGAGCGCACCCGCGGCGCACGTCGCGGCGGGATGATCGGCGAGTCCGAAACCATCAAGCGACTGCGCCTGCATTTGCGCGAGCAGGGCGCGGCGCGCCGACTCGAACTCGAACGTCCAGCCGTCCGCACTGGTCACGCGCGTCTGGAGGCCCAGCCCGTTGACGAGCGCGGTGATGTCGTCGACGCCAGACGGCGCCACGATTTCCCTGGGCCGAAGCAACGCAAGCTCGTCGGCGAGCGCCTGGCGCGCGTTGCTCCCCGTGTACTCAGCGGTCGTGAACTCGCCGGTCGACAGATCAAGCAGCGCGACACCGTACCCGGGTCCCGAATGCGCTGGCGCGATTCCCACGAGGAATGCCGGCTCGCGCGCGTCGAGATACCCCGCATCGGTCAGGGTTCCAGGGGACACCACGCGCACAACCTCGCGCCTGACGAGTCCTTTGGCTTTCTTCGGATCCTCCATCTGCTCGCACACGGCAACGCGAAAGCCCTTCTTGACGAGGCGCGCGATGTAGCCGTCGGCCGCGTGGTACGGCACGCCGCACATCGGGATCGCGCCGCCGCTGGAATCTTTCGATCGCGACGTGAGCGTCAGCTCGAGCGCACGCGCGGCCGTCAGCGCGTCCTCGTAGAACATTTCGTAGAAATCCCCCATGCGGAAGAACACGATGGCGTCGCGGAACTGCCGCTTCGCCTCAAAATACTGCCGCATGGCCGGGGTCGCGCCGGCGGGTTCAGAAGACACAGGAGGGGAGGCCATTTCGGGGAGCGCCTGGGCGTGAGTATAACATTGAGGTTCTACGAGTTCTGCCGGGTTCTACGGGGTTCTGCGGAGTTCTACGCGGTTATCGCGAGTTGCGAGTCGCGGTTCGGGAATCAGCATCTACGGCTTCGATGGATCCATTGTGATCGTTCTTGCGCTTGATACGACGACGAAAAGTGGAAGCATAGCGGTCGTGCACGATGAGGTCGTGCGCGTCGAGCGTGCGGGCGATCCGGAAGTCACGTACGGTCAGCGGCTGCCGGCAGAGCTGATGAACGTGCTGCGGCAGGCGGGACTCGAGATCGGCGACATCGATCTCTTTGCGGTCGCGGCAGGCCCCGGGTCGTTCACCGGTCTGCGAGTCGGAATCGCCACGGTCCAGGGACTTGCGATGGCGCGGGGCAAACGTGTCGTCGCCGTTTCCGCTCTCGAGGCGCTGGCGCGGGCGGGGACAAATGCGGAGCACACCATTGCGGCCTGGATGGACGCGCAACGCGACGAAGTGTTCGCCGCCCTGTATGCCCCCGATGGCCACGACCTCCTGATTCCTCCCGTGTCGGCACCTCCGCGGGCGGTTCTGGCCGCGTGGGGTCACTCAGCCCACGCAGGCCCGCCGACGTTCATCGGCGACGGCGCGATCAGGCATCAGGAGTTCCTCCGGCAGCAAATCGGGGGTCAGATCCGCGTCATCGCTCCGCCCCCGCTCGCCGGCATCATTGGGCAAATCGCGGTGGAAGATCCAGGACGCGCCGACGTTCCGCATGCGATCGTGCCGATTTACGTGCGTAAGTCGGACGCGGAGCTCGCCCGCGCGCGCCGCGCGGCGAAGAGCTGACGATTTCCATGGACGCCGAGCCCGGGTACTCGATCTCGCGCCTGCACGGAGAGGCCGCGCTCGACGAGGTCGCGGCGCTCGAAGCGGCTTCGTTTACGAACCCCTGGTCTCGCGAGATGCTCGCGCGCGACCTGCGCAACACCGATGTCGCCCGCGTGTACGTCCTCCGCAATCCAGAGGGGAAGCTGCTGGCGTTCTGCGCCTGCTGGCTCGTCGCCGACGAGCTGCACATCAACACGCTCGCCGTGAAAGCGGAAGCCAGGCGTCGCGGGCTCGCGACCAGGCTCCTGCGATTTGTCCTCGCGGAAGCGTCCGCCGCCGGAGTCATTCGCGCAACGCTCGAGGTACGGCGCTCCAACGAGGCAGCCCTGAGGCTCTACGAGAGGCTCGGGTTCGAAGTCCGGGCAATCAGGCCCAAATACTACTCCCAGCCGGTCGAAGACGGCCTGATCCTGTGGAGCCTTCAACTCGACTTTTTGGATTCCGATACGGAACCTTGAAGCGGCCGTCCGCTTGTGGTAATTTTGCGAGTATGAATGCTCACGAGGACTAACCTCTTTCACTGGGGGCGGAAATGCCGAACGACTTCGAAGAGCTAAAGCGTCAATTGCTGCAAAGCGACGAAGAGTACCGCCAACTGGCCACCCGTCATCACGACCTCGACGAAAAGATTCACACCCTCACCGCACTCGCAGCAACTCGACACTACCTCACCGAACCCGAACAGCTCGAAGAAGTCCGGTTGAAGAAAGTCAAGCTCCAGCTGAAGGATCAGATGGAAAGCATTCTGCGTCGCCACACCACGGACGGCGGGCCGCGGCACGCGGCGCATCACTGACAGCCGGATCGCGCTATCCGGCCGCTGTTACCAGTCCTGCTCACGGAGGGTCGCGAACGGTCCCGATCCGGTGACCGGCTTCCGGCCCTCGTGACTTTCTGCCTGCTTCCGGGCATCATCGTCGCTCCATGAAAATCGACCCTGCTGGATTTCCGTTTATCGCGGCCGCGCTGGTTCCCGCCGCGGCGCTTGCCGCGACGCGCCGATACGCGCTGGCGGCGCCGCTCGCGATACTCGGCGGATTCATGGCCTGTTTTTTCCGCGATCCGGATCGCGACGTTCCGCCGGATCCGGACCTCGTGGTATCGCCGGCCGACGGCCGAGTGATGATCGCCGGCCCCAGCGACCGTCGGTGGTCCCCGTCCGGAGAGTGGAAGCAGATCACAATCTTTCTCTCGCCCCTGGACGTGCATATCAATCGCACGCCGGTGGCCGGGCGTGTCACGCGCATCGACTATCGGCCGGGAAAGTTCCTCCCGGCCTACAATGAAGGCTCGAACGACAACGAGTTCAACGAGGTCTGGATCGATTACAACGGACCCACGGTCGTCTTCCGGCAAGTGGTCGGGCTGCTGGCGCGCCGCATCGTGTGCCGCGTCCAGGAGGGGCAGATGCTCGAGCGTGGACAGCGGGTGGGCCTGATGAAGTTCGGATCGCGGATGGACGTGTTTCTCCCGACCGAGGCCACGCTGCTCGTGTCGGTCGGCGCTCGTGTCGTCGGCGGCGAGACGGTGCTTGCCACGCTCCGGAGCGCCGGTGCTCGATAAGCCTTCGCTTCGGCGTCGCCGGGAAGATCGTCCCAACCGGTTCCGGCGCGGCGTCTTTCTCCTGCCGTCGCTCTTTACGGTAGCCAACCTCTTCTGCGGCTACGCGTGCGTGGTCTATTCGACGCGGTCGGATTTCGATACGGCCGCGGTCTTCATCGGCATCGCCATGGTGCTCGACACGCTCGACGGCTATTTCGCGCGCCTCACCAACTCGTCGTCTGCGTTTGGGGTGGAGCTCGATTCGCTGGCCGACGTCGTCTCCTTCGGCCTCGCCCCGGCGATCCTGGCGTTCACCTGGGGGCTCTGGCCGCTCGAGCGCCTCGGATGGGCCGCGGGCTTTCTCTACGTGACCGCCGCAGCGATGCGGCTCGCACGTTTCAATGTCCAGAGCAGCACGACCACCGCCTCGACCGACAAGCGGTTCTTCGTCGGCATGCCGAGCCCGGCCGCCGCCGGGGTCATCGCCTCGACCGTGTATCTCTACCCGTACGGCCTGCAGGAACGCGAAGCCGCGCTGCCCGCGCTCGCAATGGTTCTCGTGCCCGGCTTCCTGATGGTCAGCACGATCCGGTTCCGCAGCGTGAAGGCCATCGATCTCGGCTGGACCCGCTCGGTTTCCAGGCTCTTCCTCGGCGCCGTTGCGCTCGCTCTGGTCGCC
>JBBQEJ010000096.1:0-19150 GCA_038320555.1 Vicinamibacterales bacterium | reverse complement strand
GGGCGTAATCAAGCACGTGGCCTGGCGAGGCGGAGCTTCCATGGTCTGAGGCGCAGCCTCGCTAGGGCTCACGCGCCGAATGGCTGGTGGTCGCGAGCACCTGTCCCTTACGCCGCGTGAGCTCGACCTCGATGACGAGTCCAGGGCGCCGGCTCTCCGGCTTCTCAACAAAGAGGACATAATATCCCGCGAGGGCGCCGGACAGCCGCCGCATGGCGACGTCCGGAAAGATATGGGTCCGCGCGTAGAAGCCCCCGGTCTCCTCCGAAATCAGCTGCAAGCCGGCTTCGAGCGAGTGGTAGTCGGCGTCGGTCACGTCGAGCGAGAACACGGAGGTCCGCGACGCGACGAGCGCGCGACGCGCCGGCCCATAGTCATTCTCCATCGCCACGCCGCTTCGGCCGAACCGGCCGAAGCCGTGGCCGATCAGCACGAGCGATTTCGATCCAGGCAGTGGCTCGAGCGCCTCACCGATCAGTTCGAGCGCGCGCTCGATGCCGTACACCCGTCGCCCTCTGTCTGGATCGAGGCGCTCCACCAGCGAAGGCGTCGAGGAGGCCGACATCGCCGGTGGACGCTCGAATAGCACGCCGTGGGCGAGCACGCGGTTGAGGCGCTCACGGTCGTTGGTGAAGTCGGTCCAGATCTTGAGGTGTGAATCGAACGACAGGATGGCGACACGATCGTTCGGGGTCAGACTCTCCAGAAGATTCCGGCTCTTCAAGAGCATCCGCATCAAGCCGACGATCCGGGATGGCTCGAGGTCCTTCTGAAACAGAAAGACGATCAGGCGTCCCGGAGTCACAGCGGCGCCGGCTTCTCCGAGGGGGATCGACACGGGCGCGGCGGCGAGGTCGCCCCCGCCCACCCATGTCGCCGTCTCGACACGCACGATCTTGCGGTCGATCTTAACCTTGAAGTCGTCAGCCGTCAGGCCGGGAACCGGATTACCACCATCGTCGAGCACGCGCGCGTCGACGATGATGCGCGCCACGTCGACTCGCTCGCCGAACCGCGGCGGCTGCTGGGCCCGAATCCCGGGGCTGGCGACCAGTGTGGCGATCGCCACCGCGGCCACGAGCGACCTAAGGCTCACCCCGTTGAAGATCGGCGAGAGAGGCACGATGACACGTCGGGTTCAACCGCGGGTTCACGAATCAGCGCGAATCGCCGATGCCGAAGCGCTGGCCGCCAGGCGTCGCTTCGAACGCGCATCGAGGCCAAAGTCCTTGCTCACGCGATCGTACCAGGCTTCGTCGGGAAGGGCCCCCCACGCCACCCACTCCTCATCGTTCAGCGACGCGCGCCAGCCGAGAAATCCTTCCGCGTCCGGACCGACGGGATGCCGGAGCTTCTGTGTGCCACTTTCGATGATTTCGCGAATCTTCTCCGCGACTATTGTTGGCGGCGTCGGCTTGTCGAGCGACGCCTCGAACATCTGACCGAAGCGGCGCACCTGTGGGTACGCAGCGTCCGTGGGTGCATCTTCAATGCGCCGCGCCATGGCGGTGTCGATGATTCCGGGTTGAACAATGGCCACGCGCACATTAAAGGGTGCGACCTCCTGCGCGAGCGCTTCGCTGAGCGCCTCGAGCGCAAATTTCGAGGCGCTGTACGGCGCCAACGGTGAACAGGAGATCCGCCCAGCCACTGACGTCACGTTGATAATGCACCCGCTCTGCCTCTTTCGCATGTCCGGCAGCCAGGCTCGAATGGAGCGCAGCGCGCCAAAGTAGTTGGTCTCCATCGTGGCTCTGAAATCGTCGAACGCCAATCCCTCGATCGATCCCGAGCGCTCGATACCGGCATTGTTCACAAGCACGTCGATCGATCCGGTCCGGCCGCGAATGGCGGATGTTGCCGCCTCCACGGAATCATCAGAATCAACGTCCATCTTCAGGATTGAGATTGGAAGTTGTTCCTTCTCGACAATCTTTCGGAGCGCGTCGCCTCGTTCAGGGTTCCGCATCGTGGCAAAGACGGTGTGACCGGCCCTTCCCAATACGATCGCAGTCTCGCAGCCGATGCCCGAGCTGGTTCCGGTAATAAGTACTTTCGACATCGGTGACCCTCCTTTGGATCTGAGCGGCAATCCAGACAGTCTACACTGACACAATAGCTCTCGCGCGGAGATCGCGGAGTGTGTCGCGCAGAGAGCGCCGAGGACGCAAAGGGGCGCGGGAGCGGCCGGGTCGCCCGCGTGCGCGACGACGGAACGGGCGACCCGGTCACCCCGCGCTTCTCGGCGTGCTCAGCGTCCTCCGCGCAAAATACTCTGCGGTCTTCGCGAGAGGCTAGCCACCACCCGGTTTTCCGTTTCCGGTGTCTAATTCCCCAGAGCGATGAATGCTCGCAGGTTCCCTCCCCTCCCCGTTTCCGAGAGCCCAAACATGAGACGTACATCCGCGGCCTTTCTGGGTGTCTTCTGCCTTTGCGCGTGGTCCAGCGAAGCGCAGCAACCTCGCCGGCCTGACGCCGCGCTGACCATTGTCAGCTCGGCGCCGCAGGGAGAAGTCGCATCGCTCGCCGAAGCGAACGAGATCCGGGTGGTGTTCTCGGAGCCCATGGTGACGCTCGGGCGGATCCCTGCCGACCTGCGGCCAGCGTTCTTCAAGATCTCGCCGGCCGTGTCCGACACCTTCCGATGGTCGGGGACCACCCTCCTGATCTTCAGGCCCGAACAGAAACGCCCCCTCGCGTACGCCACCATCTATCAGGTGACGATCGCCGCGGGGGCGACCGCCGCGAGCGGACGCAGACTTGCCCGCGCCTTGACGTTCTCGTTCACAACGCCGACCGTCCGATTACTGCAGACGAATTGGTATCGGCGCGGCGGCACGTCCGATGGTCGCATGGTGGTGTTGCTGCGGTTCAATCAACCCATCCGGACGGGCGACGTGGTTGCGTCTCTGTCGGCGGCGTTGGAGCCACACGAGTGGACACCCCCTGCGTTTTCGACCGACGAGCAGGCCCGGCTGACGGCAGTCGATCCGCAGGCGCGAACCCGCTTTGACGCCAAAGTGTCAGCCACCCGCGAAATCGCCTCGGCGACTACACCGGTCTCCCTGCGCCAAACTACCGACTGGGACAAGAAGACGTATCCGGCGTCGCGCGATCTCGCGGTGTTTGAAAGCGACACCAGGATCCTGCCCGAAAGCTGGGTGAAGCTCTCGCTGAACGCCGGGCTCCGATCGCCGGCCGGATCGGCGACCCCCGGGAGGCCACAAACGTTCACCATCCACGCGGAGCGCGCATTCTTCATCGACGAGTTCCGCTGCCGGGCCGAATGCGATCCCGATCGCTGGAATCCGATTCAGATGCGCAGGGCCGTCAAAGTGGCCGACTTTGCCGCCGCCGCGACCGCGACCGATGTCACAGCTGCTTCCGCGGAGGTCCGCAAGGCCGCGCAGGCGCCAAAGCGCGACGATTCGCGCGACACCTCCAATCACATCACGCTCGAGGACGCCGGATTCGCTGCTCAGCCACCGGTTCGAAAATACGCCGTCATGGTCCGCGCGGACCTTCGCTCCAGCGACGGTCAGCTCCTCGGCTATCCCTGGCTCGGCACCGTCGAGAATTGGCATCAGAGCGCGTTCACGAGCTTCGGGGATGGCCATGGCGTGTGGGAAAAGGACGGCGGGGCGACCTTGCCGTTCTATGCCCGCAACTTCCGCGGCATTCTCCAGTGGGCCGCGCCGATCGATCCCGGCCAGCTCATGCCGACGCTGCGCTCTCTGCAGGACGGCGGGTTTCACGGCGCGCCAGCTGGCGAAGGACTCAACCGGCGGCTGGCCGTGACAGCCGACCGGATTCAATCCCATGGCCTCGATCTCTCGAAGGCGTTGGCTCCCGGCCGGACGGGACTCGTGTGGACGGCCGTGCGCGAAGGTGAAGCGATACCGCAGGCACACCGTGCCGCCGGCGAATCAGACAAGCCTCAGACACGGGCGTCGGTGGTGCAGGTCACCAACCTCGGCATCAGCGTGAAGGACAGCCCGCAGAACACGCTCGTCTTCGTCACGCGTCTCGATAACGGTTCGCCGGTCGAAGGCGCGAACGTCTCGATCGTCAGACTGGACAACAGAGTGTTCTGGCGGGGCCGCACCGGGACCGACGGCGTAGCCCTGGCCCCCGATACACCGCTCCGCGATCCCGACGACTGGTGGAAGTTCGCCTTCATCGTCACGGCGGAGAAGGACGGAGACATCGCCTACGCGGGCAGCGACTGGAACGAAGGGATCAGCCCCTGGGAGTTTGGCACCGGCGTGAATCTCCACGAAGCGACCCCGATGTTCCGGGGAACGGTCTTCACCGATCGCGGCGTGTACCGTCTCGGAGAGGAAGTGCATTTCAAAGCCATCCTGCGTCAGAACACCGCCAGCGGTGTTCGTCTAATCCCGGCGGGCACATCTGTTCTGCTCACCGTGCGCGACAGTCAGGACCGGCAGGTTGACGAGCGGACGGTGAAGCTGACGGCATGGAGCAGCGCCGAATGGACGTTGACGCTGCCGCCGGACGGCGCACTCGGCAATTACTCCGTGCGCGCGATTCTCGAAAGCGATCGCCCGAAGCCAAAGACACCGGAAGAACGCCGACGCGATGTCGAGCCGGGCGAGGCGGACGATTAGTTCGTCCGGTACGAAAAGTCGGTCCACGGATCGTTTCTCGTCGCCGCGTACAAACGGCCGGACTTCCGTGTCGACGTCTCGCTGACCGGCGACACGACGATCGCCGGCGACGGGTTGAAGGGAAACGTTACGGCGCGGTATCTCTTCGGACCGTCGATGGGGGTGCGCCCCGTCTCGTGGAGCTTTTCCAAAACTCCGACGTACAACGCGCCTCGCGTCATCACAGAAAAGTTTCAGGAGAACCGCTGGGTTTTCGTCGGCTATCCGGAGGGGGACGAAGAACGCGGGCAATCCGGAGAAATCCGTCGCGAGCAGACAACGCTTGGCAAGGCCGGCGATCTACCGCTGAAACTGGACACGCGTCGAGACGCCGGCGTGCCATTCATGTACGTCCTCGAAGGTGACGTAGAGGACGTCTCCCGCCAGCACATCGCCAACCGCTCGAGCGTGACGGTGCATCCGGCGCCGTGGTACATCGGGATCCGCAGGCCGCCATATTTTCTCGAACAGAAGAACGGACTGAAGACGGAGATCGTCGCCGCAAACATCGACGGATCTGTCGCGGCAGGAGTGCCCGTCCACGTGAAGCTGACGCAGGTTCAGTGGCAAAGCGTTCGTCGTGCGGAGGGCAACGGATTCTACACATGGGACACCGAGCGTAAGGAAGTCCCCGCGGGCAGCTGGGACGTGACGACCGGCGCCGACCCGATGCCGCTGGATATTCCGATCGCCAACGGCGGGTACTTCATGCTCGAGGCAAGGGGCAGCACGGGCGATGGCCGGACAGCGGTGACCCGGACGTCGTTCTACGTGCTCGGCGACGGGTATACCGCCTGGGCGCGATTCGATCACAACCGCATCGAGCTGGTGCCCGAGCGCAAGACTTACAAGCCCGGGGAGACCGCGCGCATCATGATTCAGTCGCCGTGGGAGCGAGCCACGGCGATCGTGACCACCGAAGTCCGGACCTCGCGTGGAGGACCTTCGCCGCCGGATGTCCAACGCCATTCTTGCGGAAGGGGCCAGCGCGCACGTCGAAGAGCTCGCCGATCCCTACCTGCTCTGGTTCTGGAACTCCAACGTGCGCTCGACCGCGATCGTCCTCAATACGCTCGTCAAGGCCGGGACGCCCGAGCCGTCGATGACGTCGATCGTGCGCTGGATGATGGCCGTGCGGAAAGGAGGCCGCTGGGGCAATACGCAGGAGAACGCGTATGCGATGGAGTCGCTGGTCAACTACTATCGAAAGTACGAGACGGCCGTGCCGAATTTCAGCGCCGTGGTGAAGCTGGGCCTCGAGGAAGTCGCGCACGAGCGGTTCACGGGGCGCTCCGCCGATTCGAAGTCAACCGATCTATCGATGCCGCAGATCCTGGCGAAAGGCGCGCCCGGCTCGTCGCAGCCGCTGACCTTCACGCGCGACGGCGCCGGCACGCTCTTCTACACGACCAGGCTCCGTTACGCTGCCGATGTGCTCTATCAGCAGGGACTCGACAGCGGCTTCCGCATCGAGCGCACGTATGAGCCGTATGTCGAGAACGGCACCAGACCTTCGGCCACGACCTTCAAAGCGGGCGATCTGGTCCGCGTGACGCTGACCTTCCGACTGACGAAAGAGCGCCGCTTCGTGGCGGTCACGGATCCGATTCCTGCGGGGTTCGAGGCGGTCGAGTCGTGGTTTGCGACCACGGCGCGGACACTGGCGTCGCGGCAGGATCGACAGTCCAATCCGAACGACAAGGAACCCAAAAACGACGGCGAAGAGGATCGCTGGGACGCCTGGTGGCAGGACGGCGGGTTCGATCATGTGGAGCGGCACGACGACCGCGTCCAGCTCTTCGCGACGCGCCTCAGCGAAGGCCTCCACGAGTTCAGCTACATCGTCCGCGCCACAACGGCCGGTACGTTTCGTACCGCGCCCGCACGCGCTGAGGAGATGTACGAGCCGGAAATCTTCGGTCGAACACCGACGACGGTGATTGAGATCAGGCGATGAGGTCTTTGCAGAAGAGATCTTCCGCCTTTAGGCGGAAGATCCGGATTAGTCGAAAGATCCACTCAGCCGGTCTCCTGGTAATCGTCGTTCTGGCGCTGGCCCTCTGGATCCGCCTCGGTCCTGTTCCGGGAGACCTGCTCGACGACCGCGCGATCACTTCCACGTCCGTCGTAGATCGCAGGGACATTCCCCTCTATGAGGCCCTGTCGGGCGACGGCACACGCAACGTGGCGCTGACGTCGGACGCCATTCCTGGTCCGCTGATGTCCGCGACGATCGCGGCGGAGGACCGGAGGTTCTGGTCGCATCCGGGTATCGATCCCATTGCGATGCTGCGCGCGTTCAAGCGCGATCTTCTGGAGCTCCGGGTCGTTGAAGGTGGCTCCACCATTTCGCAGCAGGTGGCCAAACTGCTGCTCAACCGGCAGTCACCGCAGCGGCGGCGCGGGGTTGCCGCGAAGATTCACGAAGCCGTTCTCGCTCTACGAATCGAGCACCGGTTCTCGAAGCGAACGATCCTCGCCCTCTACCTGAATCTTGCGGCGTATGGCAATCAGATCGTGGGTGCGGAGCGTGCCAGTCGCGCGTACTTCGGTTGTGCGGCGTCGATGCTGACGCCGGCGCAGGCTGCGTTTCTCGCGGGGTTGCCCCAGCGGCCGTCCGGGTTCAATCCCTACCGCGCGCGCGACGCAGCGATAGCGCGTCAGCGCGTGGTCCTTGAACGGATGAATGCCGCGGGCATGCTGACATCGGGGCAGTTCCAGGAAGCCCGGGCCGAGCGGTTGACCCTGACCCGGGAAGTCGCGCCGTTTGGGGCGCCCCATTTCGTCGAGATGGTCCTGGCGGCGGCGGGTGATGTCCGCCCGGCCCGCATTCGAACCACGATTGACGGCGAGCTGCAGGCCGACATCGGCGGCATCATCCGAAGCCACCGCGAGATCCTGACGAAGCATGGAGCCGCCAACGTCGCGATCGTCGTGCTCGACAACGCCAGCGGTGAATGGCTGGCCTGGGAGGGTTCGGGCGACTACTTCGACGCGGCTCACGGCGGCACCCTCAACGGGCCGCTCATTCCGCGTCAGCCCGGATCGGCGCTGAAACCGTTCACGTATGCGCTCGCCTTCGACAGCGGCTTCAGTCCGGCGAGTGTGCTGCCGGACGTTCCTTCGCACTTTCCGACGGCCGAAGCTGGCGTGCTTTACACCCCGAGGAATTATGACGGACGATACCGGGGGCCTCTGCTTGCGCGCCGCGCACTTGCCGGATCCGAGAACGTTCCAGCGGTGGCGCTGGCTTCCGAGCTGGGCGTGCCGAATCTGCTGCGATTTCTGCTTCGCTCCGGCTTCACGACCTTCGACCGCAATGCGTCCCATTACGGCCTCGGCGTGACACTCGGCAACGCGGAAGTGCGGCTCGACGAGCTCGTCGCCGCGTACTCAGCGTTCGCCCGACGCGGAGAATGGATGGCGCCGACCTACCTTGCCGGCGCTCCGCGCGGCGAAAGACGCGTGCTCGTCAGTTCGCGTACCGCGTTCTGGATTACCGATATCCTCTCCGATCCAGAGGCGCGCGAATACATCTTCGGCCGTGGCGGCAGCCTCGAGTTTCCCTTTCCGGTCGCTGTGAAGACGGGAACGTCGCAGGCGTATCACGACAACTGGACAATCGGCTACTCGCGTCACGTCACGGTTGGCGTCTGGGTGGGCAACTTCGACCGCGAGCCGCTGAGAAGCTCGAGCGGCGTCACCGGGGCGGGGCCCATCTTTCATGCCGTGATGCTTGCGGCCGAGCGCCGCTCGGTTCCAAGGCCCGGCGAAGTGGGTGCGCCGGACGTCGCCGTGCCGGACGCTGACATGGCCGTAAGAAGGGTCGAGATCTGCACGATGTCAGGCATGGCTGCGAATCCATGGTGCCCCACACGCAGGCGCGAATGGATCGCGGCAGACGTTGAGATGCTGCCCTGCAGCTGGCACC
This sequence comes from Vicinamibacterales bacterium, assembly GCA_038320555.1. GTDB lineage: Bacteria > Acidobacteriota > Vicinamibacteria > Vicinamibacterales > 2-12-FULL-66-21 > JALZOC01. The sequence continues at coordinate 10,552 of JBBQEJ010000096.1, read as the reverse complement.
ATCTCACCGACGAGGGCCTGCTGACAGTCTGGCCCGCGGAGTACCGTCAGTGGGCATTCGATCACGGACAGGATCGCCCGGTTGCCGAGGTTCGCGAGTCCGTCGGGCTTCGCAAGGTTCGCGATGTTCGCCAGGTGAAGCCGGACTCGCTTCGAATCTCCAACCCGCCGGACGGCGCCACCTACCTGATCGATCCGACGCTGCGAAAGGAGTTCCAGTCGCTGACGCTCCGCGCCGCGAGGTCGGTGCCAGGCCCCGTGGAGTGGATCGTGGACGGACACGCTCTTGCCACCGTGCCTTCCGAACAGGCCACTCCATGGCCGCTCGTTCCCGGACGCCACACGTTCGTCGCACGCGATGCGGACGGCCGCCTCGCCGAGTCGAGGATCGTTGTGCGGTGATTTCGGGAGTCCACCGGGCAGATTTGTAGACTAATTCATGTGCAACGCTCTGGTTGGATCCATGGACGCGGCGCGTCTGGCGGGTACCAGGGTCGCGAAGAGCGCGACAGCGGCGAGCGTCAACGCAACCAGAATGAACGTCACCGGGTCGTGTGGCTTGACGTTGAATAGTTGACTTGATAGCACCCGCGTGGCTCCTGCGGATATGATGACGCCTGCGGCGATTCCCAACCCGACCGGCCATGCCGCTTGTTTCACCACGAGCGCGACGACGTCGCGGCGGGTCGCGCCGAGCGCCATCCGCACGCCAATCTCCGGCGTACGACGCGTCACGAAATAGGCGATCACCCCGTAAACGCCCACCGCGACAAGCACGACGCCGATTGCGCCGAGCAGCGTCAGCAGCAGGGTGTTGAACTTCGCAGTTGCCAGCGACTCGCCCAGCCGCTGATCCATGGTCCGGGCGTTGAACAACGGGACGCCCGGGGCGACTGCGGCGACGGCGTTTCTCAACGGCACCGTCAGCGCATCCGGCTCCGTGGCGGACCGGATCGCCACGTACATCGTCCGTTGGATCCAGTCCCACGCAACGTCGGGGACCTGCGCCGCCGGCAGGTAGAATTCTGGCGACGGCGCCTCGCCAGGTCCACGCCATCGCACATCGCCGGCGACGCCGACAATCGTCTTGTAGTCCGGGCTCTTGCCGTCCGGCGCGCTCTCGCAACAGGCGATGCGCTTGCCGATCGGGTCTTGCGCGGGGAACGCGGCGTTGGCGAGCGCCTCGCTGACGACCATCACCTTCAGCGCGCCTTGCCGGTCTCCGTCACGAATCGATCTGCCGCGCACGACCGGGATGCGCATGGCCTCGATATATCCGGGCGTGACGATGCGAAGGCGGCTGATGATGATGTTGCCCGGTTCAATCGCCTTCCCCTCGGGCCGCAGACCGTTACCGTTGCCACCGGCCCCCATCGGCACCTGTGACGTCATGCCGGCAGCCTCGACCCCGGGAATGTGCCGCGCGGCCTCCGCGATCTGTTCGAACGTTCTGACTACCCGAGCGGCCTCCGGGTACTCGGCCGCGGGCAACGCCAGCCGGGCGCTCATCACGCCACCGGGAACGAATCCGGGCCGGACGTTTTGAAGGGCGATGGAGCTGCGAATGAGGAGCCCCGCCCCGACGAGCAGCACCAGCGCGACCGCCAGTTCTCCGACAATCAGACCGGTCCGGAGTCGATCGCGCACGCCGCCCATGTCCGAGCTCCGTCCGCCTTCTTTGAGAACGGCCTGTAGGTCCGATCGCGCAGCTCGCACGGCGGGCGCAAGTCCGAAGACGATCGCGCTCGTCAGCGCCACGAGCAGCGTGAACCCAATAACTGCCGGATCGAGCGTCGTCTGCTCGAGCCGCGGCACTCCCTCGGGCGCGGCCGCGACGAGCGCCTGGACGCCCCAGGCTGCCACCGCCAAGCCCAGCACGGCGGAAATCATTGCGAGAACGAAGCTCTCCGTCAGCAACTGGCGGACCATGCGACCGCGCCCGGCACCAAGCGCAGAGCGAATGGCCAGCTCGCCGGCCCGCGCCGCACCGCGCGCGAGCAGGAGATTGGCGATGTTGCCGCAGGCGATGAGCAGCACAAACCCGACGGCGCCGAGCAGGATGAACAGGCGCTCCTTGTAGTCCCCGACGAGGTCTTCCATCATCGGCGTCATGGCGAAGCCGAGCTCGGCATCATCTTTTGGAAAGCGGCGGTGGAGATCTTCTGCCAGGCGGGAGAGCCCCGCTTGCGCCTGCACTTGCGTCACGTCACCCTTCAGCCGGGCGTAGATCTGCAGGTAGTGCTCGTCGTGTGTGGCCTTCCGTTGCGCGGTGAACGCAATCGGAACCCAAAGCTCTTCGGTCTGCTGGGTGAAATCAAAGGAAGACGGCATGACGCCGATTACTTCGTATGGGCGTCCGTTCATTCGGACCAGACGTCCGACGACGTGCGGGTCGGCGCCGAAGCGGCGGGTCCACAACCGGTGGCTGAGCACGACGACCTGTTCGTGCCCGGCTTGATCCTCTGCCTCGGTGTAGACCCTGCCGAGCCCAGGCGTCGTCGAAAACACGCCAAAGAACCCGGGGGTCGTGCGGGCGCCGATGATGCGTTCAGCGTCGGCGGTATCGCCCAGGTTGAAGCTCGAATACTGCACTGCCGTCGTGTGGCTGAAACTGGCGCTTGCGGCCACCGCATCGACGTAGTTGCCCGCCGACGTGTTGCCGCTGTTGCCGCGCCAGAACTCGTAGACGGCCACGATGCGATCGGGATCCGCAACCGGCAGGGGCCTGAGGACGACAGCGTGGACCACGCTGAAGATGGCGGCGGTCGCGCCGATGCCGAGCGCCAGCGTCAGCACGGCGACCGCGGTGAAGCCCGGGTTTCGGACCAACTGGCGGCACGCGAACGTGACATCCTGTGCGAGCTCCGAGAGGTACTCTGTCCGTCGCATGTCATTGTCCCTTTGCCTGCCGAGCGCACGGCACGCGTCGTTGACCCGATTGATGTTCCCGAATCGCTGGATGGCCGCGTCGCGCGCGTCGTCGGGGCTCATCCCCCGCGCCGCGTACTCGCGCGCGCGCATCTCGAGGTGGAACTCGAGTTCGGCGTCGACCTCGTCGTCCACGCTGGCCCTCCAGACGCGCGAGCGGAGCCGCTGTCCGAATTTCATGTCAGGCCGGCAGCAGCACCTTGGACACGGCCGCGGCGAATTGCGACCACTGCTCGATGTCGGCCGCGAGCTGACGCCGGCCTTTCGGCGTGATCCGATAGAACTTTGCTTTCCGGCCGAGCTCCGACGTGCCCCATTCTGCAGCGATCCAGCCGCGACGCTCCATGCGATAAAGCGCGGGATATAGCGAGCCCTCTTCAACGGTTACACGTTCGTCCGTCGTGTCTTCAATCCACCGCGCGATCCCGTAGCCGTGCCGGGCGCCCCAGGTGAGAGTCTTGAGGATCAGGGCGTCGAGCGTTCCATGAAGCATCCCGTTTGGTTCGGTGTTCGGCATATTATTGCGGCCTCTCGCGGTGTGTGTGCCAAGACTATCTATGTATCGTACGCGGAGAAGCCTAGATAGTCAAAGGGAAGAGAAGACAAGGGCGGGGAGGATTTGGGTGCCAAGGGTGCCAGGGGTGCCGCGAGTGCCAAGGGTCGCGGGTGCCAAGAGTGCCGGGGGGCTACGGGTGCCGGGGGATGCCAGGGGTGTCGTGCGCGCCTGCGTGCGTGCGCGCCGGCGCCCCGAGTCCGCAGAATCGCGATAGAGTACCGGATCTTCCGATGACCTGTTTCGTTCATGCGCGAGGGCTCGGACGGGGGCTTGTTGTCCTGACAGCCATTGTTGGAATCGCTGCGGCTCGCGGTCAATCATGGCGGTCCGCGCCGCGGTATTCGGATATCTATGTAGCGGGCGAGGGCGGATACCAGGCCTCGTCGTTCCAGCGAACCACGCCGAGGCGGGAACCGGCGTCCATCGATCGCACCTGGTCTTCAGCGATGATGGCGGGCGGAGCTGGCGCCTGGGACCCAGCTCGGAGGCGGGGACCAACGAGAGTCAAGTGGTGGAGTTGACCGATGGCCATCTGATGTTGAACATGAGGAACCACCCCGCAAAGCCGGAGAATTTCAGGATGGTCGCGACCAGTGCCGATGGCGGAGAGACGTTGTCGGTCGCGTACGCGGATCGGGCGCTCATCGAGCCGCCTGCCCAGGCCAGCATTCTCAGAATGTCGGGCGCCAGGACGCACGATCGAAGCCGGTTGCTGTTTGCCAATCCGGCGAGCACCAAGCGCGAACGACTGACGGTACGCGTCAGCTACGACGAAGGCAGGAGCTGGACGGTGTCGCGAGTCGTCAACGAGGGCCCCGCCGCCTATTCGAGTCTGGTCGTTCTTCGGAACAGGTCAATTGGACTGCTGTTCGAGCGCGGAGAACGATCGCCGTACGAGCGGATCACGCTGGCGCGATTCACGCTCGAGTGGCTGTCGGAAGGAAAGGATCGTTGAACCGCCGTTACGCGTGGCTCGTCGTGGCGCTGCTCGTCCCGGTGGCACTCCTCAACTACCTCGATCGACAGATGCTCGCGGCGATGAAGTTCTCGGTGATGCGGGACATTCCCGACATCGCCCTCGAAGCGAAATGGGGGACGATCCTCGCGCTGTTCAAGTGGGTCTATGCGTTTCTCAGCCCCGTTGGAGGCTATCTCGCGGATCGGTACAGCCGACGGCACGTGATCGCCGGCAGCCTGTTCGTGTGGTCGCTTGCGACCTGGACGACCGGGCATGTCAGCACATACAACGAGCTCCTCGCGACCCGGGCGCTCATGGGGATCAGTGAGGCGTTCTACATCCCGGCCGCGCTCGCGCTCATCGCGGACTTCCACACCGACCGCACGCGGTCGCGGGCCGTGGGCCTGCATCAGATGGGCATCTACGTGGGCGTCATCATCGGCGGGTTCGGCGGGTACGTCGCCGACGCGCCAGGTCTCGGATGGCGCTGGGCCTTCAGGGCGAGCGGCCTCGTCGGGATCGCCTACGCGGTGCCGCTGTTCTTCCTCCTCCGGAACCCTCCCCGGCTCGCCGATTCGCGCAACAGGCTCCCCACGTCGCCGGTCGGCGCGCTTCGCGAGCTGCTCGGTAACCGCTCATTCATTCTGCTCGTGCTCTGTTTCACACTGCCCGCGCTCGCCGGGTGGGTGGTGCGCGACTGGATGCCGGCGATTCTCAAGACGGAGTTCGGGATTGGGCAGGGCCTCGCCGGCGTCTCGGCCACGCTCTACTGGCAGGCGGCGGCAATCGCCGGCGCGGTAGCTGGCGGATGGCTGGCGGATCGCTGGATGCGCCGGAGCCCGCGCGGACGGATCTTCGTCAGCGCTATCGGGATGTCTTTGATTGTGCCGGCGATGTTCGGCGTCGGCTATGCGCCGCAGACCGGGGAGCTGTGGATCGCCGTGGCGTTCCTCATGCTCTTTGGCCTTGGGTGGGGATTCTTCGACTCGAACAACATGCCGATCCTCTGCCAGATTGCGCGCCCGAAGCTGCGCGCGACCGGCTACGGTATCATGAACCTCGTCAGCATCAGCTGGGGCGGCCTTGCCGACTGGGGCTTCGGCACATTGCGCGATCGACACGTGCCGCTCTTCGGCATCTTCGGCACGTTCGCGGGGGCCGCGGTGCTTTCGATCGTTCTGGTCCTGATGATCCGGCCGCGTGACACCGAATCAGAGTCCACACTTCCGCCTGAAGGCGGAAGCCACGAAGACATACAGACAGCCGCGTGACACCGAATCCGAGCCCGTACCGTAGCTTCCGCCTGAACGCGGAGACCACAAAAACATAATGAAGCGATGAAACTCATACAGGGCATTCTGCCCGCCGCGGTCACGCCGCTCGACAAGGACGGACGATTCGCGCCGGCTGTCTTCGAGCGGCTGCTCGAGCGGCTCTATGGCGCGGGCGTCCACGGCGTTTACGTCTGCGGCACGACCGGAGAAGGGATGCTGCAGCCACGCGCTCAGCGTCAGGCCATCGTCGAAGCCGCGGTTGTCTCGACGCCGCGTGGCCGTCATGTCGTCGTCCACGTCGGAGCGGCTTCATTGAATGAAGCGCTGGCGCTGTCTGCACATGCGGCAAAGGCCGGCGCACACGCGATCAGCAGCTTGCCCCCGTTGTCCGGACAGTTCGGCTTCTCGGAGGTTCTCCGCTATTACGAAGCGCTCGGGCGCGCCAGCGATCTGCCGCTTCTCGTTTACTATTTCCCCGACATCAGCCAGTCGATCGGCAGCACCGAACAACTTGAAGCCTTGTGTGACCTGCCGAACGTGTTCGGCGTGAAGTTCACCGACTTCGACCTTTATCGAATGTCCGTACTGACGCGACCCCAACGCTGCATCTTCAACGGCCGCGACGAAGTCCTGGCTGCCGGACTGCTGATGGGCGCCTATGGAGGGATCGGTTCGTTCTACAATCTGGTGCCCGAGCTATTCGTCCAAATCTACACGGCCGCGGTGGCCCGACGATGGGAGGATGCGCGCGTGGCACAGCAGCGTGCGAATGCGCTCATCCGCATCACGTTGGGATACCCGCTGTTCCCGGCGGTCAAGCAGATACTCGCCTGGTCGGGACTGGACTGCGGCACGTGCCTGCCTCCTCGCGCGCCGCTGACGCTCGAGCAGCAGCGGCGTCTGCAGGAGAGCCTGGCTGAAGCGGGATTCGTCGAATTGGGTGCGCGGCGATTTTGAGCGGGCACATCAAAAGCGAAACCTTAGAAGCCCCTCAATCAACAATCGACCATCAGCAACGATTGGTTCGAGAGACACGGAGGTCGCGTCGATGGACAGGAAACAGGATTCGTCAACAGCACGGCACATGACCGGCGTCGGCGTCGGCCGCGCGGCGGTGATGTTGGCGCTGGCCGGTGCTACGGGACTTTCGGTCTACGGCCAAACCCAGAACGTCCAGCGGGAATGGCGCGACTACGCCGGCGGTCCCGACAGCTCGCGGTTTGTCACCGCGACGCAGATCACGAAATCGAATGTGAACCAGCTTCAGGTGGCCTGGGCGTATGCGTCCGGCCAGACGGACTTCAATCCGCTTGTTGTGCGCGGGGTTGTCTATGGCCGTGGCGCGAACGACTCGTTCGTGGCGCTCGATGCGGCAACGGGAAAGCAAATCTGGATCCACGAGGGTGTTCAGGGGTTCAACAGTCGAGGCGTGAACTACTGGGAGAGTAAGGACGGCAAGGACCGCCGCCTGATTTTCAGCGTGAATAACCTCCTCGAGGAGATCGATGCGCAGACCGGACAGAGCATTCCGTCCTTCGGAGTCAACGGCCGGGTGGATTTGCGAGTGGGTCTGGATCGGGATCCCTCGACGATCAATCAACAAAGCCGCCTGCCGGGACGGGTCTTCGAAAATCTGATCATCTTGGGCTCGGCGACGAATCAGGAATACGCCTCCGCGCCCGGCGACATTCGAGCGTTCGATGTCCGCACGGGGGCAAAAGTCTGGACCTTTCATACCGTGCCGCGTCCTGGTGAGTTCGGTTACGAGACATGGCCCGACGGCGCATGGAAAACCGTGGGCGGCGCCAACAACTGGGCCGAGCAATCGATCGACGAGAAGCGCGGCATTGTCTACGTCCCGACCGGCAGCCCCAAGTACAACTTCTACGGTGGGAATCGCAAAGGCGCCAATCTGTTCGGCGACTGCCTCATCGCACTCGACGCCAGGACCGGCAAGCGTCTCTGGCATTTCCAGACCGTCCATCACGATATCTGGGACCTCGACAACAATTCGGCCCCGCAGTTGATAACCATCCGCCGGACCGGCCGGGCGATCGATGCCGTCGCCATGGCCAGCAAGACCGGTTACCTGTACGTCTTCGATCGAGTCACAGGTCAGCCTATCTGGCCGATCGAAGAACGCCCGGTGCCGCAGAAGACGACGGTTCCCGGTGAAGCGTTATGGCCCACGCAGCCGTTTCCGACCAGCCCGCCGCCATTCTCCCGTCAGAAGTTCACGGCGGAGGATTTGAATCCATACATCCTCACGGAGGCGGAGCGCGAGCAGTTCAGGCAACGCATCCTGAAGGCCAGAAATGACGGGCCCTTCACGCCGATTGGATTCAACGAAGTGATTCACATGCCCGGCAATCAAGGCGGATCGAATTGGGGCAGCACCGCTGGCAATCCGGCTGAGGGCAGCGTGTATGTCATCGGCTTCAACGTGCCGACGATCATTCGACTCCTGAAGCCGGGCGAGGTGCGCGCCGGAAGGGCGGGCGGTGCACCGGAGGTGGTGGCAGAAGGGCGCTACGTGACGGAGGGCTTCGGACTTTACCCGACGATCGTCAATCCGCCGTACACGACCTTGACGGCGTACGATCTCAACAGCGGCACGATCAAGTGGCAGATCGGTCTCGGCGACGATCTGCGTCTGGCTGGTCAAGGCGTGAGAGGAACGGGTACGGCCGCGTCGATCAAGGGCGGGATCATCCCCACAGCCTCGGGACTGTTGTTCGTCACGGCCGCTGACCGCAAGGTGCACGTGTACGACAGCAGCAGCGGCAAGCAGTTGTGCGAGTTTCAGCTGGGCGGGCCGACGACTGGCGCGCCCTCGATGTACGAACTGGGCGGCCGACAGTACCTCCTTGTTACCGCGTCAACCGGAGGCGGAGGTGGCGGACGTGGCGGTGCCGATCCCAACCTTCCTCACGCCCCAGGACCAACAGGCATCGTGGCGTACGCGCTGCCACGGAACTGAACTGCGGAAGATCGAACGCAGAGGACCCAGGACAGACGGTCTCGCGCAGAGACCAAAGCGGAAACGTGCCACCTTTTCTGCGACCTCTGCGATCTCCGCGTGAGATCATGTCTCTCTGCATTCTCTGCGCGAGATCGGCCGGCTCGTCGATCCTACGGCCAGCTCAGTCGAGGCCCAGCACGAGTCGCCTCGCCTGCTCGCCGCTCGGACCAAACGGCCCTTGTCCGACTGTGTCTGGGAACTCTCGCGGATCGGACATCATCCGGGGGAAGACACGCCCGCGTCGTTCATCGGCCTGGGGGCCAGGCGTCCACGTCAGTTCAGTCATCCAACCGAGGACGCGCCGGAGGGCGGAGGAGTACTCATCGTGCTCCTTCGCGTAGCGATCGAGCGCGTCGCTCCAGTCATCGTCTGTGCAAAGCGCGTTGGCAAGATGCTCGACATCCAACAGGGTCTGTGACAAGCCGCAGCCCCAGGAGGGATCCGACGAAGCAGCGGCGTCGCCGATCAGCACAACTCCGTTCTGGACCGGCGATTCGACCCAGCGATCCGCGCCGTCGAACTCAGCGAGCGGCCCGATCGACTCCGCCCCGGTGAACCACGAATCCGGCACGCCCGTCGCTTTGCACAGCTCGACGAATTCCAGGATCTTGTCTTTCCCCGACAGCCCCCGTCGTCCGGCCGCTCCGCGGTAGACGTAGTACGTTCGCGCCATCCGCCCGCCGAGCGGCGCCAGGAGGGTTGCGCATCCAGGGCCGAACGCGAGGTGAACAGCGTCATCAGGAACGTCGGTACCCTGAATCAAGGTTCCGGCAATCGTCAGGAGGTCCGGATTCCGCTGGACTTCAAACCCGCCCCACCTGCGAACTTGCGAAGCCCGCCCGTCGGCTCCAACCACGACTCGTGCACAGAGCGAATGTTGGCCGCCTTCGTGCTCGAACGTGACAGTTGGAGCCCGGTCCGGACCGGCGTCGACGCCGACAACCTTCGCGCCGCGCCTGACGTCGACTCCCGCACGGCTGGCACGCTCGAGCAGCGCGTGCTGCATGCTGGGGTGATAGATGTTCAAAGAGGTTTCGCCGTGTGGCGTGGTCGCTCGCAGATCGCGGCTGCCGGCCGGATGGCCGAACATATATGTATTCCAGGATCGCGGCTGATGGTCGCCGGCGGCGAGCAGGTCGGCGATCAGTCCCAATCGGCGCGCGGCGGCCACCCCCCAGGGCAGCATGTTCTCGCCGCGGACCCGATCCGTGAATTCGGTCTCTCGCTCCAGGACGAGGACCTTGCGGCCAGCGCGAGCCAACTCCGTGGCGAGCGTCGAGCCCGCGAGCCCGCCGCCCACGGTGATCGCGTCGAGGGTCATTTGGACTGAGGCGGGCGTTTGAAGACCAGCGGCAGGGTTGCCGGGCCTTGCGTCCAGGTGCCGGTCAACTGTCCGTCCTTGAAGTCGCCTTCGTAGGTTCCGGCGATGGCCTGGACGACAAGCTTGAGATGCGTTCCGGTTTGAACAACCGCCGCAATCGGCAATTCGGCTCCGCCCTGATCGACGCTGATCATCGTTCCGTTGGCCGCGCCGTCCGGCCCATTCGCCAGCTTCACGAGAAGGCGCAAGATAGTGCCATTGGCGTCCAGAGAGCCTTCCCAGGAACCTTCGAGGTCCTTGGTAATGGGGGTGCTCTTGGGCAGCGGCTCGAACTTCGCGTCGCCGGTCCGAGTTACTGCGAACGGGATCGTTCCACCACCCTGACTGAACTGGCCGGCCAGCGACTTGGCGTCCTTTGAAAGAGTGCCTTTGAATTGCGGGTTTCCGGGCACCCCGTTCATCTCGAAGCTCACGCTATCGCCCTGAACGCTGAT
>JBBQEJ010000095.1:0-19434 GCA_038320555.1 Vicinamibacterales bacterium | reverse complement strand
GATGGGGATCGGACTCCATGTCGTGCGACCGCGTGTCGTTGTTCGTGAACGTTACGCTCTGACCTACACTGATCGTTACCGTCGACGGGCTGATCGCCGAGTTCGTGCCTATCGTGATCGTCGCGCCGACGGAGCCGACCGCGCCCGTTGAGCCCACGACGACCGATCCCCCTCCCGACGACGGGGAGGTGTAGGAGCCCCCTCCGCACGCCGCGGCCGTCAGCAGGACCGCCACTGTCAAGGTTTGCGCCGCAAGAATCCGTGGTCCGAAGGTCACCGTGTCCTCCCGATGAACACCGAGTTAGAAAAACTTCCGCGCAATGTTGAAGCCGATGTACCAGTTGTCGTTGTTGGATGCGCCACGGGCGATCTGTCCGAGCGTCGTGCCGAAGCCGTTCGACACGTTCAACTGAAAGAGATGTCCGCCGGCACGTCCTTCGAGCCCGAAGCTCGCCTGACTGACGCCCGGGTCGAAGCCTCCGAGGCGCGGGGTGATCTCCCCGACGAGGTAGGTCGACGGGCGTACGCGAAGCCGTGTCCCGAGTCCCACCATGGGCGTGCTGTTGTCGAAGCCGGCATTCGCGGCGGGATTCGTATTCGCGATCCATATCGGTTCGGCGTAGAACGCGGCCCAGCGGCCGACGTTGCGTGACACGACGAGACCGAGCGCGCTCTGATACCGCGTATGCAGGTTGTTGGCTCCCTCGAGCGTCGCGATCGCATCGAGCCCGACCGGTTTCCCATCTCGCTCGCTCAGGAAGTTGTGTTGCCCGAAGATCTGAATCGTCCGATCACTCGTGCGGTGAACGCCGATCTGCGTACCCGGGGCGAGGCCGTAGCGCAGCTCGAGGCCGATTTGCGCACCCGAATCAAATCCGAACAAGTCTGACGCCAGATCGCCGAAGTCTCCCTGACCCAGCGGGCGGGTGAACCGATGTGTGACGCGGAATGACAGCCTGTGCACCGGCATTCGCAGCGTTGTCGGCAGCGCCGCAAGGTTGAAGTCAGGCTGGAGGGCATCCACCCGGACGTCTGGATCCGATTGCGCGTCATTCTGGGTGGGTGCCGGAGTTTGCGCCGAACCCGCGTCGGGCGCCGGCGTCTGGGCGGCTCCAATGGCGGGAAGGCCGGCACACATGCTCGCCAGAAGAATCGCTCGGAAACACGTCATCGTGCATACCTCCATCGCAAGGCTGGTGCCGACGCGTACGGACGGAACCTCAAGAAAAATCAAGAGTTAAGTCGCGATCGATTACTCGCGTCGTAAGCCGTTACACGGGGCGTAAGTGTCGCCAGTTTCCAGTATCGAACCGCGAATCGCGACGCCAACCGCGGTACGCACCGGCAACTGCCAACTGCCAACTGCCAACTGCCAACTGCCAACTGGCAACTGGAAACTCTTATTCGACTCTATGCTTCGCGAGGTAATAGCTGAGCGCGCGCTGGCTGATGCCCATGACTTCCGCGGCGTCCTTCTTCACGCCGCCGGAACTGCTGAGCGCACGCCGCACGGTTTCGCGTTCCGCCCAATCAAGATTCTGCCGGAGGTTGAGCGAAGGCAGGCCCGCGGGCGCTGCTGTATTGACACCGAGGATCCGCACGACCTCGGGTCCGATCGTCGAGGTAGGGGAGAGCACGACCGCACGCTCGACCGTGTTCTCCAGTTCACGGACGTTGCCGGGCCAGTCGGCAGCCTGAAGCGCTTCGATCACGCCCGGCTCCACGCCGTCGATGCGTTTACCAGCACGCTGCGCGTGTTTCGCAATGAAGTGATCGATCAGAACCGGCACGTCCTCCCGGCGCTCGCGAAGCGGCGGGATGTGAACGGGAATCACGTTCAGCCGGTAGTAGAGATCTTCCTGGAATCTGCCATCGGCCACCATCTGGGGCAGATCCCGGTTCGTCGCGGCGATGACCCGAACGTCGACTTTCTGCGTGCGCTCCGAGCCGAGCGGCTCGAACTCGCGCTCCTGCAGCACACGCAGCAGTTTCGCCTGCAGCGCCGGGCTCATCGTCCCGATTTCGTCGAGGAAGATGGAGCCACCATCGGCGAGGGCGAACTTTCCTTTCTTGTTGGTCGTTGCGCCGGTGAACGCGCCGCGCACGTGTCCGAAGAGCTCAGATTCCAGCAGCGTCTCTGGGATGGCCGCGCAGTTCACCTTGATGAGCGGCATTTCGCGCTGGGCGCTGTGGTAGTGAATGGCCCGCGCGACCATTTCCTTGCCGGTGCCCGTTTCTCCGGTGATGAGGATCGTGCTCTTCGATCGCGCGACCACCTGTGACGTGTTGATGACCTCCTGCATCCGCCGGCTGCGGCCGACGATCCCGTAATGATTGAACTCGGCGTCGCGCTCGCTGATGAGATAGCGGTGCTCGATGCTCAGTCGCTGGTGCTCGAGCGCGCGGTTGACGAGGACGAGCAGCTCGTCGACTTCAAACGGCTTCTGCAGGTAATCGAGCGCGCCAAGCTTCATCGCTTCGATCGCGCTCTCCACGGTCGCGTGCGCCGTCATCATCAGGATCTGCGGCCGCTCGCCTGCGGCCGTCGAGCCCACGAGCTCGCGAATCAGGTCGGTGCCGGTCAACTCCGGCATCAGGTTATCGACAACCAGCACGTCGAAGAGACGCTGTCCGAGCAGCCGCTGCGCCTCGCGCGCGCTGCCGGCGGCCACGACCTCGTGTCCCTCGCCTCGAAGCGCCGACGCCAGCGCGTTAAGAATCTTCGTTTCGTCGTCTACAAGAAGGATGGATCCGGTGCTCATCTATGGGTTCTACGAGGCTCTAAAAGGGTTCTGCTGGGTTCCAGTTCGCGATTCGCGGCTGGCGCCTCGCGGTTCGCGGTTCGAAAACTGGGAACTGGGAACTGGGAACTGGCGACTGGCCACTGGCTACTGGCTACTGGCATCTTTATTCAACTCTATGCTTCGCGAGGTACCGGGTTCTCGCCGGTTTCCGGCAGATCGATGCGGACGTCGGTGCCGCTACCGGCGCGGCTCGACACCGTAATGGTACCGCCAAGCCCTTCGATGATATTCCGCGAAATGGCAAGGCCGAGTCCGGTTCCAGTGCGTCGCGTCGTGAAATAGGGATCGAACACTCGTCCGAGGTCGTCTGGCGCAATGCCGATGCCCTGATCACGGACATCGATAATGATCCGTCCGCCCGAGGTGCGAGTGGTGGCGACGCGGATGCTGCCCGGTCCCCGGCCGGCACGGTCAGCCTGGGCCAGCACGGCGTGCCGCGCGTTCGTCAGGATGTTGACGAGCGCCAGCCGCAGGCGTTCGCCATCGGTCACGGTCGGCCTCAGCGTGCGGTCGAGGTCGAGATGCATCGTCACGGACGGCGCCTCGGCGCCGGCTGCACCTGCGGCATCCTCACAAAGAGCGTTCAGGTCGACCGGCCCGAGGTCGAACTTGATCGGCCGGGCGAAGTCGAGCACCTCTGACACGAGTCGATTGAGCCGCGTGACCTCCTCGTCGACATCAGCGACTGCAGCTTGCGCGTGCGCGGACTGTCCCGGTTCCTGTTTCAGCGCTCGCAGTGCCGTCCTGATGATCATCAGCGGGTTGCGGATCTCGTGCGCGACGACGGTTGACAGCCGCCCGAGCGACGACAGGCGCTCGCGCTGCGCGGCTTCCCGCTGGAAGCGCGCGATGGAGTCGGTCATCGCGTTGAAGGTCCCCGCGAGCAGCCTCGCGTCTTCATCGTCCCAGCGCGTGCCCGGCGGGAGCGCGATCTTCCTCGTGAGGTCGCCGGTTGATGCCATCTCCCGCATCGTGGCCGTAATCGCGCCGAGCGGGCGGGTGACAGTTCTCGCGACCGCGTAGCTCACGAGTGTCGCCGCCAGGACGGCAAGGAAGGCCGTGCCGGCCAGCTCCTGGTGGACGATGTTCAGAAAGCGGAATCGCTCGGTGCGTGAACGGAGAATGAGCGCGGTCGCGTGAGGACCGCTGACGGCTCGCGTATCGCTCCCTGCCGCCGGCAACGGCAGCGCGCGGCTGACCGCGACGTATTGCACGTCACCAAGATCGATAACCCTGATGCCGTCGCCGCCCACGAGGGCGCCCAGTTGGGCGTTGTACTCCGCCGGAAGCGTCGAGGCTTCCACGCGACCGTCGAGGGCAAACGCAATCTCGCTGTTGGTCAACCGTTTGAAGGTGCCGGCCGCCTGCTCGTCGAGGCTGAATCCGACAGTGACTGCGCCGAACAGTTCCGGCGCGGTGACGCTCGGGACCGTCACGACCTGGATGACGCCTCCCGCGTGGGGCCACAGCGACAGGGTTTCCTGGCCCGCGCGGGCGCGTTCGAGGGGCTCGCGCGACGCGTTCGTCTGGTAGCCCGCTTTGAGACGTCCGGCCTCGGCGAGGAGGCGGCCGGACGGATCGGTGACCAGGAACAGATCGCACCCAAGGAGACGTTGGTACTCCTCGGCGATCGGTTGCACGGTCACCGGATCTTTCGTATCCAGCGCCGCTTTGAATTTCGGCAGATCCGCCACGAGCCGCGCTTCGCGCGCGTAGTGTTCGAAGAGCGTCGTCCGGTACTCTTCCAGGAGCGTGCCCGCCTCGTCGAGACCTCTGTGCAGCTCGTTCTCGGCCTGCGCCGTGACCGCGACGTTGACCCGGTACACGGCCACGGCGATCGCGACGACCGTCAATAGCGCGCTCCCCATGAAGATGCGATTCGTGAGCGACGAAAGGATCTTCATCGGTGGGCGAGCGCGAAGTTGACCTCGACCTCGCCTCCGGTGTCCGGCACCACGACACGCCGCGACTCGAGCGCCGCCGCTTCATTCCACGCCACGACGGTGTAGGTGCCCGGCGGCACGCTGTCCAGCCGGTACGATCCATCCAGGTCGGCGACGGAAAAGTACCGGTGGGCGAACACCAGGATGAACGCGCTCATGTGTGAATGAATGTCGCAGAACACGCGCACGATTCCGGGCCGATCGAACCGCACCGACTTCGAGTGCCCGACCGCATAGCGTCCCAGGTCGAACGATTTCGTCTTTGAAAGCGAAAAGACGTTGTGGTACGTGTGATCGCTGTTCGGAAAATCCACCGTCGTGCCGGCGACGATCGCCAGCACGTGCGGCACGAACGTCTCGTTGCGCTGATCGAGGCGCGGGCGGGTTTCCTCGCGCGTGTCAAATGCCGCGCGCGGCGCGGGGTCGAGATACACCACGCTGCGGCGATCGGCCGGCGCATGCATTGCGCTCATGCCGAGATCCGCCACGCTCACACGCGAGGCAGGATCGACGGCCGGTTGCCGCAGCTCGACGCGGCCGCGAATCGTCGCGTTCGCAGCCGATGCCACGGCAGGCCACGCGCTGACCACCCCTCCCGCGGTGAGCGCCGCAACAAGCACCAGGAACGCCGCGGAAAGACTCCGGGTCATCATCAGAACCAGTACGCGAGTTGTCCGGATACGTAGGTGCGGTGATTGACTCGTCCGCCGTCGCGCCAGTTCTGCTGGGCGGTAGCACGGAAGACCAGATTGCGTTGCAAGTAATATCCGAATCCTGATTCGATCCGCGTCACAGGGCTGTCCCAGGGCAACACGAGGACGCTTCCTCGAAGCTCAGAAAATCCGAGGTGATCGGCTCGCGCCGCGAGGAAGATGCGCGGCGTCACGCGGTAACGTCCCTCCGCCCACGATCCCACCGCGTCGAGCGCCCTGGTGCTGGACGGCGCGAGCGGCGCAGGAAAGGCCCATCGGCTCCAGACGACCTCGCTCCGAACGATCCAGTGGTCGCGGGAGTACTCGACGTCGGCGCCGAACGATTGCTGGGCCGGCGAAGAGTCCGGTGCCACCGTCCGTGCGAGCCATGCGCCACGGGCCGCCGATGCGCCGATGATCAACCCGACCGCTGGCGTGACCGCTACGCGGCCGGACACCTGTTTTCCGCCGTTGTCGTCCTTCACGCGTGGATTCGACAGGGTGCCGTTGGTGAGGGCGCCTGCGAGCTCCACCGGTCCGCTCTTCCAGCTGACCTGGACGCCCGTGTCCCACTGGAATCCGCTGATAAGCGGAACGCCGGGACCCGGCGCCTGCGAACCCACCGGGAAGTTCGATCGCCATCCTCTGCCGCGCATCCGGAGCACATCGTCGGCCGTTGCGGGAATGGCATCCGCGCGAAGCGACGTCAGGTACTGATAGGCGAGGGGATAGCCGATGACCGGGTTGCTGGTGCCGTACGTCCGACGGCCGAACGCGCCGAACGCCGGCGGGATGAGTCCCACCTGGATGTCAAAGGCGTGGTTCCGCCACGGCTGCACGCGCGCGTATGCCGCATAGGGCGCGGGATGTTCCAGATCCTCGGAGCGCAGTTCGCCGACGAAGGCAAGCCACACGACGGGCCGGTAGATGCCGGAGACGCCCAGCCGCATCATGCGAAGCGCGTTGTGTTCGTAGTCGGTGTAGTTGAAGAACGCGACGTTGTCGGCGCTCCCGGCGGTCGCGATCACCTCGCCGCTCACCGTGACGCGGCCATCGAACGCCCGGACCGGCCCCTCCGGCAACGGCTGGGCGCACACTCGCCCGGCTGCCGCAGCAAACAACAGCAGAAACAGCAGGCGATGGGCCGGGCGGGCAATCAGCACGTGGCAGCACCAGGTCGGGGAGATCGCAAATTATAATCGTCTGAATGACTTCGACACCCGACCATACTCCCATCTTCTCACTGGCGCAGGCACGCGCGCTGCTCCCGCAGGTCAAGCACCTCACGGCCGACGCCGTGCGGCGGGCGGAGTCGCTCGCGGCCCAGCTTCAAGGGCTCGCCGAGAATCATCCCGATCACATCTCCCTGTCAGAGTCGATTCGGGATGTCGTCGCCGGCTGGGCGGAAGAAGTCCAGGCGCTCGGCCTGGAGGCCAAAGGGTTGTGGCTGGTGGACTTCGACAATGGTGAAGGGTACTACTGCTGGAGTTATCCAGAGCCCGCCATCACCCACTATCACGGCTACGACGACGGATTTGCCGGCCGGATCAGCATTCAGTAGACTTCCCGACCTTTGGGTTCCTTGATTGAGGCGCTCGCAAGGTATATAAATATCAACTGGGCAGTGGAACATCGTTCCGCATAGTGGAATGCTTGGAGTTTCTGACACCGGCATCCGCGATCCGGATTTGGATGCGGGATCCGTGACTCGGCATCTTTGGAACCGAGACTCGAAACGGGGACGCGAGAGGCCGTCAGCGGTGACCATCATGGACCACCATTCCCAACCCAGGGATGCGCAAACGTCGCTCGAGAAGGCGCTCGATCTGTGCGAGGCCCTGGCGGGGGTCCAGCGAGGGCTCAGCGTGTCGGAACTTGCACGACAGGTCCGGCAGCCGGCGCCGACAGTTCATCGGTTGCTGGGCGTGCTGAAGCGGCGCGGGTTCGTGCGCCAGGACGATGATACGGCGCGCTACAGCCTGACGCTGAAGATGCTCGACCTGAGCTTCCGTGTCCTCGGGCGATCCGAGTTGCGATTGCACGCGTACCCGGTGTTGAGGGAATACGTGCTGCGCACCGGTCTGCGAGCGTTCATCGCGGTGCCTGGGCTCGGGGAGGTGACCTACCTGTGGACCGGCGGTCCGGACGAGGTCGGCATGCATACGACCTACGGCCGGGAGATGCCCGTGCACTGCGCGATGTACGTGGACGCCTCGGCCAAACGCCGATTGAGCTGCTTCAAGCTTGAACACTCGCGCGATGCCGCCGAACCGGATCAAATCGCGGTTCGATTCGGGTCCGCTACGCCGTCGCAGATTCAACGGCTGCAGTGCACGTGCGCGCCGGTGTACGACTACACCGGCCGGCAGGTGGCCCGGGTCGGCGTCGCGGCGCACGCCGCCGAGGAGCGCCCGTTCTCGCACGACCAGACTGCAGCGGCGATGGAGCTCGCGCGGCGCATCTCGCTGCGTCTCGGGCACCTTCCGGCTGTCTCAGTCGCGTGAGGAGCGGCCCGGGCGCGCCCCGCCGGAGCGGAGCGGGGCGAAGGGGTCCCCGCGAGCGACGGCGCGAGGGGGACCGGGGGACGAAGTCCCCCGGTCTAAGTTAGAGGAGGAGTGAGAGAGTGGCCTATATCATCTGTGAGCCGTGCATCGGGACAAAAGACTCCGCGTGCGTGGACGTGTGCCCGGTTGATTGTATTCACCCGCGGAAGGACGAGCCCGACTTTGCCACGGTGGAGATGCTGTACATCCATCCCGATGAGTGCATCGACTGCGGCGCCTGCGTGCCGGCATGCCCGGTCGAAGCCATCTTCGCGCTCGACGAGACGCCGGAAAAATGGAAGAACTTCATTCCCGTGAATGCGGAGTATTTCCAGAAATAGTTATCAGTTGCCAGTTTCCAGTTCCCGGTGAGCCGTCTGGAACACTGGAGACTGGGAACTGGGCGCTGGGAACTGGGCGCTGGCAACTGGCATCCCATGGGGTTAATCGAGCATAAATTCAACGACAACCTCATCACGACCAACGTCGACAAGGTGCTCAACTGGGCGCGGCAGTCGTCGCTCTGGCCGCTGGGGTTCGGGCTCGCGTGCTGCGCGATTGAAATGATGGCGACGTCTGCGTCGCGCTTCGACATTTCGCGCTTCGGCGCCGAAGTGTTCCGCGCCTCACCGCGGCAGGCGGATCTGCTCATCGTCGCCGGCACGGTCACGAAGAAAATGGCGCCCGTGCTGCGCCGGCTCTACGATCAGATGCCGGAGCCCAAGTGGGTCATTTCCATGGGCGCCTGCTCGAACGCCGGCGGACCGTTTCCTACCTACAGCGTCCTGCAGGGCGTGGACAAGATCGTGCCGGTGGACGTCTACGTGTCCGGCTGTCCGCCGCGACCCGAAGCGCTGCTGTACGGGTTGATGCGCCTGCAGGACAAGATCCGTCGCGAGAATACGGTGCTCCGGAAGGAACGCGTCATCCATGCCGGCGACACGGACCCGACGCTCGTTCGTGCGAACGCGGCGGTTGAGGGATAACATGCAGCGCCTGGGCGAGCTGCTCCGAACGTTCTTTCTGGTCGACATCCTGAAGGGGCTGTGGCTCACGCTGAAGTACACGCCCCAGCCGGCCTTTACCTTTCAGTATCCCGCCGAGCGGCGTCCTGTTTCTCCGCGTTTCCGCGGCGTGCTCCGCCTGCAGGTCGAGCCGCAAACCGGCGCGCAGACGTGCATTGTCTGCGATCAGTGCGCGAAGGTGTGTCCGGACGATTTAATCGCGCTTGGTGGCCACCGTGAACCCGGACAGAAGATCAAGATCCTCGACTACTTCGACTTCAACCTCTCCCGGTGCAGCTTTTGCGGATTGTGCGCGGAGGTGTGTCCCACCAAGCCCGTCAAGGCGCTCATCATGAGCGAGGAATACGAGCTCGGAAGCTACAGCCGCGACTCGCAGGTGCTGCGCATCGACGAGATGTACGACGGCAGGCCGACCGAGCACTACTCGCGCTGACTCGTGGCCTGGGCCGTCGCCTCACTCGCACCCTGTTGTATGCGGTATCGGTTGAGGGACATCGGTTTCGGCCGAAGTGCCGGTTCCATAAACGTACACGTCGCGGCTGTGAACCGCGAGCGGCGGACGATCGATGAACCCGAGGCTTTGTTGAGTCGGGAAGCGCTCACGGAACTTCGGGATTTCCCAGCGCTCCAGAATTACGTACGGCTCGAAGCCCGACGCGCGCAGGTACGCGATTGCGCGGTCGAGCCAGTCGGCGTCGAGCGCATCGTAACGTAGTGTCCGGCGTCCCGAGTAGTAGCGGACGCTGCCGCTGTGCTGCACGACGACTACCGCATTGGCAGGCAGCCGGCTGGCCACGAAACGCCCCACGTCGGCATACTTCTGTTCCCCATCGCCGATTCCGAGCGCGTCGAGCTCCACGGCGCGCGTCGCGCCGTAGTCCACCACCACGACGGCGAAGACGGCCAGCGCCACGACCTGCCTCTGCAGACCGAGGCGTCGAGTGCCGGACCAGACCACATCGGCGGCCAGCACGAACATCACGGGGAATGCCGGAAGCAGAAACCGCAGGTACCACCATGCGTCAAACGGCAAGTACCACAGGTAGCACGCGAATACAGCGAGGACGAATGTGAAAAACCATCGTCTCAACATCCGGCTTGCTGGCAGCGGACCATCGGACAGCAGCGGACTGAGGAGAAACAGAAAGACCAGAGGACCCTGCGACTCCCACAGCCACCGAGGATACCTTGCGAGGTTCGCGCGGACGTTTTCCCAGGCGAAGATCGAGTCCGTGTTGCCGTAGCCCGATTGCAGCGGTGAGCCGTACAGGTTGTTGTAGAACCACGCGACGAACAGCACGAACGGGACGCAAGCGATCCCGAACGTGGCCATGCGGAGCGTTGCGCGGAGCGGCGCGGTGCGCGCGATGGGCCACGCCGCAATCGCCGCGGGGAACACCGCAAGGGGAAACAGATTGGGCCTGATCGCGACGGCGACGCCGGCCGCCGCGCCCGATCCGGCGATCAAGGCCGTCCTTCTCCATTCGGGCGGCGCCGATCCGGGCGGACGCGGCATTGCGGCTCGCGACGCCAGAAGCAACGACGCCGTCCAGAACGTCGCGGCCGGCACGTCGCTCAACGGCCACAGCGTCATGTAGAGCACTGTCGGGCTGCTGGCGACCATGAGCGCGGCAACCGTTCCTACGCCACGACCCGATACGAGCGAGCCAAGCGCATACGTCAGGATGATCAGGATCGCCCCACACACCGGGTTGACGAGGTAGGGACCGCACCGGCCTACGGCGCCGGTGAAGAGCGTCATCAGAAGCGGCAGCCCGGGGGCATAGGTCGGCACGAGCGTGTGGTTGTCGGAGGGTCGATAGCCAAGCGGCGTGAATGTCCAGTCGGCGTTGGGCCAGGGGACCGACGCGACAAAGTCCTGATGGACGCGCAGATCACCCGCCCGCCACAACTTCGACTGACTGATGTAGCCGTAGCCGTCCGACCCGCCAGCCGACTGCGTGCCGTAAAGAGCGCCCGCGATCAGCAGCGCTGCCGACGCTGTGCCGACCATCGACGGCAGCAACGGCTTCGACCACCGCAGGAAGCGCGCGATGAATGCGTCCTGCGCTGAACGGTCCTGCAGGCGAAAGCCCGCCGCGGCAAAAAGCACCGCAAAGAGGATCGGGCGCACGCCGCGGGCGGAGATTCGAACGCCGTAGATACGCGTGAAGAAGCCGCCGGTCCACAGCACCGCGATGCCAAGGATCGCCGCGCCGGCGGCCAGGCCGAACAACACACGAGACGCGGTGCGGCGGCGCGCCGCATCGAACGCTGCCATGCGTCACACGCTCTGTCCGAGCCGGGCCTGCAGCGCCTGGCGCGCCTCGAGACGATCGATGCGCCGCACCTCGGCCTCGGCAGCGCGCCGCTTGTCCTCGTCGGTCTCCAGGATCAATCCGGGGATCGCGACGCGCCGGCTGTCACGATCGACGGCCACGAAGGTGAGGTAGGCGAGGCTCGTCATGCGCCGGCGGCCGGTCAGCGTTTCCTCCGAGAACACTTCCACTTCAACCTCGAGCGACGTACTCCACACGGCAGTGACGCGCGCCTTCAGCAGGATCAGGTCGCCGACCTTGATGGGATGGAGAAACTGGAGCCCGTCGACGGCGGCCGTGACGAGCAGGCTCCGGGTGTGCCGATGGCCGGCAATGGCCCCGGCGATGTCGATGAGATGCATCACCGTGCCGCCGAGAATGAAGCCGAGCGGGTTGGCGTCGTTCGGAAGAACGACCTGCACCATTTCGCTCTGAGACTCGGATGGTCTTTTCGCCGCGGCTGAATCCGACATGAATGTCCGGCTACTGTATGTCAGCGCCGCGCAGATCGGCAATTGGCTTACGCACTGGCAACCGGAAACTGGAAGCTGGAAACTGGAAACTGAAACTGGAAGCTGGAAGCCGGAACCTGGAACCTGGAACCTGGAAACTAGTTCTTGCAGTTGCGATCGAGGAAGGATTTGAGCGTACTGCGGAGTTCGGGGGGGAGATCTGTTTCGTGGATCGAGTGGAGCAGCGACACCGTTGATTGGTAGGTCTTGAGCTGCGCAATACAGCGGGGGCACGCGGCCAGGTGCCGCTCCAGTTCCGCGTGAACCGCCGGAGGCAGATGCCGCTCCACGAAGTCCGCCAGGAGGCCCACGAGATCGGTGCAGCGGCGTTTTTCTGACACGGTGTTTCGGAGGAGGATCCTCGGTTTTAAGTTCTAGGTTTTCGGTTCCAGGTTGTGGTCTTGGGTTTGAGGTTTGACGTTCGACGTTCGACGTTCTGGCGAAACCCGCAACCTCAAACGTAAAACCCCACCCAAAAACCCTAAAACCCTAAAACCTAAAACCGATTTCTTTCGCTTAGAAGTCGTATCCGATCCAGATCGAGAAGCGCGGCTTCCGGAACCACTTGCTTCCCGTCGTGCCTTGCTGGATCCCCTGATACGCGAACACGAAATCCTCGTAGTCCTTGTTGAGGAGGGTTCGCCACGACCAGTCGAAGTGGATGGGGAATCCCAGCGCAAAGGTCTCCAGGCCGAGCCCGTACGACGCGCGGCCGTCGACCAGCTTCAAGCCGCCGATGCTCGCGGGCGGTCCGTACACGGGGTCGTACGTCAACGTCGTGTAGTTCGGCTCGAACCGGAGCAGCGGTGTGACCACGATGGGATCCCGGGAGAACACCTTCATCGGAACCCCTTCGTAGCCGGCGGCGCCGAAGTTCGCGTACGCGATGCCGCGCAGACCGCCGATCACGCCGAGCGGTGTGAGCGCTGCTTCAATCAGTGGGAACCGCAGTTCACCGTCGAGGAAGAACGCCTTGTTGCCCAGGAACTGCAGGTAGTCGTAGCCCCGCATTTCCGAATTGCCCCCGAAGTACATGTACCCCGGGAATTCTCCCCAGCTCTTGAATCCACGGGCCCGGAACGCGAGCACGCCGTTGGTCGCGAGGCGCATGTAGTACCGCGCATCGGCGTCTGCGGTCTGCCGCGACAGCAGCTGGCCGAGCTTCGGCGCGTATTCGTAACCGATGCGCACGGTGTTGCCGGAGAGCGGTCCGTATTCGCGGAACACCGTGGTTTCCTGGACATACGAGATGCCGACCGGCATGAAGCTGCCGGAGGAGAACAACGTGCGGCCGTACTGGGCGATCTGGTACTGGTTGGCGACGTCCTGCACCGAGGGATCGTTGTACCCCTGGTTGTAGTTGAAGATGCCGCCCGACACCTCAATGCGCGCGTATCGGTTGAACGGGTAGATACCGAAGGCGGTGACGCCGCGCGCGGTCTGTGTCGCGATGGCCTGGTCACGACTCAGGTAAGCGTACTGGGCGCCGTAGAGGAGACCGGGATCGTACCCGTAATAGAACTGCGTCTGCGAGTAGGCCTGCAACGCGTACTGCAGCCGGCGCGACAGGTTCAGGTACGAGAATGACATCGTTCTGTACTGCGCGACCGACGACGCGAAGAGGCTGAACTGTTTGTCGCCGAGCACGTCGCTGAACGTGACCTGCGTGCCACCGAAGAGGTCGCCGCCGCTCGTCACGCCGACGTTCACCGGCGGCCGCCCCTCCAGGAACAGCTTCTCAAACGTTCCCTTCTTGTGAATGTTCGACTTCACGAGGGTGTGCGTGGTCGGCGGCTGGAAGTCGATGATCGGTCCCGGGGCTCCGAAGTCGGACGTGGCGACGGTATGCAGCGCTTCCTCGCGCGCCAGCGTGTGGATGCCGTACTCCCCCTTGTAGTAGGTGACAAAGGCGATCTTCGAAGGCTTCTGATCGCGAAGCACGATCGGCGACACGTTGCCGGTCAACGTGTCCGTGTACTGCTTCAGCTCGTTGGTCTTCAGGTTCAGCGTCCAGATGTTGTAGATGTTCCCGTTGCGCGCGACCTCGGGATCGACCGGCTGATTCGGATCGAGGGCCGTCGAGGGAAACACGATGGTGTCGTCGTCGACGAACTGAGCGCCGCCGTCGTCGTGTGTGCCAAACGTGATCTGGGTTTTCGCGCCGCTCGCCAGGTCCAGCTTGAACAGCTTGTCGTTGCCGCTTACGCGGGCCAGGTAGAAAATCGATTTGCCGTCGGGCGAGTACGTGGGCGCGTAGTCCCCGAACGCGTCGTTCGTGACGTTGCGCACCTTCCCGGAGTCGAGGTTCACGATGAAGATGTCCGCGACGGCGCTGCTGAGGGCGGCAAACGCCACCTCGCGGCCGTCGGGACTGACGTCGGGGGACTCGGGCCCATCGACGCTCTTGAGCTCGATCCGCTTCTCGATCTTCCGCGTGACGACGTTCTGAAGAATGAGCGTCTTGTTCTTTTCGGTCCGCACGAAATACGCGATGCGATCGCCCGCCGGCGCCCACGACATCCAGGAGACGGCGTTGTTGCGGAACCCTCCCGGCGTCGAGATGTACTCGTAGCCGCTGTTCTTGTTGAAGCCGCCCGTCAGGTTCCGGATGACCTTTCCGTCTTTCGTCGACATCAACACGATGTCGAGCTCCTGGTCCTTCCGGTTGCCGGCGGCGACAGCCATCAGGTCACCCGACGGCGACGGCTCGATCGACACGACCACGCTGTAGGGCGTCTTGCCGCGCTTCGGCGCGAGGTCGCGGCCGTAGTCGGCCGGCCGCTCCTTGTCGCGGAACGGCTTGAAGCGATCCTTTAAATACTTCTCGAACTGCTCGTCGAACTCTTCCGGCTTGAGCCGGAACGCCTCCTCGTACGCGCTTTCACCGCCGCCGATCACGGCCTTACGGAGCGCGAACAGGAATTGCCGCAATCCTTCCTTGCCCCAGCGCGACTCGATGAACTCGAACGCCGCGTGCCCGAGGTTGTACGGAAGACGGCCGTCGACAAACTGCTGACCCTCGAAATCGCTCATGGATGGGACGATGTCGGCAATCGCCGCATCGCGGACCGACATGAGATCGAACGGCTGCCAGTAGCCGGTCATGTAGTCCGACAACCCCTCGTCCACCCACAACGGAAGGCTGCGATGGAGGAGTGACCTTGGAATGATGTCGAATTCGAAGATGTGCGTCAGCTCGTGGGTGATCAGCCGATAGAGCGCGTCCGACGGCTCGTCGATTGGGAGCACCATCCGATCGCGGTACGGCTCGGCGAAGGCAAGGACACCCTCGGGGAGTTCACCCGGCTCGATGTTCTGCTGCTGGAACTCGCTTTGCGTCTTGTAGAGGACAAGGGGCACTTTGAAGGCGAGGTCGTGCTTCAGGTCCGAACTGACCTGTTGATACGCGCTTTCCGCGTAGGAGGTGACGCGCTCGAGTTGAGCCTCGATCTCGGGATAGTAATAAATCTCGAAGTGGTCCGTCTTATAGATGTGCCACTTGAAATCGTTGAACCGAATCCGGTTTTTGCCGTAGTACGGAACGTACGGCGTTTGCCCGAAAGCCTCCTCGACCGCACCAGATGTGAAGAGGAGCGCCAGGGCCAGGGCCATCGGCGCGACGGTGCCGCGCGTAGTGCGCGTGCGCATAATTCACCTCGAAAGCGGCAGCGAACGGACCGGAGCCCGGCTGCGCGAACGCGGCGACGTCAGATCGTCGGCTGCTCGTCGCCGATGTTACTGTAGCTAAGACGGTTGCCGCAATGATCGCGTCCCGGGCTTGTCGTGCGCGAGCGTCGCGGAAGACGCCTTGGCGGCTCGCAGCAAGCCATGTGCCCGCCGGTCGAGTTCGCGAATACCAGCAAATACGCCTGCGGATCGTCACGATCGGGCGCGCGTGTCACCCGTCGCGAACGGCGGCGTCCCCCCTCTCGGACAGCCAAAAGCCGGCTGGCTC
The DNA here is from genome assembly GCA_038320555.1 of Vicinamibacterales bacterium. Lineage (GTDB taxonomy): Bacteria > Acidobacteriota > Vicinamibacteria > Vicinamibacterales > 2-12-FULL-66-21 > JALZOC01. Next base: position 3,642 of record JBBQEJ010000095.1, on the reverse strand, counting down.
CTTTCCCGGAAAGGTCCCTGCCGGCCGACGAAGGCGGAAAGAACTTACAATACAAGGAATAAAGGGCTGCCCCGGAGGTGTTTTCTCTGTCTGGGCGTCCTGATTCGACGCTATGGTGTTTCGCCGCCGCTCGCCGACCTCACCCGATAGCCGCACCGGCAGCGGTTCGGACCGTGCCCGGGACGGCGTGGACGAGGAGTTCACACGGGAGGCGTTGTCGTACGTGGACAGCTTGTTCGGCACCGCACTCCGGCTGACGCGCCGGCCGGCGGACGCGGACGACCTCGTGCAGGACACCTACCTGAAGGCGTTCCGCTCGGCGTCGCAGTTTCAGCGCGGCACGAATCTGAAGGCGTGGCTGTTCACGATCCTTCACAACACGTTCCGGAACATGCGGCGGCACGACGGAAGGAACCCGGTCGACGTGGATAGTGAATATGTGGAACAGGCCCCATCGCGCGCGCCGAACGAGTTTTCGCCGGAGGAGCTCCTGACGCGGGCGACGCTCGACGCAGACCTCCAGGCTGCGCTCGATGCCTTGCCTGCCGCGTTTCGCCAGGCCGTGTGGCTGCGGGACGTCGAAGAGTTGACCTATGCGGAGATCGCAGGCGTCCTCGGCGTGCCGATGGGCACCGTGATGTCGCGCATCTCGCGCGGGCGGCGCGCGTTGCACGAACGGCTGCGGGCCAGCCGCATCCGCGCCACGGACGCCGACGCCGCCGCGCTGCCCGGGGCCGGCAACGGACGGCAGAAGGCCGATGTGGTGTAGCCGCGATGAGTAAGTGCCAGGACCTGGATCCGCTGCTTGCCCCGTACGCCGACGGCGACGTGGCGGCCGCTGATCGCGTCTCGGTTGAAGCCCACCTCGAACGGTGTCCGCCGTGCCGCGAACGCGTGGCTGAACAGCGCGCCGTGCGGTCCGTGCTCGTGGCACGGCGTCCGACGCTCCGCGCGTGCGCGTCCGAGCATCTTCGCGCACGCTGCGCCGCATATGGCCGTTCGCCTGCGCGCCGTCCGTTTCCGTTTGGTCTCGGCGGCACGGCGCGGCGGTGGGTACCCCTCTCGGTCGCGGCCACGCTCGTGCTCGCCGTCGCGGGGGTCTTTCTGTTCGGCCTCAACGACCGGGTCCAGGCGCTGGCAGCACAGCTGACCCTGGATCACGTCACGTGTTTCCAGTTCGCGCCCGAACGCTTCGAGCACGCAGACGCGGTGACGGCATCGCGCGGTTGGATGGCGAAACAGGGCTGGCCGATTCAGATCCCGGCAAGCTCGGAGCAGGCGCAGCTCGAGCTCCTGGGCATCCGCCTTTGCTCGATGAGCAGCGGACGCGTCGCGCACGTCATGTATAAGTGGCGCGGCGAGCCGCTCTCGGTCTTTGTCGTGCCGCGAACGATTCGCCGGATGCGTGACCGGGAGGAGCTCGTCGAAAAGTTCGGGCACGAAGCCGTGATGTGGACCGAGGGCGATCGCACCTACGTTGTCCTCTCACGCGCGCATCCCCCGGATTTGGCCTCCGTCGTCGGGTACGTCCGCGCGAACGCGCGCTGACCGAAGGGCTCAGCGGCTGCGCGGCCAGAATCTCAGAACTGGAAACTGGAAACTGGAAACTGGGAGCTGGAAGCTATTAAGGAATATCCATGATGAAGAGTCGCTGGATTGCCGCAAGTGCCGCCGCGTGCGCCCTTGCGTTGCTGGTCGTGCCCTGGATGCTGCGCCCGGGTGCCGCGTCGAAGACCGCGGCGTCTCCGTCGCCCGAGCACAAATCCGAAGGCGCTGCAAAGCTCGACTTGACGCTCAAGGACATGAACGGCCACGCGGTGCGCCTGGCCGACTACAAAGGAAAAGTCATCCTCCTGAATGTGTGGGCCACCTGGTGTGGCCCGTGCGAGCTGGAGATCCCCGAGCTCGTGGAGACCTATGCCAAGTACAAGGACCGGGGAGTCGTGGTGCTGGGCGTCTCGCTCGACGACACCGCGGAAATGCTCCGCGAGTACGCGCCGAAAAAGCAGATGAACTATCCGCTTCTGCTGATGCAGGACGATTTCGACGAAGCCTACGGACCGATTCTCGGCGTGCCGGTCACGTTCTTCATAGGCCGCGACGGTACCATCAGCCGCAAGCATTTCGGGCCGGTGTCAAAGGAGCAGGTCGAGCGGGAGATCAAGGCGCTCCTGTAGTATGATCGCTTCAGGATGTTGAAAGGGTTCACGCACGCGCGCCTCGCATGCGGCTGCCGCATTGGTTTCCGCGAAGGCGTCGAAGGAAGTCCCGTAACCGTCGTCGTCGACCAGAAGGGCCCGGGCTGCCCGTTGACGCTGCACGTGTGCGATCTTCCGCTCTTTGACCACCGCGAGGCGCTCCGCCCTTCGACTCGCTTGCTGCCACCCGAAGAGACCGAATACGAAGAGTCGTAGGGGCGGTTCGCGAACCGCCTCCGTGTGGCGACCCTACGACGTATCCTTCGCGCCTTTCTTCACCTCCCGTCCCACCTCTTTCAACGCACGCCTCAGCAGGAACTCGATCTGGCCGTTCAGGCTGCGCAGGTCGTCGTCTGCCCAGCGCTGAACGGCGTCAAGGACCTCGCGGTCGATTCGCAGGAGGAACGGCTTACGCTCAGCCACGGCTATTATTGATAGATCGTGCCGGCGTTGACGATCGGCTGGGTGGACTTGTCGCCGCACAGCACGACGAGCAGATTGCTCACCATGGCGGCTTTCCGTTCGTTGTCGAGCGTGACAATGTCGCGCCGCGAGAGCATGTCGAGCGCCATCTCCACCATGCCGACCGCGCCTTCGACTATCCGCTGCCGCGCGGCGATGATCGCCCCGGCCTGCTGGCGCTGCAGCATCGCGTGCGCGATCTCGGGCGCGTACGCGAGGTGGCTGATACGCGCTTCCATCACCTCGACGCCCGCCCGAGCGAGGCGGTCCTGGATTTCATTCTTCAGGTGCTCGGCGACCGCCGCCGTGTGGCCGCGTAGCGACATCTGCGCCTCGTCGTGGGTGTCGTACGTGTAACTCGTGGCCAGGTTGCGCAGCGCCGACTCGGTCTGTACCTTCACGTAGTTGTTATAGTCGTCCACCTCAAAAACGGCTTCAGCGGTGTCCACGACGCGCCAGACGACAACCGCGGCGATCTCGATCGGGTTGCCTTCGTTGTCGTTGACTTTGAGGTGCGAGCTCTCAAAGTTGCGGATGCGCTGCGAAATCCGTTTCTTCGTATAGAGCGGGTTTGCCCACCGCAGGCCGGGCCGCTTCACCGTGCCGGCGTAGCTCCCGAAGAATTGCAGCACCTTGCCTTCATTCGGGTTGACGACGAAGAGGCCGGTCAGCGACAGAATCGCGGCAATAAGCAGAAGGCTGAACCCGATGATCATGGCCGGCGACGGCTCGCGCGCGCCCACGATCACCTCGTAGATGGAGAAGGCGACGAGTGCGATCGCACCGATGAGGATCGGTAGGCCGGGCAACGCCGCGTTTTCGCGTTCACGAATCATAATGTGCGACCTCCTCGTCGCGAGATACCATAGTGATATCACTTTGGTATCTCCTATGTCAATACGGATCAGGTCGGGGGAGGGTTCCTCAGACCGGGGTCAAACCGGGGTCAAACCGGGGTCTGACCCCCGTCTGACCCCGGTTT
>JBBQEJ010000094.1:0-19447 GCA_038320555.1 Vicinamibacterales bacterium | reverse complement strand
GACAAGTGTCGTCTTGCCGTGATCGACGTGGGCGATGATTGCCACGTTGCGCCGGAGCGCATTGGCCACGGTAGAGGCGGTTTTCTGAGCGGTGGGCATCCCTTCAGTGTACTGCCAAAAGGGCCACCTGGTGCATTCTTCGACGATCGGCCACGGACTGGCTCGCGCAGAGAACGCGGAGACCGCCGAAGAGACAGTGTGCGGAAGTATCCCTGGACCGGGTCAGGCGCCTGAGCGCAGCCTAAAAGCGGTTGCCCGGCGGGACGCATCTGCAACCTTCTCCCGCAGTCTCTGCGTGCCTCTGCGTTCTCTGCGCGAGTACGTGGTCGTATTCAGTTCCGTTTGACCCAGAACGTCAGGCCGCCGTACAGGCGCCAGTAGTCCGGCGAGAGATCGTTTGATTGAAAGCGCCGAAGATCGGCGCGGGCGAGGAAACGCTCGGAGACCGGGTACTTCACTCCACCGCCAAAGTTGTAGGCGACCTCCGTACCCGACGGGGCGTAGATCGCCAGGGCATCGGGGTTTTTGACCGATCGGCCGGCGTGCTCCACGCCGATGCCGAAGGTTGCGTACGGCGTGAAGCGACTGACGTCGAAGTGATACACGCCGTTGGCGCTGTAATTGGTGATGGATACGTCCTGATTGGCGTCGTTACCCAGGACGTCGAAGACGTGCCCGATTTCCCCCTCGAACCCGATGTTGCGTGTCAAATCGTAACCGACCGCCACACCGAGGCCGAGGCTGCTCCCGAGATCCTGGGACGTGCCAAACGACGTACTCAGGAAGGGGGTCAGCGTCAGAGTGTCAGGCTCCGCAAGCGACTGGGTTGTCTGGGCAGGCGGCGTGGACGGCGCGGACTGGGCCCACGCGGAGGGTGGATGAATGGCAACCGCGGCGACTGCAAGGATAAAACCAGAACAGATCCGAACACACGAACGCATTGAACCTCCTCAACGACCGAACGCAGGGGCTTCAGCAATGATAAAACCGTTACGACCAAGGTCTTAGACGTAAAAGACCCGCAGAATGGCCGGTCCCCGATCAACCGTCATGCCCGGGTCTGCGTCATATGCATGACATGGGCTGGAGACTCGAGTCCGGACGAGACTGATCAGACGTGATGTCGGCTGATACGGACCTGATCTCCCGCGCGGCAGGGGGCGACCCCTCCGCCTTCCAGGCGCTCGTCGAGCGGCACCGCTCGATGGTGTATCGGGTCGCCTACCAGTTCGCGGGGAATCATCACGACGCCGAGGACATCGCGCAGGACGTCTTCATCAAGGTCTATCGATCACTCGACCGTTTTCGCCAGGACGCGCAGCTGACGTCCTGGATGTACCGAATCGTTATGAATGCATGCATCGACCACCGCCGCCGTCAACGCCCCGCGTTAGCCGCGCCGTTCGGCGACGAGGCGGAGCACAGGATGTTGAATACGCCGGAAGACACGCCCGGTCCCGAAGAGCGTGCGTATGCCGGGGAGCTCGGGCAGGTGCTTGAAGGCGAAATCGGCCGGCTCCCGAGCGGCCAGCGCGTGGTCTTCCTCATGCGCCATCATCGAGGCATGAAGCTGTGCGAAATCGCCGACGCGCTCGGGCTCGCGGAAGGCACGGTGAAGCGGCAGCTCCATGCGGCGGTTCACCGGCTGCGCCAGGCGCTGACTCAGGCCAACGTCACCGCGGGAGAGCGGGCATGACCACACCCTGCGAGGTCCACGCCTCTGGCGCGATCGAGCTGTATTTCTACGACGAGCTGACTCCCCGGGAGCGCGAGGCGGTCGAGAGCCACGTGCTGTCGTGCGGACACTGCCGCACGGTGCTCGCGGAGCTTGGCGTGATTCGCGATGCGCTGGCGCAGCGTCCCGTGGTATCCGGGCCCGCGTCGGGCGACTGGTCTCGGTTCATGGCGCAGCTCGACGCGTCGATTGCGGGGGAGCGCCTGCCGGCTCGCAACATTGTGGAGTTTGCCCGCGCGTCTCGCCGAACGTACGTGAGCTACGTGGCCATGGCCGCGTTGCTGACGCTCGTCACGCTCAGTGTCGCGATTGCCATTCGATCGAGAGCCGTGCCCGCTCCGGCCGTCACCGGGAATGTCGCTGCTCGGGCGGCGCGGGAACCCACGGATACGGCGGCATTCACAGCATTGAGCGAAGAACACTTTGAGCGATCGAAGCTGGTCGTGCTCGGGCTGGCGACGAAGGATCCGCAGCGGGGAGCGGCAGACTGGCGGTACGAGCGCGAACTGGCAACGTCGCTCCTGAACGACACGCGCATGTACCGGTTGGCGGCCGAAGATCGCGGTTTGACGTCGCTCGCGGGCGTCATGCGCGACCTGGAGCTCGTGCTGCTTCAAACGTCGCTGACCGATGATAAGGATCCCGCCTCGCTCCCCCAGCTGCAGCGGTTGATTCAGAAGCGTGATTTGCTCGAGAAGATGGACGTGGTGACGACAACAACCGGGTTGTAAGGAATGAGTATGACCAGTCGGACTGTTATCAAAATGAGCTCGGTGTTGATGTTGGTCGCGTTGCTCTCGCCGCAGATTCTTCTGGCGAGGCCTTTCGAGTCCAAGCGCATGGAGCGCGCGAAGGATCTCATTGCCGACGAACAGTGGGTACGCGCGATCGACGAGTTGAAGGCGGCGGCCGCTGATCAGAAAGAGCCAAACAAGGACGAAGCGCTCTTCTGGCTCGCGCACAGCCAGAACCAGACGCGCGACGGCGCGGGGGCCGTGGAAACCATTCGCCGTCTCGAGCGCGATTTCCCTGCGAGCCGCTGGGTGAAGCCGGCGCGGTCGCTTCGCATCGAGATCGCGCAACGCCTGCAGCGCAACGATGTGCTGTGGTACACGGCTGCTCCGCCCCCTCCAACTCCGGCGCCTCCCGCAACCACCTGGCCCGTGCCTCCCGCCCTGCCGGCCGCGGTTGCACCGCCGGCGGCACCGGCGCCACCGGTGCCGACGACGCCGCGTCCTGATGGAATTCCGCGGCCTGCCGCGGTAACTGTTCCCCCTGCGGCCGTGACGGCCACGGCGCCGGTGGCGACTCCACGCGCTCCACGGCCTCCGCTTCCTCCGCCGGCATGGGTACCCGAAGGCTATTTACCTGATACCGACTTGCGCATCCAGGCGCTCGGCAGCCTCATGCGCACGGACGCGGAGAAAGTGATTCCGATGTTGAAGGAGATCGCGCTCGAAGTCGGCAACACGGCCGAGGCGCGCCGCGCGTTGTTCGTGCTGGCGCAATCGGGGCGACCCGACGCCCGCTTGATCGTGCTCGAGGTCGCGAAGACAGGCCCGGAGCTGGTCCGTCTGGCCGCTGTGCGCGAGCTCGGCCATCTGGGAGGCCCCGCCGTAGGGAATGAGTTGCTCCAGGTGTACTCGACCGCCAACGATCGCGTGAAATACCAGGTCGTGACGTCGCTCGGGCAACGGGACGCCGCGCCGGCGCTGCTGCGGATCGCGCAGTCGGAACCGGATCGACGGTTGCGCGACGTGGCCATCGTGACGCTTGGTGAAGCGGGTGGCCGCCAGCAACTCGCGACGCTCTACTCGAGCGCCGCGGCCGATGCAAAGCGTCCGATTATCATCGGCCTCTTCAACGCACACGCCGAGGACGAGCTCATTCGGATCGCGGAACGGGAACGCAACCCCGAAGTGCGCGCCGAGGTGCTCGCCCGCCTCCGCCTGCTGGGGACGCCCCGGGCCATGGCGTACCTCGAACAGCACCGGTAATCCGAAAAGACTTACGAATCCCGAACTCCCGCCCACGGGCCGACTGGCCGGAAGCCCATGCCCCGCGTGGATTTCGAAGTACTCGACAATTGGCCTCCGGTTCGCAATCATGCGTCCGGATACATGCCTCACACTACCGATACCCCCATCCCGGGCGGCCGTCGCCGTGCGCTCGTCCTGTTCGTCAACACCGCCATCGCGCTGATAGGCGGTGGCTTGTCGGCGGTCCTTGGCGCATTTGCCGTTGGTCCAAAGGCACGCGCGGCCGGAGGACGATGGATCCGCGCGGGAAGCACAGCGGATCTCAAGCCGGACGAACCAGTCGCGAGGGTGCTGGCGGTGTCGCGGGTGGACGGCTGGTATCGCGCACGCGCGAGAGAAACCGTATTCCTGGTGTGGGATGGCGATCGCACGGTGCGCGCGCTGTCGGCGACGTGTACGCACCTCGGGTGCCAGGTGCGATGGGACGCCAAGAACAAGAAGTTCCGGTGCCCCTGCCACGGCGGCATCTACGCGGCTGACGGCACGGTGCTCGGAGGCCCGCCGCCGCGGCCGCTCGATGCGATCGACGCGCGGATCGATCCGGCAGACACGTCGGTGCTGGTGCGCCTGTGAAGCGCCTCTTCGGGTGGCTTCATGCCCGCACGGGGTATCGCGACGCCGCACGCGTGATGCTCGACGAGCCGCTGCCGCCGGGTACTGGCTGGTTCTTCACGCTGGGCAGCGTGCTCCTCGCGCTCCTGTCGATTCAGCTGCTGACGGGCGCGTTTCTGACGCTCTACTACGCGCCGACACCCGATCACGCGTACGACAGCGTGCGCTTCATCAACGGCTTTGGCGCGGGGACGCTCGTACGCGGGCTTCATCATTATGGCGCGAGCTTCCTCGTGGTGGCATTGGCGGCGCACATGCTGCGCGTCATCGCCTTCGGATCGTACAAGCCGCCGCGCGAGGTCACCTGGCTCTCGGGCCTCGCGCTCTTCGGGCTGATTCTCGGGTTCGCGCTGACCGGATACCTCCTTCCGTGGGACCAGCGCGCGTACTGGGCGACCGTCGTCACGATCAACATTTCGAAATTGACGCCGCTCGCCGGCGAGATCATGGCGAGCATGCTGCGCGGCGGGTCGACGATCGGGGCGCTGACACTGACGCGCTGGTACTCGGCGCACGTGATTTTTTTCCCCGCCGCGCTGGTGCTGCTGGTGGTCGCACATCTCGTGCTGATGCGGCGTCAGGGCATTTCAGGTCCGGTCCGCGGGCGCGCGGGATCACCGGCGCCGTTCTTTCCGTCCCAGGCGGCGCGCGACGTGACGATGATTCTCGTGGCCGTCAGCGGGCTCTGTGCGTGGGCCTGGCATGGAGCGCCGGCTCTCGAGGGCCCCGCCGATCCGACCGACGCGACCTACATCCCCAGGCCCGAGTGGTACTTCCTCGGTCTCTTCCAGCTGCTGAAGTACTTCCCTGGCAGGTGGGAAGTCATCGGCGCGATGGTGGTGCCCGGCGTTGCCGCCGGGTTCCTCGCGCTTCTGCCGTGGCTCGATCGCGGTCCCGACCGCGATCCGCGTGAGCGGCGCATCGTGATCAGCGCCATCACGATTGGCGTGGCATGCGTCATCGGCTTGACGGCGCTCGGATGGCGCGATCGCCCGGCGTCCGCGGCGTCGCCCGACACGTGGACCCTGCGCGAAATCGGCGGGCGCGCGTTCACACAGAAGCTGAACTGCACGCGCTGTCACTCGGACACCGGCCTGGCCGATCCGTTCGAAGGGGCGCCGTCTACGCGAGGACCCGAATGGATCGCGGGCCATCTCGACGACCCGGAGATGATCGCGCCCGGCCTGCGAGAGCCGCCGTCCGTCGTCCACGAACGGGAGGCGGCCGCTATCGTGGCGTACGTGCGTCGCGCGTCGCGGCAGGCGTATCCCGGATATCCGCCGCTCATCGAGACCTCAGCAGTGGTCTTCGCGCGATACTGCGTCGGCTGTCACAAGATCGAGGGAGATGGCGGCACGGACGGCCCGGATCTCACGCACGAAGGCAGCAAGCACGACACGGCCACCTTGCGCCGGTGGATCGTCGACCCCGAGCTCGTCGATCCGGATGCCGAGATGCCCTCGTTCGGCGATCGTCTGACCGGCGCGCAGCTCGACGCGATCTCCAGTTACCTGGCTGGGCGACGGTAGCGAGGGACCGGAGCGGCCAGAGGCAACGGAGGAATATCTACGACAGAATCAGCAGAGTAAACGGAGACAACTTAGTTTTTCTCTGCTTACTCCGCTGACTCTGTGGTGAAGAGACTCCGCGCACTCCGTCCCCTCCGTTCCCTCCCAACCCCCAAAGCCAAGTATTATTCCTCTACGTGTCTTCGAATCCCCTTCAGGATGGCCTTCGGCTCGAGCCGACCCCGGGTCCGACCACTCTCGTGATCTTCGGCGCGTCGGGAGATTTGACGCGGCGCAAGCTTTTGCCGGCGCTCTACAAGCTCTCGCGCGGCCAGCGCCTGCCGGCGCGGTTCTCGGTCATCGGGGTCTCGCGGGACGCCATGGGCGACGACGGCTTTCGCACGCTGTTTCGCGAGAGCCTGCGCGAGTTTGCCGACGTGAAGGGCGTGCCGGGGGAAGACGCCGTCGCGAAGTCCCTCGCCGAACGCATGCACTACGTCAGCGGCGACTTCAACGATCCGGCTCTCTTCGAGCGCGTGTCGGCAGCGCTCCAGGGTATCAACAGCGAGGGGGGTGCCTTGTTCTATCTGGCAATTCCGCCCGGCGCATACGCGAACGTGATCGAGCGACTTGGCGCCGCGGGCTTGTCCAAGGCGGCCTCTCCGGAGCAATGGCGCCGCGTGATTGTCGAAAAACCATTTGGCACGGACCTGGACACGGCGCGCGAGCTGAATCAGATCGTCCACCGCCACTTTGATGAAGCGCAGGTCTTTCGCATCGATCACTACCTCGGCAAGGAGACCGTCCAGAATCTCCTGGTGTTCCGGTTCGCGAACGGGATGTTCGAGCCGATCTGGAACCGCCGGTATATCGATCACGTGCAGATCACCGCCGCCGAAACGGTGGGAGTCGAGCAGCGCGCGCGGTACTATGAAGGCGCCGGCGCGCTTCGCGACATGGTGCAGAACCACCTGATGCAGTTGTTGTCGCTCGTCGCGATGGAGCCGCCCATCGCGTTCACAGCCGACGGCGTCCGCGATCGCAAGATGGACGCCCTGCTCTCGATCCAACCGCTCGTCGACGAGTCGTCGGGCACGACCCAGGTGGTGCGGGCCCAATATGCAGCCGGATGGGTCGCCGGCGCGGAAGTGCCAGGCTATCGAGAAGAGCCGGGGGTGAGCCCGGCCTCGACGACGGAGACATTCGTGGCGCTGCGCATGCAGCTCGACAGCTGGCGATGGGCCGGCGTGCCGTTCTATCTGCGCACCGGCAAACGGTTGCCGAAACGAACGACCGAGATCGCCATTCAGTTGCGGCGTCCGCCGCTCGAGATTTTCAAACGGGTGAGCCCGACGTCTGTGGCGCCCAACCTTCTCATCATCAACGTGCAGCCGGACGAGGGGATTTCGGTGCGCTTCGAGGCGAAGCTGCCCGGGACCCGCATGCAGCTTGCGCCGGTGATGATGAACTTCCGGTACGGAACCGCGTTCGGTGGATCCGTTCCGGAGGCCTACGAGACGCTGCTCCTCGACGCGATGCTTGGCGATCCCACCCTGTTCGCGCGGCACGATTTCGTCGAAGCCTCCTGGTCGCTCATTACGCCGGTGCACGACGCGTGGAGCACTGAGCAAGCCGCGGCGATTCCGACCTATGAGGCGGGAGAATGGGCGCCGGCGGAAGCCGACGCCTTGATGGCGCGCGACGGCCGCCGGTGGAGAACCCTATGAGCGAGCAGCCTGGAGAGCCTCTGCTGCCGACCGGCGTGGAGGTCAGTTTTGCGGATATCGAGGCCGCGCTCTCGGGCCACTTGAGCGACGAGACGAAGCGCGCCGCCGGGATGGCGCTCACGGCGACAATCGTCGTCGCCGGTCCGTCTCCCCGGCTGAAGGAGGCTGCCAAGGCGCTGAGTGAGCTGACCGATGTAGGCGTTCGCACGGTGTTGATCTCGTACGGGGACAACCCCGACCCGGCCGTGCGGGTGTCGCGCCAGACGGTGTCGCTCGAAGGCCTGCCGCCCCAGTATCTGAACAACGCGGTGGCGGCGTTGCGGCTCTCCAGCCTGCCGACGCTCGTCTGGTGGCGCGGCGGCAACGTCGACACGCTCAAAGGGCTTGCGGCCTTGTCGGACCGCCTCGTGCTCGATGCCGAAGACCCGCGGGAAGTCTGGGCGTCGGTGGAGAGCCTCGCCGAGTTGACGGCCGTGAGCGATCTCCGTTGGACGCGTCTCACACGGTGGCGGGCCCTGATGTGTCACTTCTTCGACATCGCGGAAGTGTGCGCCGCCGCCTCTGGTTTCCGCCAGCTGCGGATTGAAGGGGCGGATCTCGACGCCGCCCGGCTCTTCGCCGGCTGGCTCGCATCGGCCCTCAAGTGGGGTGAAGGCGTCAGGCCAGACCTCCGTGAAAAACCGGACGCATCGCCCGTTGATCTCGTCGTGCTCGGCGATGGGACGCAGGAATTGACGCTTCGGCTCGACGGCAACCACACGTGCGTGGAAAGCGCGGCTCGGGTGCACGGTCTCGCGGCGGCGTCACGGATTGTGTCGCTCGGAGATCAGGGGCTCGCCGCGCTGCTCGGAGAAGAGCTTCGTATCAGGTCTCGCGATCTCGCGTTCGAGCGCGCGGTTGCGGCATCGAAGGGATTCGTATGAGCGGATCGAATTTCGGGATTATCGGCCTGGGCACGATGGGGCGCAACCTGGCGCTCAACATCGAGTCGCACGGCTATCGTGTCGCCGTCTGGAACCTCGAAACCGAATGGGTCGGCGACTTCATCAGGAATCATCAAGGCGCGAAGTTCGAGGGCACGACCACGTTCGAGGAGCTCACCGCCGCCTTGGAGCGCCCACGCCGGATCATGATGATGATTCCGGCGGGGAAGCCCGTCGACGCGACGATTGAAAAGATCCAGCCGCTCCTCGATCGCGGCGACGTCCTCATCGACGGCGGCAACTCATGGTTCGAAGACACGCGGCGGCGCGAAGCCTCACTTCGCCAGGCCGGGATTCATTTTGTCGGCTGCGGAGTTTCAGGTGGAGAAGAGGGGGCGAGATTCGGCCCCTCGCTGATGCCGGGCGGCTCCGAGGAGGCGTGGCTCATCATCGGCGACGTACTCGAGGCGATCGCCGCCCGGACCGACGCCGGTCCGTGCGTGACCCATGTCGGGCCAGACGGCGCGGGCCACTTCGTGAAGATGGTCCATAACGGCATCGAGTACGGCGACATGCAGCTCATCGCCGAATCATGGGACGTGCTTCGCCGCGGCCTCGGCATGACGGCACCTGAGACCGCGGACGTCTTTGAGCAGTGGAACGACGGACCGCTCGCGTCGTTCCTCACCGAACTGACCGCGAAGGTGTGCCGGACGATCGATCCTGAGACCAAGCAGCCGCTCGTGGATGTCGTGCTCGACAAGGCAGGACAGAAGGGAACCGGCAAGTGGACCGCGCAGGTCGCGCTGGATCTCGCGGTCGCGATCCCCACCATTGCGGCGGCAATCGATGCCCGCGTCCTCTCGAGCATGAAGGATCAGCGGGTCGCGGCGTCGAAGCTGCTCACCGGCCACGTCCCCTCGAGCCGCTACACGCAGGAAGAGCGGACGCCCGTGATTGCGGACCTCCAGGACGCGCTATACGCCGCCCGGATTTGTGCGTACGCGCAAGGCATGGCGCTCATTCGCGCCGGCTCCGACCAATACAACTGGCATGTCAACCTCTCCGAGATCGGGCGGATCTGGAAGGGCGGCTGCATCATCCGTGCGCGCCTGCTCGATCCCGTGCGTCATGCGTTTGCCGCCACTCCCGATCTGGTCAACCTTCTGCTCGATTCTGCCATCAGTGACGGCATCAGGACGGCGCAGGCAGGCTGGAGGCGGACGATCTCCCGGGCCGCCGATGCAGGCATTCCGATGCTGTCGCACACAACCGCGCTCGGGTACTTCGATTCGTATCGTTCCGCCACGCTTCCGCAGAGCCTCACGCAGGCCCAGCGCGACGCGTTCGGCGCGCATACCTATGAGCGAATCGATCGCCCCGGGGCTGTGCACACGGAATGGCAATGAATCACTGATCACTAATCACTCATCGCTCAGTCCTTGAATCCGCGCACTCGATTCAAGAATTCGGGATTCGGGATTAGGGATGCAAAACAGCAAACAAAACCCAAGAGTTGAATGATTCCACATCACGCCACCGCGCTGAACCTGTCGAGTGTGCTCGAGCATCAGGCGAGCCTGACACCCGATCGCGTCGCGATCACCTTTGCCGGCAAGAGCATGACGTACGGAGAGCTCAATGCGGGCGCGGCGCAGGTGGCCGGAGGACTCGGCTCGCTGGGTATCACCCCCGGCGAGCAGATTGCACTCTCGTGTCCGAACGTGCCGTGGTTTCCGCTGGCGTACTTCGGCATCCTGAAGGCTGGCGCCGTTGTCGTGCCGCTGAACGTCCTGTTGAAGCCGCGCGAGATTGCGTATCACTTGAAGGACAGCGACGCGAAAGCCTTGCTGGTGTTCGAAGGCACGGCGGAGCTTCCGATGGCACAGATGGCGCGTGCCGCCTGCGACGAATCGGGCTGCCCGAATCTCGTCGTCATGACGGCCGATCCCGCAGCGCCCTCGCCTGTGTCTCCCGCGATCACACTCGGGCACCTGATGCAGGGACAGTCGCCGGTATTCGATACGCGGCGCCGCCGGCCGAGCGATACGGCCGTGATTCTCTATACGTCCGGCACGACGGGGCATCCAAAAGGCGCGGAACTGACGCACGAGAACATGCTGCTCAACGCCGTGACCACGCACGAGATGCTGGCGCCGGCCAGCAAAGGCGGATTCGAGCAGGACGTCGCGCTTGTCACGCTGCCGCTCTTTCATTCGACCGCGCAGACCTGTCAGATGAACTCCGGGCTATACGGCGGCCTTCGGCTGGTGCTCCTGCCGCGGTTTGATCCAGCGACGGTGCTGCAGACGATTGTCGACGAAGAGGTTGGGTTCTGGATCGGCGTGCCGACGATGTACTGGTCGTTGCTGGACCATGCAGCGGCCGGGAAAGCCGATGTCGCGGCGATCGCGAAACACCTCCGCTGCTGCGTGTCGGGGGGCGCACCCATGCCAGTGGACGTTTTACGTCGCTTCGAAGCGACCTTCGGCGTCCGCGTGCTTGAAGGCTACGGCCTCTCGGAGACGGCCCCGGTCGTTGCCTTCAACCAGTTGTATCGGCCGAGCAAGCCGGGGACCGTCGGGTTCCCTATCTTCGGTGTCGACATTCGGTGCGTGGATGATGACGGCAGGCCTGTCTCCTCCGGCGAACGCGGAGAAGTCGTGGTGCGTGGGCCGAGCGTCATGAAGAGTTACTACAACCGCCCCGAAGCCACCGAAGAAGCCATGCGCCACGGCTGGTTCCACACGGGCGACATCGGCGTGCTCGACAGCGAGGGATATCTGGCGATCGTCGATCGCAAGAAGGACATGATCCTGCGTGGCGGGTTCAACGTGTATCCGCGTGAGCTCGAGGACGTCATCATCACGCATCCCGCTGTCTCGATGGCGGCCGTGGTTGGCGTGCCCGACGAGCGTCTCGGCGAAGAAGTGAAAGCGTTCATTGTGAGGAAGCCAGGCGCGGTCCTTACTGAAGAAGAACTGATTGCATGGTGCCGCGACCAATTCGCGTCTTACAAGTATCCGAGAATAGTCGAGTTCAGGGATTCGCTGCCGATTGGTCCCACCGGCAAGATTCTCAAGCGCGCGCTGAAGACGGCCTGAAGGCCGGCCTGACATTATGGCGAGCGCTGCGGCGTCAGACGGGTCCTTCAGGCATCGTCTCCTTTTGGCCGTGTGATTGCATCCTGCTGACGTTCGGTCCTGCGTTACTAAGGGAGGTCACATGGCCAGGTGTGGAGACGTCATGACGCGTGAGCCTGTAAGTTGCGAGCCTGCCGATTCGATCCAGCGAATCGCGCAACTCATGAAGAGTGAAGACGTTGGAGCTCTTCCGGTCATCGAATCCAAAACGAGCCGCAAGCTGGTCGGCATCGTGACGGATCGGGACATCGTCGTGAGGATCGTGGCCGACGGGAAGACTGTCGAGAAAGCCACCGCCCGTGACGCGATGACGAACAACCCGGTCACATGCCGAGAGGACGACGACGTCACTCAGGCCGTGGCTCGGATGGCGGAGCGGAAGGTGCGCCGCATTCCCGTCGTCGACGGAAACGGTGCCCTGCAGGGCATCATTGCGCAGGCCGATATCGCGACGCGCGTCCACCGTGATACGACGACCGGCGAACTGGTCGAGGCCATCTCGGAACCGGGCACGGTCAGAAAGTGAGAGAGCACAGCTCATCAATAGATCCGCTAACCTCGTCAGGGCGGCCAAGTTGCTGCCCTGAGACGCGTGGGATATAGTTCGCTGCCACATGCCTCTCGATCTTCCGCCGTCTCATCACCGCTCCACCGGCCTTGTGGATGTGCTCGACAGGGTGCTCGACAAGGGGCTCGTGATCGCAGGCGACATCAAGGTGTCTCTCGCGGAAGTCGAGTTGCTCACCATTCGGATCAGGCTGCTCGTCTGCTCGCTGGACAAGGCGCAGGAGATCGGACTCGACTGGTGGCGGTACGATCGGGAACTGTCGCCGGGGGCCCAGCGCAAAGTGATTGCGGATCACGATGCGTTGAAGGCGCAGATTCAGCGGCTCGAGCGAAAAGTCGACGCGCTGGCGCCAGGGCCGGCGCGGAGGCGACGCTGACATCGACCGGGGGTCTTCCGTTCCCGGCTTGCGCCTAAGTCGGATATTCGAGATAGCAGGAGCTCAAGAATGGCAGTCGAACGGCAGCAGGGCGGTACCAGTCTCATCGACGTGCTGGACCGCGTCCTGGACAAAGGGATTGTGATCGATGCCTGGGTCCGCGTCTCACTGGTCGGCATCGACTTGATCACGGTTGAGGCCCGCGTGGTTGTGGCATCGATCGACACGTACCTAAAATATTCAGAGGCCGTCGGTCAGGTGGGCCCCATGTCGAGACCGCAGGGAGAATTGACGGCGGCGCACGACATCGTGCTGAAGGAAAACGCCGCCCTGCGGGCCGAGCTCGCTGCCACGAAGGTCGGATTGGCCACGAAAGCCCGCCGGACGGCGGCGGCCACGAAAGCCGGACGGACAGCCGCCCGCAGACGTGTCGAAGGATAGCGCGTGCGCCGGTCCGCCACCGCGACTGCCGTGCAGTTGGGCGGGGTCGATGCCGACGCGAAACTCGCGCTGCTCGAGTTTCTGCTGAGCAACACCGACCTGCAGATATCGGCGCGCCGCGCGGTGGACTGGCTGGCGGCTCATTCTCCCGCGGAACAAGCCGTCGTTCTCGTCACCGAGCCCGGCAGCTCCGCGCTCCTTCTCATCGCGGAACACGGGGTCTCGTCGTCGGCCGTCGGCGATTTCGCGCTGACGAAAGACGACGAGGGGCATCCCGTCGTGGTCGCAATGGAGCGCAGCGATGCGACGTACTTCGACGGCGCATCGACTCAATTCCACGTCCCGATCGAAGGACTCCCGTTCCACGCGATTCCGCTGCGTGGAGACCATGATTCGGTCGCGCACGGACTGCTGCTGGCAAGTGCGGCGGGGCCGGAACTCCATTCTGACGTTGCCTGGGTGGCCCGCATCCTCGGGCGGCAGGGTTCGCGGCTCCTGAGCCGTCAGATGGTGGCCGAAACCCGGTTCGGCCAGGAGCGGATGCTGCTTTACAGCATCATCAACGCGGTGACGGACCCGATCCTGCTGACCGACACCGAAGGCAAGCTGATCATCGCCAACAACCACGCGGAAAAACTCTTTGCCGCCCCCGAAGACGCGAGCGAAGGCTGGCGGCGCGCCGCGGGACTCAACAACATGTTGTTCTCGGCCGCGCTGTCGACGAGCGCCGTGGGGCAGACGGAGCTGGCGCGACGCGAGCTGCTGCTCGTCGATCCACTCGAAGGATCGGACCTGTTATTCGAGCTCCTGAGCTCCCGCGCGACAGACGAGCGCCAGGGTACGTACGTCGTGTCGATTCTCCGGAACGTCACCGACCTCGCGCGCGCGAAGGAGGAGATCGAGGAGAGTTACCGCACGCTCCGGCTCGCGCAGGCGGAGGTGCGCGATGAGCGGCATCGGCTGGATCTCATCATCGACTCGGTGGCCGACCCTATCCTGGTGACCGACCAGGAAGGGGATATCGTGCTGATGAACGAGCCGGCCGAGCGGTTGTTCACGGCGGCGGGTTCGGCCCGCGACTCGGAACTCCGGCACGTGCGCGCCAACGGCGCGCATCTGACGTCGTTTGTCTCGAACGTCCTCACGCGCGGCGGCGAGCAGCGATACCGCGGTGAAATCCAGTTGACCGATCCGGCCACCGGCCGGCCGTCCCCTGTCGAAGCGCTTGCCG
This sequence comes from Vicinamibacterales bacterium, assembly GCA_038320555.1. Lineage (GTDB taxonomy): Bacteria > Acidobacteriota > Vicinamibacteria > Vicinamibacterales > 2-12-FULL-66-21 > JALZOC01. The sequence continues at coordinate 5,144 of JBBQEJ010000094.1, read as the reverse complement.
GCCAGATCCTCTCGGAGCAGGGTGAGTTGATGTGGGTCGTCACGATCCTGCACGACCTCACCGAAGCGATCGAGAAGGCTCGTCTCTACGAGCAGTTGAAGGAAGCGTCGGCTGAGCTCGAGCGAAAAGTCCAGGAAGCCACGGCCGAACTGGCAGACCAGAACGAGCTGCTTCGTCGCCAGCACATCGCGCTCGAGCAGGCCTCGGCGCTGAAGTCGCAGTTCCTCGCAAACATGTCTCACGAGTTCCGGACGCCGCTCAACGCGATTCTCGGCTATACGCACATGCTGCTGCACGGCGTCACCGGCGCGGTGTCGGACACGCAGCGAAAGAGCCTGACGCGGATCGATTCGAACTCGCGGCACCTGCTGGCTCTCATCAACGACATCCTGGACATCACGAGGATTGAGGCGGGGCGGATGCCGCTCAATCTCACGACGTTCAAGATTCCCGAGCTCGTCGAGGAAGTAATGTCGGAGCTCGAGCCGATCATCAGGCGTTCCAACCTGACGGTGCGAGCGAGCATGACGCGGTCGCTGCCCGCGTTCAAGAGCGACCGGCAGAAGGTCAAGCAGATAGTCCTCAATTTCCTGAGCAACGCGCTGAAGTTCACGCCGTCCGGCAAAGTCACGATCAAAGCGTCGTACGATACGAGAGGACGGACCGTGGCGATCGCGGTGGCCGACAGCGGCGTCGGCATCGGCCCGGAGGATCAGGCCAAAGTGTTCGAGGATTTCCGGCAGCTCGACAGCTCCCCCGCTCGCGGCTACGGCGGCACCGGCCTGGGTCTGTCGATTTGCCGGCGGCTGTCGCAGATGCTCGGCGGCACGATCGAGCTCGACAGCGAGCTCGGAAAAGGCTCGACGTTCACATTGCGGCTCCCGTCGCGGCTCAGGCGCCGATGAACAGACATCCAGTCGACCAGTCGCTCGTGCTCGTCGTCGAGGATTACGAGGATGCGCGGGAAATGTACTCCGCGTACCTGCAGTTTTCGGGCTATCGTGTCGCGGAAGCGGCCAACGGGCTCGAGGCCATCGAGAAGACTCTCGAGTTATTGCCGGACATCATCTTGATGGACCTGGCGCTGCCCAAGATGGACGGCTGGGAGGCCACGCGGCGCTTGAAAACCGACGAGCGGACGAAACATACCCCCATCGTGGCGCTCACGGGGCATGCGCTCGCGGGATACGCCGAGGGGGCCCGCCAGGCGGGGTGCGACGCGTTCGTGACCAAGCCGTGTCTGCCGGATGCGCTGGTCGTGGAAATCCAGCGTATGCTGGCGAGCCGGGGTCCGAGCCAGAACGGCCAGAACGACAAGCGCAGCACCAAGCCGTCGGGACGACGGCGCTGAACGTTTCGGGCAGGAACAGATCAGGCATGGCAAAGACTGCGAAGAAAGCCAGGGCGCGGACAAAGACACAACCTCAGGCGAAGAGAACCGTGGCCGCATCGGCGCGCGCGCGCGGGTCGGCCAGGGTTACGGCATCTGCGGTTCCTCAGACTCGGGGAAAGCTCGAGCGAGTACGGATGCCGGCGCAGCCGGCCAAGCCGGCGCGCGGCGAGTCATCCGCGACGGCCGAGGACTCGAATGAAGGAAAGTACGTCTACTGCGTCATCAAGTCGGAACGACCGTTGAGCTTTGGTCCCCTCGGGATTGGCCCTGAACCTGCCGAAGTCCACACCGTCAATTACGGCGACATTGCGGCGATCGTGTCGAACACACCGATGGTCGTGCAGGATCCGACGCGCGAAAATGTGCTGGCACACCAGCGGGTGAACGAGACGGTCATGCAGCACCACACGGTGATCCCGATGTCGTTCGGGACGGTGTTCAAGACCGACGACGACATCATGGAGTTGCTGCGCTCGGCTTACGACGCGTTCACCGACGTCCTGAACAAAATGCAGGACAAGTTCGAATTCGGCCTGAAGGTGCTCTGGGACCGCGATCAGATCATCCGCGAGATCGAGGCGGAGGACGAAGACATCCGCCGGCTCAAAGGAGAGATTTCCACGCAGAAGGGGTCGACGTATTTTGCGCGGATGCAATACGGCCGCCTCATCGACGCGGCGTTGCAGGCGCGCTCGGAACGGTATGTCAGTGAAATCTTCGAGGCGCTGCGCAATGTGTCGGTCGCCTCGCGATCGAACAAGCCGATTGGCGATCGCATGATCATGAACGCGGCGTTCCTGGTTGCGCGAAACCTCGAAGATGCGTTCGACGGGCGCGTGAAAGACATCGGTCAGCGCTACGACAAGCTGACCTTCAAGTACACCGGGCCGTGGCCGCCGTACAACTTCGTCAATATTCGCCTCAAGCTCGAACGCGCGCACTAGCGCTCGCTCGCGGATTGCGGATCGGCAATCGCCCATGTTCATACTCGATTCGATGCTGGTCGGAGGGCTGCGGTTCGTGTTCGACAAGATCGCGGCGGCCGTGGACACCGAGCTGAACGACGACACCGCGCTTCGCGAACAGCTGCTGGCGGCGCAGATGCGCATGGAGCTCGGCGAGTTGAGCCAGACGGAGTTCGACGAGCTCGAGGCGGAGATTCTCGCGCGCCTGCGCGACATCCGCGATCGGAGGCAGGGTGCCGGGGCCGCGACGCTCTCGCCGAAGGACTACAAGATCACGGGCATCGAAGCCTCGGTCGAAGGCGACGAGCATTCCACGGACTGAGCTCAACGCGCCGGCGCTTCCACGCGGCCCCCGCTACCGCTTCGTCGGCGGAAAAGGGGGAGTCGGCAAGACGACGTGCGCCGCGGCTCTCGCGGTCGCATCAGCCGTGGGCGGCCAACGCACCCTCGTGATCTCCACCGATCCCGCCCCTTCGCTGGGCGACGCGCTCAATCGGCCTCTGGCCGCCGCTCCACGCCGCATTCCCCTTCGCCGCGGTCTCCTGGACGCCGTCGAGATCGATGCGCCGCGGGCCCTCGAGCGCTGGCTTTCGAAGCGGCGCGACGCGTTCGAACGCATCGCACTGCGCGGCACCTGGCTCGATCGGGACGATGTATCCCGGTTGTTGCGTTTGTCGCTGCCAGGAATCGATGAACTGGCAGCCCTGTTCGAGATTGCGCGCCTGGCCAGGACCGGCCGTTACGACCTGATCGTCGTCGACACGGCTCCCACCGGACACACTCTTCGTATGTTGACGATGCCGGAATCGCTGCGTAGTCTGGCGCGTGTCTTCGATCAGATGCAGGCGAAACATCGTGTCATGGTCGAAGCGCTGCGCGGCAGCTGGGTACCGGACGCGGAAGATGCGCTCATCGGGGAGATCGATCGTGAGGGCCGCGATCTGCACGCGCTCCTGCGCGATGCCGCCCTTGTGCATGTCTCGTGGGTCACGCTTCCCGAAACGATGTCGATCGAGGAGACGGCTGACGCCGCCGCCGCGCTTTCGACCGAGGGGATTCCGCTCCGCGACGTCATCGTCAATCGACTCACGCCGCGGCCAGGACGCCGATGCGGCCGGTGCGACGGACGCCGCGTCCTCGAGCGGCGCGCCGTCGTCGCCATGCAGGCTCGCGTTCCTGGTGTGCCCTTGATTGGCATTGCTGAGCGATCTGCTGAACCGCGCGGGCCGCGTGCCCTCGCAGGCATCGGCGCCGGGATTGCGGCCGGCAAGCCGGTCCTGAGCGACCGACGGGGGTCCGGAAAGCCCGCATGGCGTGCGCCGGCGCCCTCCGCCATCCACGCAGATATTCTCCCTCTCATCGCCGGTGACGACGCGCGGCTGATTCTGTTCGGAGGAAAGGGGGGCGTCGGGAAAACGACATGTGCGGCGGCGGCGGCACTTGCGGTGGCGTCGGCCGGACCCGGACGCCCTGTCCTGCTGCTTTCGACAGACCCGGCCCATTCGCTTGCGGATGTGTTCGGCACTCCGATCGCCGATTCCGCCACCACCATCCGAGGAGGACCGCCAAATCTCGAGATGCGCGAGATCGATGCCGCGCGGGCGTTTCAAGGAGTCCGCGACAGGTACGCGACAGCCATCGACTCGCTCTTTGACCGTCTCACTCGTCATAGCTCCGCCGGCGGGGTGGGAGTCGATGCGGGACACGACCGCCAGGTGATGCACGGCCTGATCGATCTCGCGCCGCCAGGGATCGATGAGCTTGCCGCGGTGATCGACGTGACCGATGCCATCGACTCCAGCGCAACCGGCATCGTCGTCATGGACACTGCGCCGAGCGGCCACGCGCTGCGGCTTCTCGAGACGCCCGCGCTCGTTCAGGACTGGACGAGGGCGCTGATGTCGATCCTCCTCAAGTATCAACCCGTCGTGGGAGTCGGCGAGCTCGGCGCGGTTCTGCTCAGGCTGTCGCAGGGACTTGGCCGTTTGCGCGGGCTGCTGGCGGATTCCCGGCGCACATCTTTCGTCGTGGTGACACGGGCCGCGGCGTTGCCTCGCGCGGAGACTCAGAGGTTGATTCGACGGCTTCACGCTCTGCACATCCATGTGCCCATGACGATTGTCAACGCGGTGGGCCGTGGAACGTGCGCCCGATGCCGCGCGGCGGCTGTGGTCGAGCAACGAGAAATCACCCGACTCCAGCGCGCAATGCCCCGGGGGACCCCGATCATGGTGGCGCCCGAGGAACTTCCCCCGCCGCACGGCCCGGCTGCCCTCGGCCGATGGCAGCGGACGTGGCGACGGCCCGCACAGGATCCTGCGTCTGCTGGGATATCATCGAAGCGGATCTAGACTAGTGGCCTGTATCCGTTGAATCGGTAGTGGATTTCGGAGCGCGGCGCGCGGATCGCAGGGCACGACGAGCGAGCATATCGGGAATATGTGAACGAGGAGCAACGCAGCGAGGCGGGATGCCTCGCCCGGGAATTTGGTGACGAACGTCGGGTTCCGGACACCAGCATGAGCGATACCGCCACGTACGTTTACTGCATTGTGCATGCGGCCGCGTCGCCGAAAACCACCCGAGTTCCATCAGGGCTGCCGGGCGCGACGCGTCCGTCGATCGTTCAGGTTGCGCGATCGCTGTGGCTTGCGGTTGCCGAGGTGCCGCTCGACACGTACGGTTCCGGGCCGCTCGAGACGGCGCTCCGCGACATGAAGTGGGTGGCCGACGTGGCGGTCGCGCACGAAGCGGTTGTCGAGCACTTCACGCGACAGCCCGGCACC
>JBBQEJ010000093.1:0-19714 GCA_038320555.1 Vicinamibacterales bacterium | reverse complement strand
AACTGCGCCGTTGGCGACGGCATTCAGCAGGCGCTGGGATACGCGGACACGCTCCAGATTCCCTTCGTCTTCTCGTCCAATGGCGACGGGTTCGTATTCCACGACAAATCGCTGACCGCCGGAGCTATTGAGAAGGACCTCACGCTCGACGAGTTTCCGTCGCCGTCGGCGCTCTGGGCCAGTTACCGCGAATGGAAGGGCCTCCCGCCGGAGGCCGAGCCGATCGTCCTGCAGGACTACTTCAACGACGGAACTGGCAAGGGGCCGAGGTACTACCAGGCGAGCGCCGTAAACGCCGCGACGGAAGCGATCGGGAAGGGACAGGACCGCTTGTTGCTCGTCATGGCTACGGGCACCGGCAAGACTTACACTGCCTTCCAAATCATCTGGCGGCTCTGGAAGGGCGGACGCAAGAAGCGGATTCTGTTCCTCGCCGATCGCAACGTGCTCATCGATCAAACGATGGTGAACGACTTCCGTCCATTCGGTGCGGCGATGGCAAAGCTGAGACGGGTTCGAGAGTGATCGAACGAGAGGACGGCACGACGGTAGATCTGCCAATCGCGATTGACAAGAAACGCCGCATCGATACCTCATACGAGATCTACCTCGCGCTCTACCAGGCGATCACGGGCCCCGAAGATCGGCAGAAACTGTTCCGCGAGCTGTCGCCAGACTTCTTCGACCTCATCGTCGTGGACGAGTGCCACCGCGGGAGCGCGGCAGAAGACTCGGCCTGGCGTGAAATCCTCGAGTACTTTTCCTCGGCGACGCAAATCGGCATGACGGCAACGCCGAAGGAAACCAGATACGTCTCGAACATCGACTACTTCGGAGCGCCCGTCTATAGCTACACGTTGAAGGAGGGCATCCACGACGGTTTTCTCGCGCCGTATAAAGTTGTCAGGGTGCACATCGACAGGGACGTCGATGGCTATCGCCCGGAGCCCGGAAAACTGGACCGCGATGGGAACGAAGTCGAGGATCGAATCTACAACCAGAAGGACTTTGACAGCACGCTGGTCATCGACGAGCGCACAAAGGTCGTTGCAAAGAAAGTCTCGGATCTCCTGAAGGAGAGCGACGATCGCTTTCAGAAAACGATCGTGTTCTGCGTCGACACCGAACACGCGGCACGCATGCGCAAGGCGCTCATCAACGAGAACGCTGACTTATGCGCCAAGTATCCTCGTTACGTGATGCGGATCACAGGGAACGACAAGGAGGGAGTCGATCAACTCGACAACTTCATCGACCCCGAGGCCAAGTTTCCGGTGATCGTCACGACGTCCCGGCTCCTCTCGACCGGAGTGGACGTTCAGACGTGCCGCATCATCGCGATCGATCGTGAGATCGGCTCGATGAGCGAATTCAAGCAGATCATCGGCCGGGGCACACGCATTCACGAGGATACGAAGAAGTACTACTTCACGCTGCTCGACTTCCGAAAGGCGACGAACCATTTCGCCGATCCGGATTTTGATGGGCCGCCCATCCAGGTTTACGAACCAGGCCCGGACGATCCCGTCCTGCCTCCTGATGACGTGCCGCCGCCAGATGACGGCGAACCGATTCCGCCGAATCCGAATGACGACGAGATAGTTGTTGACGGGCCGTTATCGCCGTGGGGCGACCCTGGCGGGCCGCCTCGGAAGATCTATGTGGACGGAGTGCCAGTATCCATCGTCGCCGAGCGGGTCGAGTATCTCGACAACGACGGCCGGCTCGTGACGGAAAGCCTCCGGGACTTCACGAAGAAGGAGTTACGGAAGCATTTCGCCAGCCTGGACGACTTCCTGACTCGCTGGCGAAGCGCCGACAGGAAGCAGGCGGTCATCGACGAGCTCGAAGAGGAGGGCGTGCCGCTCGACGCGCTGGCTCGGGACGTCGGGATCTACCTCGATCCCTTCGACCTGATCTGCCACGTCGCGTACGGCCAGCCGCCGCTGACGCGTCGCGAGCGCGCCAGGAATGTCCGCAAGAAAGACGTCTTTACGAAATACGGTGCGCAGGCGCGGGCCGTGCTCGAGGCGCTGCTCCAGAAGTACGAGGATGAAGGCGTCATAGGGCTTGATGACCCTCGGATCCTGCAGGTGACCCCGTTCGACGCGATGGGCACGCCGCTGCAGCTGATCAGGCAGTTTGGCACTCGAGGCGACTTCGAACGTGCCGTCCACGAGCTTCAGTCGGCGCTCTACGAGGGAGCGGCGTGATTCGATGACCGTTCGCAATTCTGTCAAATCCATTCAGGACGTCATGCGCCAGGACACCGGCGTCGACGGCGACGCGCAGCGCATCTCGCAGCTGTGCTGGATGTTCTTTCTCAAGATCATCGACGATCAGGACCAGCAGCTCGAGCTTCTGAACGCGGAGTATCGCTCGCCAATCCCCGAGCCTTTGCAATGGCGCACCTGGGCTGCCGACCCCGAAGGCATCACCGGCGAGGCGCTGATGGCGTTCGTCAACAACGAGCTGTTTCCCACGCTGAAGGAGCTCTCAGTCTCCGGCGCCGGCGACCGCCGCCGCGTCGTCCGCGAGGTGTTCGGGGACGCGTACAACTACATGAAGTCGGGACAGTTGATGCGTCAGGTCGTGAACCGCATCAACGAGATCGATTTCAACAACCTGGCGGAGAAGCAGCACTTCGGCGAGATCTACGAGCAGATCCTGAACGACCTGCAGAGCGCCGGGAACGCCGGCGAGTACTATACGCCGCGCGCGGTGACAGCGTTCATGGCCGAACGCATCGATCCGCACCCCGGCGAGGTCCTGCTCGACCCGGCTTGCGGGACCGGTGGCTTCCTGACCTGCTCGATTCGCCACATGCGGCAGCGCTATGTCAGGACGGTCGAGGAGGAAGAGCGGATGCAGGAGGGGTTGCGAGCCGTCGAGAAGAAGCAGCTTCCCCACATGCTGTGCGTGACGAACATGCTCCTGCACAACATCAGCGACCCGAGCTTCGTCCGTCACGACAACACGCTGGCGCGGCCATACGTAAGTTACACGTCGAGCGATCGCGTCGATATCGTGCTCACGAACCCGCCGTTCGGCGGGCGTGAGGAGGATGGCATCGAGTCCAATTTTCCGAAGGCGTATCAGACGCGCGAGACCGCGGACCTCTTCCTCGCGCTGATCATCCGGCTGCTTCGACCCGCTGGCCGCGCGGCGGTTGTGCTGCCTGACGGCACGCTCTTCGGCGAGGGTGTGAAGACGCGCTTGAAGGAACACCTGATGGAGGAGTGCAACCTGCACACGATCGTGCGCCTCCCGAACAGCGTGTTCAAGCCCTACGCCAGCATCGGGACGAATCTCTTGTTCTTCGAAAAGGGGGAGCCGACGAAGGAGATCTGGTTCTACGAGCACCGTGTGCCTGCCGGGCAGAAGTCATATTCGATGACGAAGCCGATTCGGGTCGAGCATCTGCAGCCGATCGCTGACTGGTGGGGCGGCGCGGAACGCACCGGGCGGGTCGAGACCCAGGTCGCGTGGCGCGTCACCGCGGAGCAGGTGAAGGAGCGCGGTTACAACCTGGATTTCAAGAACCCCCACACCGTCGCCGATGAGCACGGCGATCCAGAGGAGCTGCTGTCGAAGCTGGAGGAAGCGGAGCGCGAGGCGGCGGCGCTGCGGGATCAGCTGCGCCGGATTCTGGAAGAGGCGCTGCTGCGATGAGTTCTGCACAATTGCTGGCGCATTTCGACCGCGTCGCCGAGGCGCCTGATGCCGTTCCTCGGCTGCGGCGGTTCATTTTGGATCTGGCGGTGCGCGGGAAGTTGGTGGAGCAGGATCCGGAGGAGGAAGCGTCATCCGAGCTTGTGGATCTGCTTCACCGCCCGTTACGTCGAATTAACTCGGACCTGCCGTTCGGCTGGGTCGGGGCCGAAGTCGGCGAACTGCTTACGTTTCAGTACGGAAAACCGAGACCAGCCACGGAGGGTATAGGAGCAGGCGAAATTCCTGTATTTGGTTCAAATGGTGTCGTAGGATTTTGCAGAGAAGCTCTTTCACAAAAGCCTGCGATTATCATCGGTCGGAAGGGGTCCGCTGGCGCTCTGAATGTTTGTGATGGGCCTTCCTGGACCACGGACGTCGCGTACTTCGTCGTGCCTCCTGTGTTCTTGGCTATTCATTTTTTATTCCTCGCCCTTAAGACCCTTGACCTCGACAAGCTCGGGAAAGGCGTGAAGCCCGGGCTGAGTCGGGTCGACGCCTACCGTCGTCGCATACCTGTTCCACCACTCCCAGAGCAGCATCGTATTGTGGCCAAGGTTGACGAGCTGATGGCGCTGTGCGATCGGCTGGAGGCGGCGCAGGCGGAGCGGGAGCGCCGGCGCGATCGGCTGGTGGAGGCCTCGCTGCGGCGGCTCAATCAATTAGCTGCTGACCGCCAGGACGCGGACTTCCATCTGCGCCGCTTGTCAGTTCTAACTACACGACGCGAACACTTGGAGGACTTGCGCCAGGTAATTCTTAGCCTCGCCGTGCGTGGCCGGCTCGGTGCCCAAGATCCTGACGATGAATCGGTCGTGTCGCAGTTGCGTGTCAACGATGAAAAGCGTGGAGCTAAGGCGAAAGAAGATCGTCGTGCGGATGAGGAGCCACAGAAACTGCTGGCAGCCGAAGACCGCTGGAAGGTTCCGCCCTCCTGGGAATGGCGCGGGCTGGCCGATCTAGTTCTGTTCATTGACTATCGAGGTCAAACCCCCGCGAAGGTCAGTCGTGGAGTCCGATTGATTACGGCCAAGAACGTGAGAAAGAACGTTATCGCCGTGTCGCCGGAGGAGTTTCTGACGGAAGCGACCTACGACACTTGGATGACCCGAGGCTTTCCACAACTCGGCGATGTTCTCTTCACGACGGAAGCGCCGATGGGAAATGCGGCAGTTGTGCGCTCCACCGAGCATTTCGCGTTAGCACAGCGCGTGATTTGCTTTCGAACGTATGGGGCCGTCGATCCGCAGTTTCTTGTCCTTCAGCTGCTGTCAGAGCCTTTCCAACGACTCCTAGACAAGACTGCGACCGGCTTGACCGCAAAGGGAATCAAGGCGGCGAAACTGAAGCGCCTTCCGGTCGCTGTTCCTCCCCTCGCCGAACAACACCTCATCGTCGCCAAGGTTGACGAGCTGATGGCGATTTGCGATCGGCTGGAAGCGCAGCTCGAGACTACGCGGACGGAGAGCCGGCGGCTGCTTGAAGCGGTCCTGCACAAAGCCCTAGCCGTCGCGTAGTCGGGGTGCACAACTCATGGTCCACTGGTCAGGCAAGCTGTGAGCAAAGACGTTTTCGGGTCCGACGGTCTCATCGCTCGCAAGTCCGGCCGGTGGGCTGCGCACAAGCTTTATTACCTGCAGCGGTACCTGGACATTTGTTCAACGGGGATGTCGCACAAATGGCCACGCCGCGCGTTCGTCGACCTCATGAGCGGCCCTGGACTCTGCGTCGTTCCGAAGACTGGAGATGAGTTCGACGGATCGCCATTGCTGGCCATTAGCACGAGGAAGCCGCTCACAGAGTTGATCTTCGTGGAACGGGACGAACGGCTCGTCGACGCTTTGAACAAACGTCTGAGAGCACGAGGCGCTGACCTAACCCGCGTGCGCGTGCTGCCCGCAGACTGTAACGATCCGAAGACGATCGCGAGTATCCGAGCCAGCGTTCAGCGCTCCACGCTGTCGCTCGCGTTCATCGATCTGCTCGGGTTCACCGTCAGCTTTAGGACAATCGAGGCCCTGACCGAGGGAAGCATTCCCATGGACCTGATCTTCACGTTTCCAGAGATGACGCTCTTTCGAAATGCGCAGAATGCCTTGAACGGAATCGACGCGACAGGCTGGACAATGTTCTTCGGCACGGACGGATGGCGCGCCGTTGTCAAAGCCTGCAGCCAAGGCGGAGATCGACCTTTCGTCGCGGTCAAACACGAGCTGATGCGTCTGTACGCGCAGCAACTTGAGCGGCTTGGCTATGTTGTTAGCCTATTGCCAGAACCTATGAGAGAGACGAGAACCCAGGCGCCACTGTACCGGCCCGTTTTTGCGACACGGCATCCGAAAGGCATCGAGTTCTGGGAGAAGATCTCTGCGAAGGATCATTTGAATCGCCGCCGACTCTTTTGACGGGGAGTTTGGTCCACCGCTCGCCATCGAGTAAGGCCTCGTCTCCACCCCGCTTTGATGGATGCCCGCCCAACTGCTTCAGAAAGAACGCGACACCGGCTGCCACGCATTGGTCGCGCAGATCGCGGAACCACTCATCAGTGGCTGGCCGGCAGCCGGCCTGGCTCTCACCGCCGGCAATCAGCCAATCGATCTTTGTGAGGTCCAGATTTGGCAATGCCGCGATGAGGGGCTCAGCTGAGATGAATCGCACGGCCGACGCCACTCGCCGAAGATAGTCGATCCGCCACGAGTACTCCGGCGATTCAACAGACACGCCCATCCATACGTTGGCCGGCCACTCGAGGCGTGGTGCGAGGCGCGCGAGACGCTCGGCCCGCTTCGTCAGAACCTGGAAAGTATGGTGGGGGCAGCGCTTCATCACGTCGAACACCTGCGCAATGAAAGCCTCAGGCACGTCAGCGTGGAAAAGATCGGACATCGAGTTCACGAAGACGGTTCGAGGCCGTCTCCAACGCAAAGGCAGATCCAGCGCTTGCGGCCTCAGCGTGAGTGCGAAGCCGTTCGGATATGTCTTTGGGAATCGGTGGGTAATGCGCTCGGCGTAACACCGATCGCAGCCGGGCGAGACTTTCGTGCACCCGATCGTCGGATTCCACGTCGCCTCGGTCCACTCAATAGCGGAGTGGTCGGACATTCGCGCAGCATAACACTTTCGCCTTGGGTTCGTACATCATGTCCGCTCACGGATGTGGCACAAGATTGCGCTCACAATGCTCAACTCGGTCCGGACCGAGTCGAGACTGTCCATGGCTCGCGTGCCTCCCTCACAATCATGGGCCCGAAGAACAGCTCCGACTCGTACGCGTTGTGCGATCTGCACCGCAGTTCCAGGTTCTCGACTGTCGTCTGGCCACCAGCCGCGTAGGCCACCACATGGTGGTACTCCAGAAAGCCGCGCTCGACGCACCTCCCGTTCGTGCCGACGAAGGCACACTGGCCGCCATCACGGGACCAGACCTTCCGTTTGACCGAGGCCGGAACGTGACGCGACCCAGGAGCCGTTGGGCGTGCTGCCCGCGGTCGCGTGGCGGCGTCCGTCCTGGTTTTCTCGAGCTCCGAGACCAGCAGCGTCAGCGCTCGATCGAAGATCGCAGCCGGATCGCCGGCTGGAACAACGTGTCGCAGGAGATCCTGCGCCCGCCGCAGCTTCTGGTGCATCTCCCGCGACATCGTGAACTGGATCTTAAAGAGCTCCGGCGCGAGCGGCGCGACGACGGTCGACCGCCTTGGAGCTGCGGCGACTGTTGGAGCCGCTGGGACGGTGTGATGCGGGCTTTTTGGAGGGAGTGGCGCGCGCATCGCTTCGGCGGCGAGCCTCGGCACGGGAAGCTTGCGGACGGTTGACGCAACGGCCGGCTGCGGCCGCAACGCCGCCACGAGCTGCTCGACGTCGCGCTTGCTCTTGTGCCGCGCGGATTCCAGTACCTCCCGGTGATTGTCGGGCGTCAGATGTGGCGCCAGCAGGCACACGGTGGTCAACGTGACGGACCCGTCGGCGAGCAGATCCAGCACGATCGGAAACCGTCTCGCGGCGCGCGCCGCTTCGATCCGGCCATACGCGGCGTGCTCCGACAACCGCAGGACCTGTGTGCAGTAGGTGAACAGCGATGAACAGCCCTCGCAAAGATACAACCGGCGCGCGTCCATTTCCACGAGCGCGGCGATCAGCTGCGTCGTGACCTCACGTTCCCGAGTGGCGAGTGCCTTGACCTCCACGAGCAACTCTTGATCCGACAGGCGGGTAAGACGGGGAATTACGTTCGTCATGTTCCTGTATACCATCATCTTTTTCGTGCCTCGAGGATCCCTCGAGCGCGCCGATTCTGACGGCCGGTACGGCGCGCGTCGATTCCACGGCCGAAAACGCCTCAGACGTGAGCCTATCGACTCTGGGAGCTGCTCCGGGTACGACTTGAAACGAGAGGCGATTCGTTCGCGAAGAGTTGTCAAGAATTTTCTTCAGGTACGAATGAAAAAAGCATCGCTGGGGCGCAGCCGCAGAGAACATCGTCGAGGTCAACTCCGACCCATCTGCATAAGGCTTGGCGGTTGTTCAGGGGTGGGTTCCCGCGGGTGACAGATGCGTTTTTCGAGAAGGTCACGCGAGAACCCTGGCTCTATACTTCATGCGTTCCAACTTTGGGCGAGGACACCAGACGCCATGGGTAGCCCGGCAGTGGAGGTGGAGTTGCCAGTCACAGTTGGTTGGTCCCGGAAATCCTGGGGGCTTCTGGCGTGAAACTATGCGCACTTCTGTTCCTCGCGGGCGGCATTGGATCGGACCTCTGTTTCGGTCAGCTCTTGAAACGAGAGTACTTAATTAATTAACGGCTAGAGCACAGTGGGAACGGGATGGACGCCCCATGTGGTGGACGTGGCAGCCACCAGGAACGGCGCTCGCGAAATGGGGTTATGGCGTACCGCGCTGGCGCTGGTTGCTGGCTTCTCCATCATGGATACAGCAAGACGGCACTGCGCATTCGTTGCACGTGTGGCACCGGGTCCTGTCGCTGATCGCGATCGGCGCCTGGCTCGCGATGATCTTTCTTGGCGTCACAGGCCTCTACGCGAACTGATATCCCGGTACCGACAAGGCGGGACGGTTTCGTGGAGCTGCGATCCGCGGGCTGCCGTCACCGCCGCGTCGTTCAGGAATAACATGGTTGAACGTCCACAACCTGAACCGCCTTCGGAGACGGAAGCTTGCGAGCGCCACACGCATGTCAACTCCCGGATGTCTCTGTGCCGCCCGCTTCCACCGCCGCCCGCAGGCGCTCGACTACGTCGGCCGGCAGGTCGATCGCCTGGAGCTGACCGTTGTCTTTCTTCGTGCAGACCGCGGTCATCGTTCCAGTCCCGACCAGGACGTCGCCGCGGTTAATCGTAAAGCCGTATCGAATCGACCGACGCGTCAGCTCTGCGATGTGCACCATCACATCGAACTCATCCTCGAAACGCAGGGGGCTCTTGTAATCGAACGCGGCGGACACACGCGGCCAGCCGCCGGTCTTTTCGGCGGCTCCGATACTGAGTCCGGCGGCCCGCCACAACGCGTGTTCCGCCTCCTCCATGAAACGGAAGAAGGCGCTGAAGTGCGCGATGCCGGCCAGGTCGGTCTCGGAAAACTGCACGCGGCGGCTGTAGTGGAATCCGGACATTCACTAACGCCTCGGTCCTTCAGGCGTGATTCGTGGTTCGTGGTTCGTGGTTCGTGATTGTGATTCGCGATTTGTGATTCACTCACCATACTTCACAGCGATCGGCGGCGGGGCGTACCATGGGCGCGTCGGCCTTGCACGAAAACGCCCGCTGAAATTCCGGCAGATTCGACAGCGGTCCAATCACCCGGAACTTTCCGATTGGATGCGGATCCCCCTGCACCATCGTCCTCGCGAACTCCGGCCGCACCGCGTCGCCGCGGAACTGTCCCCAGGCGATGAAGAACTGCTGCTCGGGCGTAAATCCGTCGACCGTCGGCAACGGCGGCTTGCCGCGCTGGGAAATCTGGAACGCTCGATACGCGATGCTCGCGCCCGCGAGATCGCCGATGCTCTCGCCGAGCACCAGCTGACCGTTGTGATGGAGGCCAGGCTCCACGAAGTAACTGTCGAACTGGTGCGAGACGCACGCGGTTTTCGTTTGAAACTTCTTCAGATCCTCCGGCGTCCACCAGTTGCTCAGACGTCCCTGGGCGTCGTATTGCGCACCCTGATCGTCGAATCCGTGGCTGATCTCGTGCCCGATGACGACACCGATGGCGCCGTAGTTGACCGCGTCGTTCGCATCCATGCTGAACGCGGGTGGCTGGAGAATGCCGGCGGGGAACACGATCTCGTTGAGGAGCGGATTGTAGTAGGCGTCGGAGGTCGGCGGCGTCATTCCCCAGCGCCCGCGATCGACCGGCTTGCCGATCGTCGCAAGGTCATCGCGAACGTTGAATGTGCGCCCGGCAAGGACGTTGTCCCAGAAGGACGCGCGGCTGATCGGTACGGCGCTGTAGTCCTTCCACCGATCGGGATAGCCGATCTTCGGATTGAACGTGGACAGCTTCTCGAGCGCGCGCCGCTTCGTCTCCGCGCTCATCCAGTCGAGCCCCTGGATGGTATCTCCCATCGCGGCGCGAAGATTTCGCACCATGTCCTGCATCCGGCTCTTGGCTTCGGCCGGAAAGAAGCGCTCGACGTATTTCCGCCCCAGGGCTTCGCCGAGCAGCGCATCCGTCATCTCGACGCACCGCTTCCAGCGCGGCTTCATCTCGGTGGCGCCGTTCAGGTAGGCGCCATTGAACGCGAAGTCCTCGCGGACGAATGCGTCCGACAGGGAAGAGGCGGCGCTGTCGAGCAGGTGCCACTTCAGGTAGGTCTTCCAATCGGCGACCGGCACCGCCGTCAGCTCGCGGTTGACGGTCTCGAGAAAGTGAGGCTCGCCGACGTTCACCTCTCCAGGCGTGAGCCCCGCCTGCTCGTAATACTGTGCCCAGTTGAAGGCTGGCGCGACCCTCTGCAACGACGTAAACGGCATCTTGTGATCGGTCGTCGCCGGATTGCGAAGCGCTACATTGTCGAGCGAAGCTTCGGCGAGGCGTGTCTCCATCCGCATGACCGTGGCCGCCGCTCGGGTGGCAGATGCGTCGTTGTCTCCTGCCAGGCGGAACATATTCTCGACGTGTGCCACATACTTGTCGCGGGCGTCCTTGAAACGGGGCTCACTCTTCACGTAGTAGTCGCGGTCCGGCATGCCGAGCCCGCCCGCGTAGATTTGCGCGATCACATCTGTGGGATTGTGGCTGTCGGATCCGGCCGTGAGAATGAACGGTACCGCGATGCCGATGCCGTGGAAGCGCGCAATCATCCGCTGCACGCCGGCGACGTTCCTGACCGCCTCGATCTCGGCCAGTATCGGAGCGATAGGCTTGACGCCGAGCGCGTTGGCCTGCGTCTCGTCTGTGCACGCGCCGTAGAAGTCGCCGATCAACTGATCGACGGACCCCTTGGGTTGATTCGGCACGGCCGAGGCCTGGTCGAGTATCTCGTGGAGGCGGTCTTTCGCCGCTTCGCCTGCGGCCCACCGCCGGCTCCATCGCGGCATCGCGGCGGGAATCGGATTGTCGGCCCGCCACCGGCCGTTGGCGAACTCGTAGAAATCGGCGCACGGATCGGCACCCCGGTTGATGTCGGCCACTTCGACGCCACGAACCGGACTGCTCTGCGCCTGCGCGAGCGCCGTGGACAGGAGTGCAAGAGATACGAGAGAGCGAACAATGCGCATGTCAACTCCCGGATGGTTGCGGGTCGCCCGACGCCGCGCGCAAACGGGCGACCACGTCGGCGGGCAGTTCAACGGCGCGCAGCTGGCCGTCTTCCTTCTTCGTGCAGACCGCGGTCATCGTTCCGGTACCCACGAGGACGTCGCCGCGATTGATCGTAAAGCCGTATCGAATGGATCGACGCGTCAGCTCCGCGATGTGCACGATCACGTCGAATTCGTCCTCGAAACGCAGGGGGCTCTTGTAATCGAAGGCGGCGGACACACGCGGCCAGCCGCCGGTCTTCTCGGCAGCGCCTATGCTGAGGCCCGCCGCCCGCCACAACGCGTGCTCCGCTTCCTCCATGAACCGGAAGTAGACACTGAAATGCGCGATGCCGGCCAGGTCGGTCTCGGAAAACTGCACCCGCCGGCTGTAGTGGAATCCGCTGGACATCTTGCTCAGCGCCTCGGTCCTTCAGGCAGCTCCAGGTGCGGCGCCTTGTCCTCCACGATCTCTCCAGAGGCGCCGGCGTGCCAGGGTGGAATCGGGGTTTTTCCCGGCTTGTGGAGCGACTCCATGGGACCCCACACCGCATCGACTCGATCGGTGAACAAATCGCCGATCAGCAGGTCGGTGATCGTTCCGCGCAGGTGAGGATACTGCCGTACGAACGCGCCGAAGCTGAAACCGTCGTAGAACTCGCAGACGAGCCGGCGCATGCGGTCGACGCCCTCGTTGAACGGCGGTCCCCACCGGCCCAGCTGCGCCTCGCTCACATCCCCACGTTCCAACCCGTCGACGATGGCCTCGGCCGCGAGCTCTCCCGACTTGAGCGCGAGCAGCACGCCCGAGGAATACAGTGGATCGAGGAAGCCGAAGGCATCCCCCACGAGCACCCAGCCGTCGCCCGCGACCCTCGTGGATCGGTAGGAATAATCGCGCGTGACGAAGTATCCGGTGGCCCGCGCCGCGCCCGCAATCCGCTGCTTGACGGCCGGGCACCGCTCAACTTCCTCGAGATACGTCTTCTCGTGATTGGCGCCGCGCCCCTTGAGAAGGTAGTCGAACGGGACGACGATCCCGACCGATACGACGTCGTCATGCTGGGGGATGTACCAGAACCATCCGTTCCGGTTGTCGGTCTGCAGAACCATCGTGGCCCCTTCGTCGCGCCCAATGTCGCGATACGCGCCCTGCCAGTACGTCCAGATGGCGCCCTTGTTCAGAATCGGGTCCCAGACGCGCAACTTGAAGCGGTTCTGCAGGAGCGCCGCCTGCCCGCTGGCGTCGACGACGACCCTGGCGCGCACCTCGCGGCGTGAGCCGTCCGGATCCTTGACGTTGATCCCGACCGCGCGGTCCTTGTCGAAGACGACGTCGAGAACGTGCACGCCTTCATGCGCGTCTACGCCATGTTCCCGGGCGTTCTCGAGCATCATCTGATCGAATTCGCTGCGGACCACCTGCCACGTCTGCGAGCACTCGTGCGGCTTGTTGTCGTGAAAGTAAAAAGGGGCCGACAGCTTTCCGCTCGCGTTCACGAACTGCACGCTGTACTTCTTGACGAAGTGGCTCCGCTGCATCTTGGGCAGCATGTTCAGCCGCTCGAGCACCCAGTAGGTTTCCGGAATCAGCGATTCGCCGATGTGAAAACGCGGAAAGCGGTCGCGCTCGAACAGTCCGACACGATAGCCGCGCTGGGCAATCAACGCAGACACGGTCGATCCGGCGGGTCCGCCACCGATTACGACGACGTCATAGTCCGACACTGGCATGGATGGATGTCATGGAGGCGGTGATCGGTTTTAGGTTTTAGGGTCTGAGGTTTTAGGGTCGAGTTCCAGGTTTTGGATATCCGGGGTCGGTCAAACCGCGAACCTGAAACTTAGAACCTGGAACCAAACATAAAACATAAAACCCTAAAACCTAAAACCGAGTCAGTTAAGTTTAGGTGTATCGAATCCCCGTGTGCTGCGGGAGAAAGAACCGCGGCAGCAGGACGTCGACGCGCAGCAGCCCGTCGCGCGTCAGCGAGATCGCGTCCGGATCGGCGCGCGCGAGGTAGCCGGCAGACTGCAGGTAACCGAGACCGTCGCCGAATCGATCGAGCACGTTCACGCCGTACTTCGTCGTGAAGTAAGCCGGCGCCAGCGTCCCGCGCTTGAGTTGCAGCACGAACTCCCGAATCATCCGCTCCTCGACGGTCGGGCGATACGCCCGGCCGATCGGTATCTCGTCGCGTTCGATGGCGGCGCTGTACTTTTCCCAGCTGTCCAGGTTCTGCATGTGCACGCCGTTCACGTGGCCGAACGACGCCACGCCAAGGCCGATGAGATCGGCTCCCTGCCACAGCCGATCGCGATACACGAACTTCGTCGTGGCAGGAGTCCTGACCGCCGTGTAAGCGCTGCCGATGTGGTAGCCGGCGCGCTCGAGCGCTGAAAACGCCTCCTCGACCCATCGCCGTTTCGTCGCCCAGTTAGCCACGGGTTCGGCGAATTGCCCCGTGCCTTTCAGGATGTCGCTGCTGATCGTCGTGTTGTAAGGCAGCTCCATCTGGTAGATCGTGATGCTGTCCGGATCGAGCTCGAGCGTGCGGTCGATGCAGGCGCGCCAGTTGTCGTCGGTTTCTCCGAGCATGCCGGCGATGAGGTCGATATTAATCTGGGGAAACCCGAGCGATCGCGCCTGGGCGTATGAGCGTCCGATTTCTGGCGACCGGTGCGCGCGGCCGTTCAGTTCCAGAATGCGATCATCGAAATTCTCGACGCCGAGGCTCAAACGCGTCACGCCCATCCGGCGGATGGCGGCGAGCTTGGGCTCGGTTAACGTCCCCGGCTCGCACTCGAACGTAATCTCTTCGGCGTCGCTCCATGGGGTCGCGGCCGTCAGCCGATGGACGAGCCGCGTGAGCTGCTGTGTCGAGAGAAATGACGGCGTCCCGCCGCCGAAATACACAAAATCAATGGGCCGGCCGGCAACCGCCTGCATCGGCGCGTACAGCTCCCATTCACGGGCGAGCAGATCGAGATACGACTCGACTTCCTTGCCATTCCGATCGGTGTACACACGGAAGTAGCAGAAGTGACAGCGTTTCCGGCAGAACGGGATATGCAGGTACAGCCCGAGCGGGACGCCGGCGGATGGCGCCGACTCGAGCGCGGGGCGGGCCTCCGCGGCGACCGCCTCCGCCGTCCAGACGGAGAATGGCGGGTAATTCGCCACGAAGTAACTGCCAACCTCCGTCTGCTCGACTTCGGCCGGCTGGGGACTCTGAGCCATCCCAGTACTATACTTTCGGTCCCTCCGGTTTGCTTACCGGGGCTGGATCACGGCGATCTCGCGCAGGGGCACGCAAGCACAAGAAACTGCAACGGATGGGGGACCACTTCAGAACTGCAACTCTATTTCCGGGTGAGCGCGCGCTCGAGCTCCTCCAGACGCTGATTGATGTTCGTCCAACGGCCTTGTTCGGTGGCGAGTTCTTGAGTCAGACCGGATTCCTCAACCTGAAGCCGCTGCACTTTCGCGAGTGCTCGTCCCGCCTGTGCCTGGAATTCCTCGACAATCCTCTCTCCGTGCTGCTGTTGTTCAGGCGGGAGCTGCCCGGCCTTCAATGCGGTAACCATCCCGGTGAGTTCGTGCTTGGCCTTGTCGCTCTCCTGGAGCGCGGTGGCGAGCTCATTCTGGACGCTCTCCATCCGCCGGAGCAGGTTGTTCACACGCTGCTCCTGCAGCTGAAGCCGCCCGAGCGCGAGTTGCACCTTGGGTCCGGCCGAGGCCATCTGTTCCATCGCCGCGCGTAGGCCTCGCACTTCAAACAAGAGCGCCGGCAGGACGTCCTGCTCCGTTGCGCGCGTGGCCTGCGCCGCGGCGCGCGCCCGCACGCTCAGTCCAGCCCCGGATGCAACGAGAACGAGAGCGAGAACATCAATCTTGCGTCGCACGATCGCCTCCTTACGCGTTGTGTTGGGCGAACCCGTCGAACCTCGCGGAATCCTGTAGAACCCGGCAACCCCTGATAGACCCCTTTCATTGAAGTCCGATCGCGATCAGTTCTCGCTGTGTTCGGAACAGCAGGCGTCCTTCGGAGATCGCCGGCGTCGCGAGCACGCTCGATCCCATTTCGTTCAAAGCCACCAGCTCGTAGGCCGGTCCCGCTTTGATGACAAAAACCTGGCCGTCCTCGTTGGGCAGATACACATTGCCATTGCTGGCTACGGGCGATGCCGTGAACGCGGCCGTGCCGCCGGCAAGCCGCTCTGTGAATTTCTTCTCGCCGCTCTTCGCGTCGTACACGCTGAGGACGCCGTTGAACGTTACGATGTAGACGAGCCTGCGGTAGACGAGCGGCGTGCACATGTATCCGCCGCCGCGCGGGTAGCTCCACGCAACGCCGGCGTTGCTCGAGCTGTCCGCGGTCAGACTGATGTTGCCGGACGCGGTGTCACGAATGGCATACACGGGCGCCATTTTGCCGTGGGCGTTCGTGAGGTAAACCAAGCCATCGCTGGCAACCGGCGTGGGCACCGGAATGTCGCCGCCGCCTGACAACGTCCAGATAGGTTTGCCGGTCTTCAGATCGTACGCGCCCGCCTCGCGCATGCCGTTGACGAGGAGCTGTGTCTGACCGTTCACGCTGTGCACGGTCGGCGTGCTCCAGGTGGGGACGTCGCTCCGCGACTGCCGCCACAGCTCGCGCCCATTGCTCGCATCGAACGCGGCGAGAAACGATCCCTTCTGCACGTCAGCCTGGATGACGACGATGCCGTCATGGAGCACAGGTGAGCTGCCGGTCTCCCACTGCGCTTCGGGAACCTGGTAGAACCCGGCGTCGAGTACGCCGAGATCTTTCTGCCAGAGCAGCTTGCCCTTGAGATCGTACGCGTACAGGCCTTCAGATCCGAAGAATGCAATCAGGCGCTCGCCGTCGGTCGCCAAGGTGGAGTTCGCGTGTGTGGATTTCATGTGCCGCTTGATCTTCGGCACGCCCGTGTGTGCGTTCTGCTGCCACAGGATCTTGCCGGTCTTCTTGTCCAGACAGTAGATCCGCCATTCGTGTGCCGTGTCGTCGGCAACCGAGTCGATATCGCCGTACAGGCCGGCCTTGACACCGGCGTCCTTCTTCCCGCTGATTGCGGTGCTGACAAACAGTTGATCGCCCCACACGACGGGACTCGACAATCCGAGACCGGGGATAGCTGCCTTCCAGACGACGTTCTTGCCATTGGGGACGCTCCACTCGGTGGGCGTCGGCTTGCCTTCCGATATGCCCGTTGCCGAGATGCCGCGAAACTGCGGCCAGTCGATCCCCGGCCGCGGCGCCGACGCCGCGCGCATGCTGACTGCCACAAGAGCCGCACCGGTCGTGACTACGCAAACTGTTGCGACGGTTTTGATTCGCATCGGTGACTCCCCGGCTGTCATGCGCCGATGCTACACGAATTCCCGCTGGCCGGGTGCCGATCCGCACAGCGGTGACCTGTCCCGACAATCTCGCAGAGATCGCTGAGCACGCAGAGGCAGGCGTCCACCTGCGTTCTGCCGACCCGCGCTACGCGCGGAGGAGGTTGGGGGATCCACAGAAACAAACAGCTGTCAGTTCGTGCGCTGCTTGTTTCTGCGGATCTCCCAACCTCCTCGGGGCCGGCCACGGCCGGCCTCGGCAGAACGGCACCCACAGCGGGAATACTTCCGACTCCCGTCTTTAGCGCCCTCTGCGTGCCTCTGCGCGAGATCTTCGTGACAGGTGAGGGTAGCCTCACCTCGGGCCCGGACCTCGGTCAGTCGCCCGGAAGCCAGGGAGCCCGTTATAATAAAGGTTTGCCACTCATGGACAGGGATACCCCACACGCGACGATCGGCGGACTCGAGCGCGACCCGGCGCCGGTTGACTTCATTCGCGCGATCGTGGCCGACGACGTGAAGGCGGGACGAAATGGGGGTCGAGTCGCCACCCGTTTTCCACCCGAGCCCAACGGGTATCTCCACATCGGCCATGCCAAATCGATCTGCTTGAATTTCGGTATCGCGGCAGAGTTTGCCGGCGTGTGCAACCTGCGCTTCGACGATACGAACCCGGTCACGGAAGACGTCGAGTATGTCCGATCGATTGAAACCGACGTGCGCTGGCTCGGCTTCGCATGGGCCGGCGAGCCGAAATACGCATCAGACTATTTCGAGAAGCTATACGAGTACGCCGTTCACCTCATCCAGCACGGCGATGCCTACGTCGACAGCCAGAGCGCGGATGAAATACGGCGAAGCCGCGGCACGTTGACCGAGCCTGGCACCGCGGGCCCCTATCGAGATCGATCGGTTGAGGAGAACCTCGACTTGTTCGCGCGCATGCGAGCCGGGGAATTCGAAGACGGCGCGCACGTCCTCCGTGCGCGGATCGACATGGCGTCGCCGAACATCAACATGCGCGATCCGGTGCTGTATCGGCTCCGGCGCGCGCATCACCATCGGACGGGGGACGACTGGTGTATCTACCCGATGTACGATTTCGCGCACCCGCCGTCGGACGCGATCGAGCACATTACCCACTCACTCTGCACGCTGGAGTTCGAAGATCACCGGCCGCTGTACGACTGGCTCATCGATCATCTGCCGGTCCCCGCACGGCCGAGGCAGATCGAGTTTGCGCGTCTGAACCTGACGTACACGGTGTTGAGCAAGCGCAAGCTGATTGATCTGGTGCAGGACGGGCACGTGCAGGGCTGGGACGATCCCCGGATGCCCACGATTGGCGCGATGCGCCGGCGCGGATACACGCCTGAGGCGATCCGTGCGTTCTGCGAGCGAATCGGTGTGGCCAAGCGCGAGAATGTCGTCGACGTCGCTCTTCTCGAGCACGGCGTTCGCGAGGATCTCAACAAGACATCACCGCGCGTCATGGGCGTGCTCAATCCGCTGCGGGTGGTCATTGAGAACTATCCGCCGGGACAGTCCGAAGCCTTTGAGATCGTGAATAACCCGGAGGATCCCTCTGCCGGGTCACGCAGGGTGCCGTTCTCGCGGGAGTTCTTCATCGAGCGCGACGATTTTCGCGACGATCCGCCTAAGAAGTTCTTCCGGCTGGCGCCCGGCCGCGAGATCCGGCTGCGAGGCGCGTACTTCATTACGTGCACGCAGGTGCTGAAGGACGCGAACGGCCACGTGACCGAGCTTCGATGCACCTACGATCCGTCAACGCGCGGCGGCGATGCGCCAGATGGCCGCAAGGTGAAGGCGACCCTGCACTGGGTCTCGGCGACGCACGCGATCGAGGCCGAAGTGCGCCTGTACGATCGGCTGTTCAAAAGCGAGATGCCGGATGCGGGCGGGGATTACCTGTCCGATCTCAACCCTTCGTCACTCGAAGTGCTGCCTCGTGCCAAGCTGGAGCCGGGCGTTGCGGATGCCCCCGTGGGCAAGAGGTATCAGTTCGAACGTCTCGGGTACTTCTGCGTCGATCGCGATTCGGCGCCGGGCAAGCTGGTCTTCAACAGGACCGTGACCCTGAAAGACACCTGGGCGAGGATCGAGCAGCGCGGCTAGTGCTGCACACGGTTTTTCTCGATGCTGGCGGCGTGCTCGTCTTTCCGAACTGGGTTCGCATCACCCGAGCCCTTGCCGTGCACGGCGTGCAGGTTGACCCTGACGCGCTTGCCCGTGCGGAACCGCTCGCGAAACGGCAACTCGACAACGGTCCGACGATCAAGGCGACCAACGATGCGGGCCGCGGCTGGCTGTACTTCAACCTGATCTTCGAACACGCAGGCGTACCGCTCAATTCCGCTGTGGAAGCAGCGCTCGCCGAGCTGTACGTCTATCACCAGGAATCGAACCTGTGGGAGTTCGTCCCTCCCGCCGTCTTTCCCGCGCTGGCGGCCCTTCGCGCGCGCGGATTGAAGCTGACGATTGTGTCGAATGCGAACGGAAAGCTTCGCGTCCTCTTCGACAGGCTGGCGCTTGCCGGCTGCGTCGACTGCCTGCTCGACTCGCACGACGAGGGTATCGAGAAGCCGGATCCGCAGTTCTTTGAGCTCGCGCTCGAGCGCAGTGGCGCCCGGCGCGAAACGACCATTCACGTCGGCGACATCTATCAAGTGGACGTCGTCGGTGCCCGTGCCGCAGGGCTGCGTGGGGTGCTGCTCGACGAGGCCGGCCTCTACCCCGAGGCGGACTGTCCGCGAGTCAGATCACTAGGGGAGCTGGTAGACCGGATAGCCGAGGGCACGTTCGACTAGTTGTTCCTTCCGCCTTCAGGCGGAAGATACAGCCGTCACTGATCTGCTAACGC
>JBBQEJ010000092.1:0-19780 GCA_038320555.1 Vicinamibacterales bacterium | reverse complement strand
TGCGTTGCCAGGCACATCGAGGCGGGAGGCATCACGCGCTACCTCTATGGCGGCAACGCGTTCCTCTATCACATCACGATCGAGGAATATGAGGCGCTCCTGGACTGGCTCGGCGGGTTCGGGCCTACGCGGTGGCCTGTTCCGAGCGTCGGGCCATCCTTCGGCCGTGCGATGGATCAGGCCCGCCTGCTCAAAGCGCGTCGGTTCCGCGCCGCGATGGTGCTTCCGTGCAGCGATCCCCGCGACGCACGCGGGATGGAGGCCGGGCTCCGTGAAATCGCCGACACTGCCGGCCTTCCGCTCATACTGTATTTGAAATCCGACGATGGATTCGGCAGTGACAAAGAGGCGGGCCTCGACGCGGTGGGCCGGCTGATGGACGAGGGCGTTGCGGTCGCAATCAAATATGCCGTCGTACTCGACGATCCGCTTCACGATCCGTATCTGACGGGTCTGCTTCGGCGCGTCGATCGCGCTCGGGTGATCACGGGCATGGGTGAGCGCCCCGCCGTCGCCCACATGCGCGAGTTCAAGCTGACTGGGCTGACGACCGGATCCGGATGCATCGCTTCGCGGACGTGCTGTGCCTTGTTCGATGCGTGTGTGGCGCACGACTGGTCGCGCGCTGAAGCGCTGCGTTCGCTGTTCATGCCGCTCGAGGATTTGCGGGACGCCTGGGGGCCGGCGCGCGTGCTGCACCACGCAACCGAGCTCGCCGGCATCGCGCCGACAGGGCCGATTCCTCCGTACGTGTCGCCGCTCGGCGCCACGCAGCTGCAGGAGCTGGCGCCGGTTGTCCGAGCCCTCAGCGGACGCGACACGTAAGGTTTCGGCGCTCCTGCCTTTATCCCCGGAGCCCTGCCCGACTTCGCCCCTATTGACCTACCTTGTCAGCCCTCGATCCTAGACTCGTTTCTACGATGCAACGGGTCGGTCGTTATCGACATCGATAAGGAGAGGCGCACATGTCCCGGTTCGATAGCTCGCTCGCAAGAACGCTGGATTTCGAGGAATTGACCAGCCACACGCCGATCCGGGGCCTCACCTCGCTCCGCGCGGCACAGTCCCGGCGCCGGCTCGGGCTGCTGCGCGGGCCCGACAAGTACAAGGTCCTCGACCAGCGCCGCCGCGCGGCGCAGATCAAGGCGCGGCACGCGATGGATCTAATCGATGTGATGGAACGATCGGCGGAGAGGAGATAACCATGTCGCGCTGCACGCACACCCACGGCCGCACGCTGTGCTTCGAGTGTTTCCGGGCGGGCATTGAGCGCACGCGCGCGCGCCGCGAAGCCTGGGCGCAGCGGTCGCTGCCATTCGAGGGGGCCGCCAGTCCGGCGAAGCCGCTCACGCCACAGGCCATCGCCCATCGCCGTCAGATGCTCGAGTACCTGGCGACAACCGGCCGCCGACGGGCCTAAACACGAGGAACGAGAGGAACGAGAGTATGGTTTTCCTGGACAGTTGAACCGTTACTCCCGTTCCTCCCTTCACTCCTGTATGAACGCGCGTGTTGTTGTTAATCGCCAGCCACCAGCCGCGAGCCGCCAGCTCTCACGCGCGTCAATTGTGAAGAAACTGTGACTCTCACCCGGGGAAGAACTAAAGCGTCCCTACGGCCTGTCTAATGAGGGTGTAGGGGAGGCTCGACATGAAGAGAACAGTATGGTTCAGCATCGCGGCGATTGTCCTGGCCGCCGCGGTGGTGGTTCCTGTGATAGCGCAACCGCCGCAGGGCGGGGGCGGACGCGGGCCGGGACGTGGAATGGCGCCTGGCGCGCCATTGGGACTCTTGCGTGAGCTGAATCTGACGGACGCCCAGCGCGAGCAGATCCGGGCGCTGACGGAACAGCGACGCGGGCAGGCGGATAACCCACGGCGAAAGGTAGCCGACCTGGAGCGGCAGCTCCAGGTGGCGGTCTTTGCGGACGCACCAGACCAGCAGAAGATCGATGACCTGAAAAGGGCGGTTGCGGCCGCGACAGCGGAGGAGCTGACGGCCCGCGTCGAACTCCAGTCGCAGATCGCAGAAGTCCTCACTCCAGAGCAGCGTGCCCAGGCGCGTGAAGCACTGGGCAAGATGGGGGGCCGCGGGGGTCCGGCGCGGGGGGACGGCGGCAATTCGGCGCGGCGTCGAGGTCTACATCTCTGACGCACGGGGTGCTCCGCCGCTACGAGCGTGGTGGCGCCCGTAGCGTGGCGCTTCCGCGTTCGCTCTGTAGGGTTCCAGAGGTCGGGCATGAGAGACAAGCGAACAACTCTGTGTGTTGCGGTGATGATGGCGGTCGCAGCGGGCGGGGGTGTGCTGGCGTCCAAACGGCAGCGGATTGAGAGCCACTGGCGGGATCGTGACGTCGTGATTGATGGCGACAACGGAGAGTGGGCCGGACCGCTGCTTCCCGTCGAAGAGAACCATCCGATCATCACCGCCGCGATGAACGATGGCCAATTCCTGTATGTCGTGCTGAGCACGAGCGACATGGCCGCGCGCCGGCAGATCATGCGCCAGGGGCTCATCGTCTGGTTCGACCCGTCGGGCGGTGATAAGAAGCATTTTGGTGTGAAGTTTCCGGTTGGCATGCTGCCGGAGGATGCGTCAGGGCGGGGGCGCGGGGGTGATCGCCGCGGTCCCGGCGGCGGACGCCCTGCGGGGGATCCGGGTTCCAGAGATCCCGCGCAGCCCGATCAACCGGCTCAATTGGAGCCGACGAATCGTCTCGAGGTCTACGGACCCCAGAAAGACGACGCCCACAATTTCGTGACGGACATGGCGCCCGGTATTGCAGTCAAGGTCGGGGAGGTCCAGGGCTATCTCGTGTACGAACTGAAGGTGCCGCTGGGGCGCACCGCCGACTGGCCGTATGCCGTTGAAGCGAAACCAGGTGCCCTCATTGGATTCGGCCTCGAGACGCCAAAGATGGAACGGCCGTCGCGTGAAGGACAGGGCGGCATGGGCGGATTCGGCGGGCGCGGCGGCGGGATGGGCGGCCGCGGCGGCGGCATGGGCGGGCGCCGAGGAGGCTCAGGAGGAAATGACCGGCAATCCGAGCAGCCCAAACCCTTGAAAAGCTGGGCCACGATCCAGCTGGCCGCGAATCGCTAGCGAGCCGAGAGTCGCCAGCCGCGACCAGCGAATCGCAAATCGCGAACCGCGAACCGCGAGTCAGTCTTTCTCCTGCCTCCTGTCTCCTGTATTCTTCTTCTTGCACGGTCGCGTGGCGCGGCCGTTTCGGTGACCCGGCACGGCGTCCGGGAAGGAGCAGAGTTTGGTTCGAGTCGTCGAGTCAGCCTCAACGGAATTGCGCCTGGCTGAAGCCCGCGCATTCGTGCGCGCGAAACTGCAGCAGGGAGACGTGCTGCTGGTCGGCGCGACGCGCGGGGCGGTTGACGATCTCGCGCGTTCAGTTGCCGTCGAATGCGGCGCGACGATCGGCCTTCATCGCTTCAGTCTGACCCAGCTTGCCGCCCGCCTCGCGTCGCCAATCCTTGCAACCGAGCGTCGCGCCCCCGCCACCTATCTCGGCTCTGAAGCGATCGCCGCGCGCGCGACGTTCGAAGCGCAGCGCGAGCATGCGCTCGATTATTTTGGCCCCGTGGCAGGCATGCCCGGTTTTCCGCGCGCGCTTGCGCGAACACTGCAGGAGCTTCGGCTCGCGCAAGTGTCGGCGTCCGCGCTGGCCGGACTGCCGCTGGGTGGCCACGATCTTTCTGTTCTCCTGGATCGATTCGAACGGGAGTTCGCGGCTGCGACCGCCACCGATCGCGCCACGCTCTTCGAGGCTGCCACCTCGGTGGCGTCCGGCCAGACGACGGCCACCGCCAGTCCGTCGCTGCGAACGCCGCTGCTGCTGCTCGACGTGCCGTTCGATTCCTCATCCGAGTTCGACTTCCAGCGCGCGCTCATCGCGTCGTCTTCCGATGCCCTCATCACCGTGCCGTTTGGGGATCTCCAGGCGCTAGATCGGCTCGCCTCGCTCGGGCTCGAGGCGGACGTACTCGAGCAGACAGGGGAATCCGATCTCGTCGCGCTGCGACGTCACCTCTTTGCGAGCAGCCGGCCGCCCGAGCGGGAACCGCGAGGGGATGTGCACCTCTTCTCGGCGCCGGGGGAAGGGCGCGAGTCGGTCGAAATCGCCCGGCGCGTTCTCGCGGAAGCGCGGCGCGGCGTACCCTTCGACGAGATCGCCGTGTTCGTGCGGTCGCCGCAACACTACGCGGGCCTGCTCGAGCACGCGTTCACGCGCGCGGGTATTCCCGCCTGGTTCGATCGCGGCACGAGCCGCCCGCACCCTGCCGGGCGCGCATTTCTCGCCATTCTTGCGTGCGCGTGCGAGAAGCTTTCGGCGCGTCGCTTCGCGGAGTATCTCTCGCTGGCCCAGGTGCCCCAGGTCGATGGCCCGCGCCGTGAGTTCGAATTCGTCGTCCCTGAAGACGACGTACTGACGACGATCACGGACGCTGTAGAGCAGGTGACGGGGTCTGAAATCGGGAGCCGTGATGACGTCGGGATCCCGGATGAAGTCGGGACCCGGGATCCGGGATCCGGGACCCGGGATTCGGGATCAGCGATTAGGGATTCGGGATTGGCCGATGAGGGATTGAACGGCGCCGTTATTGCCGGCTCGCTCCGGGCGCCCTGGAAGTGGGAGACCCTCATCGTCGAATCTGCCGTGATCGGCGGTGATCCAACCCGGTGGCATCGGCGGCTGGCGGGTTTGGCGCACGAATATCGGCTGAAGATGCAGGGAGAGCTGAGTGAAGAGCCCGAGTCGCCGCGCGCCGCGCGGTTCGAACGGGAGTTGAGGAACCTCGCCCATCTGCGATCGTTCGCGCTGCCGATCATCGATCTCCTGGCGTTGTGGCCGGCGTCGGCGTCGTGGGGCGACTGGCTGGATCGATTCGCCGCGCTGGCGCCGATGGTCCTTCGGCAGCCCGAACGTGTGCTTCGTGTGCTTGCGGAATTGCGCCCGATGAGCGAGATCGGACCGGTCTCGCTCGACGAGGCGCGAGACGTGGTCGCGGATCGGCTGCTCTCGCTCGAGATCGATCCCCCGCGCCATCGGTACGGTCGCGTGTTGGTCGGCGGACCACAACAGGCGCGCGGCCGCACATTCCGCGTCGTCTTTGTCGCCGGGCTGGCCGAGCGGATGTTTCCACAGAAGCCGCGCGAGGATCCGATGCTGCTCGACACAGAGATGCGTGCGCCGCTTGCCGCCGGGCTGGTGGTGCAGAAGGATCGCGGGCGGACCGAGCGCTTGCTGCTCCGTCTCGCGATTGGTGCGCCGACCGAGCGGTTGTGGCTCTCCTACCCGCGCCTGGACATCGCCGAATCGCGTCCGCGGGTGCCGTCATTCTATGCGCTCGACATCATGCGTGCGATCACCGGGCGCATCCCGCGCCACGAGGAGCTGCAGGAGCGCGCCGTCTCCGAAGGCGGAGCGAGGCTGGCCTGGCCGGCTCCGGACGAGCCCGCTCGCGCGATCGACGATCTCGAGCACGATCTGTCGGTGCTCCGCGGGCTGCTCCTCTCGGAGAACCCGAAGGCGGTCCGCGGCCATGCACATTACCTGCTGCGGCTGAACGAATCGTTGAAGCGATCCGTGACGGCGCGATGGGCCCGCGCACGCTCGTCGTGGACACCGTTTGACGGGATCACCCGGGTCACGGGCATGACCAGCGAGCCGCTGGCCTCCCAGCGCCTGACGGCCCGCCCGTACTCGCTTTCGGCGCTCCAAAAGTTCTCGACCTGCCCGTACCAGTTCCTGCTCTCCGCGATTTACCGGCTGGAACCGTCGGAGGAGCCCGAGCCCCTGCAGAAGCTGGATCCGCTGATGCGCGGTGCGCTGTTTCACGAGGTGCAGGCCGAGTTCTTCCGCGCGTTGCACCACCACGGCCGCTTGCCGGTGACAGAGCAGGGGATCCAGGACGCGCTCGCACGTCTCGACGCGATCGTCCGGCGTGTCGCGGACAAGTATCATGAACAGCTCGCGCCCGCCATCGAACGCGTGTGGCGGGACGAAATCGCCGACATCGCCCGCGACCTGCGCGTGTGGGCCCGCCGCCTTCCCGGCGCGGGGGAGTGGATTCCGGAATACTTCGAGTTCAGCTTCGGCTTGCGGGACGAGGGGCGCGATCCGCGCAGCGTGCGCGACCCTGTGTTGATCGACGGCCGCTTCCTGTTGCGCGGATCGGTCGATCTCGTGGAGCGGCGTCGAGACGGATCGGCGCTTCGGGTTACCGACCACAAGACTGGAAAGAACCGGACCACGTGGAAAACGGTGATTGGCGGCGGCGCGGTGCTGCAGCCCGTGCTGTACGGCGTCGCCGTCGCGCAGGCCCTCGACACGGTCGTGACGTCGGGCCGATTGTTTTATTGCACCGCCCCCGGTGGGTTCACCGATCACGAAATTCCGCTCACTGACGCGAACCGCCGCGCCGGCCTCGAGGCGCTGGAGATCGTCGATCGGGCCATCGAGCTCGGATTCCTGCCACCCGCGCCGGCCGAGCGCGCGTGTACGTGGTGCGACTTCCGGGCCGTATGCGGTCCGCACGAAGCACAGCGCGTGACGATGAAGTCCGCCGACAAGCTGGGCGATCTGGAGTCGTTGAGAGAGATGCCGTGAAGTAGACCTTGTTGGCTGTGCCACAGCGCTAGCTAGCGCTGGGGTGAATATTGGCTCCTTCGGCTTCCTCCGTTCCGTGCGTTGCGCGTCGCTGTGGCGCCGCGAACAAGACACCCGTAGCACGGCGGTTAGCAGCCCCTAGAGAATGTATGACACTCACCGATCAACAGGACCGCGACCGGATTGCCAACGCGCTTGACGACACGCTGGTCGTCGAAGCGGCGGCCGGCACGGGCAAGACGACCGAGCTCGTGAAACGCATCCGCCGCGTGCTCGCGAGCGGCCGGACGAGTGTGGGATCGATTGTCGCGGTGACTTTCACAGAGAAGGCCGCAGGGGAGCTGAAGCTGAGGCTGCGCGAAGCGCTCGAGCGTGAGCGCGCGGATTCTGGCGACGACGACGCCCGCCAGCGGCTCGACAAGGCCCTCGGAAGTCTCGAGGAAGCGCACGTCAGCACGATCCATGGATTCTGCGCGGAGCTGCTGCGCGAACGCCCTGTCGAAGCGGGCGTCGATCCGCTGTTCCGGGTGCTCACGGACACGCAATCCGCCCGTCTCTTCGAGGAGTCGTTTGGCGGGTGGCTCCAGGCGCAGCTGGCCGATCCGCCCGAGGGCGTGCGCCGGGCGCTCCGGCGATCGAATCCGTTTTCGTTCTCCGGCCCGAAGCCGCAGCAGGAGGGTCCGATCGATCGCCTACGTCGAGCCGCGTGGGAGCTCACCGAGTGGCGGGATTTTCCCGCGCCGTGGACGCGGCCGGCTTTCGAACGCGACGCGCGGATCGAGCAACTCGTTGCGGAGCTGCACGCGTTTGCAACGCTTACCGAGCATCCGTCCTACGCGAAGGATTATCTGTATCTGGACACTGCGCCGGCAAGGCATCTGAGCCAGGAAATCCGGCTGCAACAGGAGATGATGAACTTCCGTCCGCTGCTTGTCCTTCCGCCTGAAGGCGGAAGCCACAAGAAAGCAGCGGAAGAATGCGCCGATGGTCCCGACTACGACGGCTGGGAGGCCCGCCTCGTCGATCTGTCACGCGATCGCAACTTTTCGAAGGCGCGGCACGGCCGCGGCCCGGGTTACGGGCAGGGCGTCGCGCGCACGGCGGTGGTCGAGGCCCTTGATCACCTCCGCGCGCATCTCGACGGCTTCCGCCTTGATGCCGATGCGGATCTTGCCGCCGCGCTGCAGCGCGAGCTCGTGGGCGCTGTGCGCCGCTACGAAGACCTGAAAGCGCGCACCGGCGCGCTCGATTTCCTCGATTTGCTGCTCAAAGCGCGGAATCTTGTGAGAGGCAACGAGACGGTCCGGCGCGGTTTCCAGTCGCGCTTCACGCACATTTTCGTTGACGAGTTCCAGGACACCGATCCGCTGCAGGCGGAGATCCTCCTGCTACTGGCGGCCGCGGATCCGTCAGAGACCGACTGGCGCGCGGTCCGCCCCGTGCCCGGGCGCCTGTTCATCGTCGGCGATCCGAAGCAGTCGATCTATCGCTTTCGTCGAGCCGACGTCGGCATCTACCGCAAGGTGTACGACCGGCTGATCGCGTGCGGTGCGATCCCCGTCACCCTGACTGCAAGCTTCCGCAGCGTGCCGCAGATCCAGGCCTGCATCAACGCGGCATTCGCCCCGGTGATGACGGGCGATCCGTTTACGCTCCAGGCGCAGTATGTGCCCTTGACGCCGTATCGACGCGACACGCCACGGCAGCCAGCGGTCGTCGCCCTGCCCGTGCCGGCGCCGTATGGCATACGGAATGTGTCCGCCGTGTCGATCGAGAAGTCGCTGCCCGATGCCGTGGGGGCCTTTGTCGACTGGATCGTCAACAGCAGCGGCTGGAAAGTCACGGAACGCGGCGGCGACGGTCCTGTTGACGTAGCGGCCAAGCATGTGTGCCTGCTGTTTCGGCGGTTTCTCAGTTTCGGCGAAGACGTGACCCAGCCGTATGTACGGGCGCTCGAGGCGCGCGGCGTGCGGCATGTTCTCGTCGGCGGGAAAACGTTTCACGATCGCGAGGAGGTGGAGACTATCCGAGCAGCGCTCGCCGCGATCGAGTGGCCAGACGACGAGCTGTCGGTGTTTGCGACGTTGCGTGGCGGGCTCTTCGCGATCGGGGACGAAGAGCTGCTGGAATGGAAGCTGGCTAATCGTCAGGAAGGGTTTGGCTTGTTCCACCCATTCCGCATCCCGAAGTCGATTCCGGCGCATCTGACGCCGATTGCCTCGGCCTTGCAGGTCCTTCAACTGCTGCATCGCCGCCGCAACTACGTTCCCGTTGCGGAGACGATCCAGAATCTCCTGAACGCCACCCGCGCGCACGTCGGACTTGTGCTGCGCGCCGGCGGCGAGCAGGCGCTTGCCAATGTGCTGCACGTGGCGGAGCTCGCCCGTCAGTACGAGGCCTCGGGCGGCATTTCATTCCGCGGGTTCGTTGACGAGCTGCGCATCGCCGCCGACACCGCGCAGTCCGGCGAAGCGCCTATTCTCGAGGAAGGCAGCGACGGCGTGCGCATCATGACGGTCCACAAGGCGAAGGGACTCGAGTTTCCCGTCGTCATTCTCGCGGACCCCACGTGCAAGCTGTCTCCGGTGGAGGCGAGTCGCTGGCTGGATCAGGAACACAATCTGTGTGCGCTGAAGCTCGGGGGCTGGGCGCCGATCGATCTCGTGCACCACGGAGAAGAGGAACGGGCACGCGATCAGGCCGAGGCACAGGGGCTCGCATACGTCGCGGCGACACGCGCGCGCGACGTGCTCGTCGTTCCTGTAATCGGCGACGGGCCGTACGACGGTGGCTGGCTCGACCCGCTGATGCCTGCCGTCTATCCACCCGAGATCAGGCGCCGCGAACCCGCCCACGCACCGGGTTGTCCTGACTTCCCGTCGAAGGATTCGGTGCTGAATCGCCCCGAAGACGATCCCGCTCGCCCCCACACCGTTGCGCCTGGAGCGTACGCGTTTTCTTCGGCCCAGTCCGCGGCGAACCGCGAGCAGCCAGCTGCGAACGGCGAATCACGAACCGCGAACCGCGAGCCGCCAGCCGCGAACCGCGAACCGCGAATCCCACCGGCCGAGTACTCAGTGGTGTGGTGGGATCCCCACATCCTGCATCTCGGCGCGGTGTCGTCGTTCGGTCTTCGCCGCGACGACCTGATTGTCAAAGACGGCGACATGTTTGCCGTGGAAGAACGAATGGCGGACTACGAGCGGTGGCGGCTGGATCGCGCGGCGGCGATCGCCGGCGCCGAGCGGCCGAGCGTACGCGTCCAGACCGCCACGGCGTGGGCCGCGTCGGCGGCCCAGCTCGGAATAGACGAAGAGATCGCAGAGGCCGGAACAATCCAGATTGTCGAGTTGCCGGGTGCTGCAGGCCGCCCGCGCGGCCCGCGTTTCGGCACGCTCGTTCACGCTGTGCTGGCCACCGTCGCGCTCGACGCAAGCGACCAGGACGTCGTGCGGACCGCGGAGACCCAGGGCCGGATGCTGCTCTCGACCCTCGAGGAGATCCGCACCGCGGCTGCCGTTGCGTCCGCCGTGCTCGGTCACGATCTCATGGCCCGGGCCCGGCGCGCGAGCGCGTTGAAACGCGAAACGCCGGTCACCTGGCTGCACAAGGACGGTACGATGATCGAAGGAGTGCTCGACCTGGCGTTCGATGAGAAAGGCGTCACGACCGTCGTGGACTTCAAGACAGACCACGAGCTCGCAGCCGGCGAGTCGCGCTATCGCGCGCAGGTCCAGCAGTATGTCACCGCCGTCGCCCGCGCCACCGGACGTCCCGCCACGGGCGTCCTCTTCAAGGTCTAGAGGGGTCAGCTCTCGATTTTCTCGTTTTCACGCTTGCGAATAACAGATGGAGATCCATCCGGGATCGAGCGCGTCCGAAACGAGAAAATCGAGATCCCCCTAAGGCTCCTCCCCACCTGCTCTGCCTCGGCCTGCCTTCACCTCGCTGCGGCGCTTCTTGGACGTCAGCCGTTTTTCCTTGGCCGTCTTCCCGGGTCTGGTCGGTGTACGCTTCTTCGGCCGGTGCGTGGCCCGCTCGATAAGGGCCACCAGACGCGTCCGTGCCGCCTCGCGGTTCTGCCCCTGCGTCCGATGTTCACGCGCATCGATGACCAGCACACCTTCGGTCGTCATGCGGCTGCCTGAGAGCGAAATCAGCCGCGTCTTGACCTCATCGGGGAGCGACGAGGCGTTCACGTCGAATCGAAGCTGGACGGCCGTCGCCACCTTGTTGACGTTCTGACCGCCGGGCCCGGACGCGCGGACGAAGCGCTCCTCGACCTCGCGGTCGTCGATGGTCAAGCTGTCGGTGATCTGGATCATGGAATTCTGTTATCGACAGGTTGTAGGGTTAAACCGAAAACCCTACAACCTCAAACCAATCGCCGTTCATGCGGCGAGTATATGCCTCGCGTCGTATGATCCGTCGCTCTCTGATAAGGTTCCCCGGAGGCCTTCGACTCGCGAGATGACGCGCTCAGGGCGGCCCCGCGGTTCGCGAGCAACTGGCAACGGGAAACTGGCAACTGGCAACTATTTCGGAGTCCCCATGCAGACGTTCGAGAATCACGTTCATCAACCGGTGCAGACGGTCATCGGCTACCTGTTTCTGACAGTCGCAGTCGTGGCGTTCGCGCTGCGGTGGATTGGAATCGGCGGGCGCGCCTCGTTCGCGATTGGCCTTCTCGGTCTCTGCGCGTCGGTGACGATGCTGCTTTTGATCAGCCGCAGCTACACCACGCGGCTGCAAGATCGGATCATCAAGCTGGAGATGCGGGTCCGGACTGCTCCGGTCTTGACACAGGAACAGCAGCGGCTTCTCGGTCAGCTCGACAACAAACAGATCGCCGCGTTGCGTTTTGCGTCAGACGCGGAGATGGCCGCCCTGCTGGAGCGGGCGGTGCGGGAGAAGCTTCAGCCGAAGGAGATCAAGCGCGCGGTCAAGTCCTGGACGGCGGATCTCGATCGGACGTAAGTGCCAGTAGCCAGTGTCCAGCAGCCAGTGACCAGTTCAAGCACTCGAAACTGGAAACTGGAAACTGGAAACTTTAGTTCAGCCCCGCCAGTTTGAACACGACGCGGGCGACCGCCGAGTAGTCGTCCTCTCCCTCCCCGGCGGCGAGCTGCGCTTCGACGAGCTGGTGCACGGCCGAGGATACCGGCGCGGGCGTGCCGAACTCCGCGAGCGTATTACTCGCAATGCGCAGGTCCTTCGCGTAGAGGTTGGCGCGGAAGCCCGGCTTGTAGTTGGACGTGAGGATGCGTTCGCCGTGGACCTCGAGCACGCGGCTCGCGGCGAATCCGCCGAGCAGCGCCTGCCGGACGAGCGCGGGATCGACGCCGGCCTTCCGCGCGAGCGCGAACGCTTCGCTGACCGCCGCGAGCGCCCCGCCGATCACCATCTGGTTGCACACCTTGCACGTCTGTCCTGCGCCGGCCTCGCCGATGCGCAGGACGCGCTCGGGATTGCCCATCGCATCGAGAATGGGCTTGACGGCCGTGAACGCGGCCGCGTCGCCGCCGACCATGATCGACAGCGAGGCATTGATGGCGCCGATCTCTCCGCCGCTGACGGGGGCGTCGAGCATTGTGGCGCCAAACGTCTTCGCGCGCGCGGCCAGCCGGCGCGCCGCCGCCGGCGCGATGCTGCTGGTGTCGATCAGAATGGTCCCACGCTGGATGGCGCTGAATACCCCGTTTTCCCCTTCGAGCACGAGCTCCACATCGGGGGAATCCGGCAGCATCGTCACGATCCGCGTCGTCCGCCGCGCGACCTCTGCCGGCGAGCCCGCCCGTTCCGCGCCGGCGCCGGCCAGCTCGTCCACAGGGCCCTGGCTCCGGCTGTGCACGACAACGGGGTAGCCGGCTTTGAGAAGATTTTTGGCCATCGGCCGGCCCATGAGCCCGAGACCGATGAAACCGATCGTTTCTGTCATCTGCATGGAGGCATTTTACATTCTCGTCGGTCCTGCCTAATACCGCAGAGACAAGCGAATTTGTAATCGGCTCTCAAGTTTGTAACGGCCCCGCCGATAGATCGGGATAACGCCCGAGTTCGTACTTCCAAAAGACTCAGCGTTTAGCGATTCGGTCCCGTAAGTCCGCGGGAACGAATCGTGAAGCGCCGCATCGTCACATTCAGTCTGCCAGCGAGGATCCTTTTCGTTATGAGCCTCATGTCCGCCTTTGCCACTGACGTGGCGATTGACCTCGGAACCGCCAACACCTGCGTCTTTGCGCGAGGCCGCGGCATTGTCCTCAACGAGCCGTCGATCGTGGCCTTTAACATCGCCAAGGGGGAGATAGAGGCCGTCGGCATCGAGGCGCACGAAATGCTCGGGCGGACGCCGGCGAACATCAAGCCGGTCAGGCCCATGAAGGACGGCGTGATTGCCGACTTCGATGCCGCCGAGAAGATGCTGATGTACTTCGTGCGGAAGGCGCACGGCAAGCGAAGCTTCATGCGCCCACGCCTCGTTATCGGGGTGCCGCCGGAAATCACGCCGGTCGAGCGCCGGGCCGTGAAGGATAGCGGCTTCCGGGTGAAAGCGAGCGAGGTGTACCTCGTGGACGAATCGATGGCAGCCGCCATCGGCTCGGGTCTTCCGATCACCGAGCCTGCCGGCAACATGATCATCGACATCGGCGGCGGCACGACCGACATCGCCGTCATCTCGATGGCGGGCACGGTCTACGGCCGATCGCTTCGCGTCGCCGGCGACGCGATGGACGACGCGATAATGCTGTACATGCGCAAAGCCTGTAACCTCCACGTTGGCGAGCGCACCGCGCAGCAGATCAAATTCGAAGTGGGATCCGCCGCACCACTCGACAAGCCGTTGAAGATGGAGGTCAAGGGCCGTCACGTATTGGAAGGCGTGCCGCGCACTGTCACGGTGACCGACAGCGAAATCCGAGAGGCGCTGGCCGAGCCCCTGCGCCAGATTGTTCAGGCCGTGCGCGACTCGCTCGAAAAAATTCCGCCGGAGCTCTCTGCCGACATCTATGACCGCGGCGTCGTCCTGACAGGCGGCGGCGCGCTGCTGCGGAACCTCGACGAGCGGCTTCGCGACGAAACGGGCCTGCCGGTGCTCGTGGCCGAAAACCCGCTGACCTCGGTCGTCATGGGCGCGGGCATGATGCTGAGCGACCTTCCGCTCCTCCGCAAGGTGGCCTGGGAATAAAAGGCAAAAGGCAAAAGGCAAAAGGCAAAAGGGAAAAGGGAAAAGGGAAAAGGGAAAAGGAAGGCAAAAGACTCAAGGCTTGAGAGTCAATTCCAGCCACTCTTCGACGTCGTGCTGAAAGTCGTGGCCGTTACCAAGCGGCGGTCGGGCCATGGCGGTGCGGACCGATCGTTCCTCGCCAGTCACTTCGAACAGGTTGACGAAAAACTCTACGAGGAACGCGCGATCTGTGATAGATGAGCGGA
This sequence comes from Vicinamibacterales bacterium, assembly GCA_038320555.1. Taxonomy (GTDB): domain Bacteria; phylum Acidobacteriota; class Vicinamibacteria; order Vicinamibacterales; family 2-12-FULL-66-21; genus JALZOC01. The sequence continues at coordinate 5,727 of JBBQEJ010000092.1, read as the reverse complement.
CGCGCGACGGCGCGCCGCCAGACATTTCAATTCCGAACAGCTCGCCTGCGGTTTCCGCCAGCAGCTTCAGGAACACGCGGTCGCTTTCTTCCCCCTCGTTCCGGCCGCCTGAAGCGAGGACGCGCGTTTCCTCATCGTCCGAATCACAATAGAGCTTCGCTTTCGACGGTAGCGCAATCACCCACGCATCCCACGAACCGCCGTCGTCCCAGGACAGATGCAGCAGCGTTCGTGACCGGAGCGTCCGAGTGTCGAATGCCGGTGCACCGTTACCGAGGGCTTCCTCGAGGACGTCGTCAAGGCGCACTGGCTCTCCGGGTACGCGCAGCGGCCACAGCTCCTCGCGCGATCGGAACTGCTTCGTGCGGCGTTCGAGCGCCTCGACGACGCGGATCCTGAGCTGACGTTGTCCGAGTCCCGTCATCACTGGGGCCTACATGTGCGGAAAGCTGCACGCGGCGCACAACCCCCGAAGTCGTGATCCATCCTCGAAATCGTCATCGGGAAGGCCTGACGCGGCAGGTACCGAGCCAGCGCTATCAGGTGATTGCCCAATAGTTTGCGAGTGTTTTCGGGAAACCGGCACGCAGGTTGCTCCCTCACTTCCCGTCCGTAAAAACCATCTGGAGGTTGTGAAATGACCCGCACATTTGGGGCCGCGATCGGTGTTGTCGTTGTTCTCCTGTTTTTCGCGTCGTTGACGTTCGAACAGAATCGGGTCGTGTCGTTTGCGCGCACGGCGGCTATCGCGCACAAGTGAAAAGACGCTCTACTCGACCGCGATCTTCATGATCGCTTTTTTCACCGTGCCACGCCCCCCGAGCGGTGCGTGCGCGTCGTCTGGAAAAAAAATTGCAAAGTGGCCGGCCCGGAGCGACACCCAGCTTTCCGGGCGGTCGCTGAAGAACACGATGTCCTTCGTGGCGTCGAACGCGCCGGCGGGCTGCGCGCAGTCACCGAGCGATTTCCATCCAATCTCCTCGTGTCCTTCAATTGTCAGCTGGATGTCGATGTAGCGTCGATGGGCTTCGAGGCGCGCGCCGTCGCGTCCCCGGCCATCCGTGCAATTGATCGACACATACAATCGATCGCCGTCGATGTCGTGGCGTTCGACACTCGCCGCGCCTGAAACCAACTCGGCCCACTGGGCGCCGCTGAGAAACGCGAACGCGCGGGCGAACGAAGGATGGAGCGGCGCATAGCGATGGCACCGCGCAAGCGTATCGAGGACCATTTCCAGCTCCTTCTCAGATCTGTCACAGGCCGTGCAAGCCGGTAATCACGCCGCGCGTTCTGATCCAGGCCACACCGGATAACCTCAAGTCGATCAATATCTTACGTTACCTGCCGGCATGGTATGGCACTTGCGGACGTCCTCTGTTTCAGGTTCACGTTGAGGGGGGCCTATGCAGCGCTCACTTCTGGCGTTTGCCATAGCGGCGGCGATCCTGCTGACGACGGTGCCGGTAATAGGGGGGCAGCGTGCGAGCGGTGCCACGAAGGCAAGCCCCGGACGGCACCCCAGCGTTCGAGTCGCGCTTTCACCGGCTCAGCAGGCGCTCTACCGGAACAGCGTCCTGGCAGATAGTCTGCGTGTCCGCCTTCCGGAGGGAACCGACATGCTCGCGGCCGCCAGCGGGTTTCGGCGGCTCGAGTTGTTCGTTGCCACCGTGCACGCATCACACAACCTCGTCATTCCATTCTTCGAGTTGAAACGCCGCATTGTGAACGACGGGATGACGCTCGGTCAGGCTATCCAGGACATCCGTCCGAAATCTCGCTACTGGTTTGAGGCGCGGCGCGCCGAAGATGACGCCGCGGCGATGATCCGGACGAGCGAAGCAGTCGTCCTTTCGTCGGAGCGCAGGCTCGTCGACTCGCGTCGGTAAGAGCCTCGCTCGGGACACCCGTCGACTCGCGTCGATGAGCGTGCGACTCGCTCGAGAGTGCGCGCTCAGGGCGAGGTGCGGGCTAGCTCCTTGAGCCTCGCTATTGCGGCCGCGCGCGTGCCTTCGATTGACACACCGTCCAGCAGCCCCGCCAGCTCCAGGGTGATGCGCACGGGCTCGCCCAGGCCACAGAGGATCGTGTGTCCAGCCTCGGTGGTCGTGGTGTGGCCGAGCGCCATCAGGCCTGAACCAGAAATGTAATCCACCCCCTCTAGATCGATAATGACCCGCGGCGATTCTGCGCGCGCGGCCGACAATGCCGCGGCAAACGCGGGGGCGGTGCCGATCCCAATCCGGCCCCGAGCGGTGACCACGATTCCGCCTGGTACCCGCTCGGTCGTGGTATCCAGGCTCCAGGTCCGGCATCGGCGGTCCATCTGTCTCATTTATATAACGGCGGTCCCGGCTGGGCCGTGTTAAGGTTCGGCCCTGCACACCAACTTTTCATCCCAACCGGTGTATTTGGACCAGAGCGTGGACGACGCCGAAGCTGTCAGGCGGTGCCTGAACGGGGAACCAGCGGCCTTCGATACGCTCGTCGCGCGCTACCAGCAGGTCCTGTTCAACGTCGCGTTCCGGATGCTGGGCGACTACGAAGAGGCGCGCGACGCGGCGCAGAACACCTTCGTCAAGGTGTACGAAAAGCTCGGGAGCTACGATCCGCAGCGGCGATTCTTCAGCTGGTTGTACCGGATTCTCATGAACGAGTGCCTGAATCTTCGACGGCGTCCCGCGGCCGACTCGTTCAGCGGCCGGATGGAACTTGCGGTCGCCGATCGGACGGCGCCCGACGCCGTGGAGGCCGCCGAGCGCAGACGCGCCGTGAAGCAAGCGATCCTCGCGTTGCAACCGGACTATCGCGAGGTCATCGTCCTCAGGCACTTTGCGGCGTTGAGCTACGAAGAAATGAGCGACGCGATCGGCGTGCCGGCCAAGACGGTGAAATCACGCCTGTATAGCGCGCGACAACAGCTTGCGAGCGAGCTCGCCGCCTGGATGAAACGATGAACTCCTCAAAAGACTCCTCGAGAGACGACGCATTGCTGCACGCCGCCATCGATGGCGAATTGACTCGTGACGAACGGGTCGAATTCGATCGGCTGCTGGCAACGAGCCCAGACGCGCGCAAGCGGTTCGCGTCACTTCAGCGTCTCACCCTGATGGTCGAAGAAATCGGACCAGTGGCGCCGCCGGCGGATCTGGTGCGCGCAACGGCTCGCGAAGTCTCAATGCGAAAAACAGTCGGCGTCCCGGTGGGACGCACGCTCCAAGGAGAAATGTCCATGGCGAGAAAAGGGATGATCGGATTGGCCGCCGCCGCGGCTGTCGTGCTCGTAACGTTTGCGATTACAGGCTATCCCCCGATCGGTAAGGGAACGGAGGGGACGATCGGCCAGGCGAACCGATACCAGGCGCCGCAGCCGCAGATGGCGGCCTCGGATGTGAAGCTCGGCGACACCGCCGCGCAGCAGTTCATGCAGAGCGACGCCTTCGACCGGTTGCTCAAGGACGACGCCGCGAGAAAAGCGCTCGGCAACGCGGCCGTCCGTGAGGCGCTTGCCGGCGACGGGCTGGCGCGGCTCCTCGCGGACGATGCGGTCAGGAATGCGCTGGCTGGTCCGGGGCTAGCCGCGGCGATGAAGGATCAGGCGGTAAAGAACGCACTCGCCGTCGACGCCTACACGCGCGCCCTGAGTAACGGCGCGCTCGCGGCGAAGATTACGGACGCCGCACTGCTGGTGCGACTGTCCGATCCCGCCATTGCACAGGCCGTGCAGGATGCGGCATTCGGACGCCTCATTGCTGATCGAGCGTTGGTGGCGGCCTTGCAGGACAAGGCGATGAACAGCGACGCCATAACACGCGCGGCGAAGGATCCGGCACTCGCGAGCCTCATCCGCAATCAGGCGATGGTGAACTTCCTGAACGATTCGCTGATCGCACGGGCCATCCAGGACTCAGCCTTCGTCAGCGCCATAAGTGACCGGGCGCTCGCCGGTCTGTTGACCAACCGCGGCCTGGCGCAGGCGATGCAGCAGGAGGCCATCGCGTCTGCGTTGACCAAGAGTGGCATGGCGCAGCTGTTTGGAAACGCGTCGTTCCGCAGCGCTCTCGGGCGGGATGGTTTCCGCCAGGCCGTTGGGGCCGGCGCGTTGCAGCAGGCGATGGTTTCGCAGGCCTTCATCGGTGCAGCGCGGGCGGATGGATTCGCCGCCGCGCTGGGGACTCCCAGATTCGCAGCCGCGATGGGAAACTGAGAATCTCAAGGGACAGTGCACGAGGGACAGGTGCACGAGCACCTGTCCCTTTTTCGGTCTTCACCGATTTGAATGCACGGTTTCCGGGTGAAGGAAGCGCACGACATCGCGCGCGGACCGGAGCGGGCGGGCGGTCGCCCATTTGAGTTTGAGTATGAGCATCGCTTCATCGCGCATCCCACGCGCCCGACGCAGGACCGCTTTGATGGTTGTGTTGATCGATTCCACGACACCGAACCGCACAGGGTGATCACAGTACGCCGCGATGCCTTCGACATGCCGGAAGAGAAACTCGCCCAGCCGTTCCATCTCAGGCAGCCGCTGCCACCGCAGGGCCTTGATCCAGCCCAGGAGAAACTCCAACACGCCGCGGCGCGTCTTGTACGTCCAGAGCCGATCGAGCTGCTCGCGCAACACGTACGCTTTGAACAACCGGCGGTTGGCGGCAAAGAGCGTCTCGAGTTCGCGCCGCTTCGAGCCGCGCACCGTCGCCCAGCGACGCAACAGCAACCAGCGTTTCCCGCGGCCGTGGGCGCGCATCACGGCCCCGGCGCGAAAGAACTCCTGGCGTCGCACATCGTCGAGCGTGGCGGACGCGTGTTGCAGTACATGGAATTTGTCGAAGACGGTTTCGGCTCGGGGCAACACCTCGGCGACGACGTTCACATACGGCCGATGCATATCCGTACAGACCGCTTCGACGGCTGCCCGTTGTCGTGCGTCCAGCCGGGTCGTCAGCAACGCCCGCAGGCTGTCCTCGCTGCGGTCCTTCTCCAAGCCGATCACCTCCCCGCGAACCAGGTCGGACAACACCGTCCAGAATTGCTGCCCCTTCCCACGCTGGATCTCGTCCGCCCCCAGATGGTGCGGGCGGTGTTTGGGGCGCGTGCGATCCCACGCCTCGAGAAACGCGCGTTCGGCGCGGCGGGCGGCGCCCCAACTCACCGCGTGACGCACGGCCGCGTGACTCGTGGGCATCGATTGACAATCAAGGCCGATCCGTTGGCGGAAGCGTCGCGTCAGCCGCGCATGGGGATCGGCAAAGCCGACCCGCTCGGTTCGAATTCCGCATTGGCGGCACCACAGCCGGCGCAACCGATATCGCAACCGCACGGGATGTTCGGCCCACGGCAGATCGTCCCACGTGCGCACTTTCACATCCCGCACGTGGCCCGTTCGATGGCCACACCCCGAACACGTAAATCGATGAATCCCTTTCCGCTCCAGCTCGAGGATCAGCCGGCCGTCCTCGCCCCGCTCGACACCCGTGACCCGATAATCCACCAGACCCAGAATCCACGTACAATCACGCAGCGATCCCACCTTGTCCTCCCTAAGCTTCGCAACTCAGAGAGAACACCATCGGTACTGCCGATGGCCCGTGGGATCGCTGTCGTCTTGCTCGTCCAGGCCGCCGAGCAGACCGCCCACCCATCAGCGGTCCGCGCAGGCGGCCGGGTCATAGCCTCACGGCGTCAATTCTGCGTGCATTCAAATCGGTGAACAGCCCCCTTTTTTCA
>JBBQEJ010000091.1:0-20019 GCA_038320555.1 Vicinamibacterales bacterium | reverse complement strand
CTTCATGTCGCCGGAGCAGGTCCGTGGCGACGAGCTCGACGCGCGCTCGGACATCTTCTCCTTCGGCGTCGTGATGTACGAGATGGCGACGGGGGTGCTGCCGTTCCAGGGTCCGACGACCGGCGTGATCTTCGACGGCATCCTCAATCGGCGGCCAGCGGCGGCGAGCTCGCTGAATCCGGCGATGCCCGTGGAGCTCGATCGCATTCTCGACAAGGCACTCGAGAAGGATCGGGACCTGCGCTACCAGAGCGTACGGGAGCTCCGCGCCGATCTCGCGCGGCTGCGGCGCGACAGCGGATCGGCTGAGTCGCAGAGCGTCCAGCCCGCTCCGCCACCGCGCTCGCGACGGCGAGCCGTGGCGGCCATCGCGGCACTCGGCCTCGCAGCGCTGGCGATCGGGGGCTACACCGTCTGGAAGAGTCGAGTGCCCGCAACGTCGAACGGCCCACGGGGCCTGAGCCGCATTACGTTCGACGACGGGCTGCAGGCGTCTCCGTCGTGGTCGCCGGACGGCCGGTTCATCGCCTACACCTCGGATCAGGCCGGCAACTTCGACATCTGGGTGCAACCCGTCGCCGGCGGCCGCGCCGTGCAGATCACCACCGACCCGGCGGCCGACTGGCAGCCGGCGTGGTCGCCCGACGGGAACAGCCTGGCGTTCCGTTCGGAGCGCGAGGGCGGCGGCATCTTCGTCGCTCCCGCGCTCGGCGGCCGCGAGCGCCGGTTGACGACATTGGGGTACCAGCCTCAGTGGACGCCGAACGGATCCCAGATCCTCGTCGTGGTCCGCCCCCTGGTCGACAACGCCTCGCTGGTGATTCCACCCGTCTATCTGGTCGGCCTGGACGGCGCGCCGCCAAAGCGGATCCTCGAGGACGTCCTGGCCAAGTTCCAAAGCATCGGTCCGATGACGCTGCATCCGGACGGGCAGCGCGTCACGTTCTTCGGCAGAACCAGTGAGCACGGTGGCTTCTGGTCCGTACCGCTCGCGGGCGGCACACCCGCGCTCGGCAAGGTTACCGATGCGGTTGAAAACACGCTGAAGGAAACCCAGTTCTCCCTGATCAATTTTCGATGGGCGCCGGCCGGAGACGCGTTGTTCCTTGAGGGGAGCTCGAAGGGGGTGATCAACCTCTGGAGGATGGGGGTCGATCGCTCGACACTCATGTGGGTGTCGGGGCCCGAGCGTCTGACCACAGGTATCGGCTCCGATGGTGAAGTCGCGCCGTCTCCGGATGGCACCAAGCTGGCCTTCGTGACGCGAACGGAGACGGCGCGCGTCTGGGCGCTGCCCTTCGACGCCGCCAGCCGGCGTGTGACCGCAGAGGGCCGGCCGGTTACTCGCGCATCGCTGCTCACGGCGTTCGACCTCTCCGCGGATGGACGCTGGCTGGTGTCCGTGGTCGCCCGGCCGGGAAAAGAAACCCTCGAGCTGTGGTTACGGTCACTCGAGACCGACTCGGACACGATGCTGGGGGAGGGACCGGGATACTTCGCGCCGCGTGTGTCGAGGGATGGATCGTATGTTGCCGCCAGGGTGGTGCGTCTGGCCCCGACGCGCGCTCAACGGCTGGTCTGGTCGCCGCGCGCCGGCGGCGCCGAGCACACTCTGGCGGAAGGAATCCGGAACCCCTGGGACTGGTCCGCCGACGGCACGCACATCCTCCACAACTGTCCCGGCTCGAAAACGCCGGCGATCTGTCTGTCACCGCGTGATGCCACCACGACAGCGGACATGCGAACGATCGTGGTCGATCCCGATCATTCGATATATCAAGGTCGCTTCTCGCCTGACGGCCGCTGGATCATCTTCAACGCGCAGAGCCTCAAGACCGTCGGCACGTCGGTCCTCGGCGTCGTGCCCGCGACCGGCGGCAAATGGACGCCGCTCACCGACAACAGGTTGTGGGCGGACAAGCCGCGCTGGAGTCCCGACGGCCGGACGATCTATTTCATCTCGAACCGGAACGGCGCTTTCTTCGATGTCTGGGGCCTTCCCTTCGATCCCGCCAGCGGCCGCGCCGCCGGTGAGGAGTTCCGGGTGACGCGCAACGAGAGCCCGAGCCGGACCGTCGCCGCCGCCGGCGGCTCCGAGCTCGGCGTCAGCGACAAGTGGCTGACGGTGCCGATCGTCGAGGCCAAGGGCAGCGTGTGGGTGCTCGACGGGATCAAACCGTAGCTGGTCGCCCCTCACCGCACTCAGGGTACGCCACCCATCGAGTATTCGACGGAAATCGATTCAATCAAACCGCTGCGACGGCAACACTCTTCAAGTACTTGGCGCCGGATCAGAGAGTTGAGGAAGGTTCGGCTTGCCGAGCCGAAGCTCTCGGGATAGATGAATGGCGATAGCCGTCGATGTCCTTTTAGGCGTGATGCAACTCGACCGCCCAACGAATCGGCAGCTGGTGGAAGACAAGCGCAAAAGAGGAGCTCAGGGTCCCGTTCCATTCGATGGCCCCACTCGCTCCAGGTTGTTCCACGACACGTGTCGCGACCGGAATGCTCGGGCCGCTGGGCGGTGTACACGCTACCGGCAGCCGACTGCACGCTCACGCGCGTCCGCTCTCGGCGTTTCAGATAACACCGGCGTGGCAGGCGAGCAATCGCGAGTGATGGTCATGATTCGATTCCATCATCGATCCAACGCTTCGCGCACCTGGCGAACGAACGCCGCAGCTGTGAATGGCTTCTGCACGAACGGCAGATCAGGGTCGACTCCCCCCTTACTCGCGGCAAATTGTTCGGTGTAGCCGGACATGTACAGCACGCGTAACGCCGGCGCGTGAAGCTTCAGCCGCCTGAATAACTCGGGCCCTCCGCAGCCAGGCATCATCACATCAGTCACCAGCAGATTGATCGACCCGGCCAGCTGTCCGAACATTCTCTCGGCGTCGTCCCCGTTCTCGGCTTCCAGTACTCGATAACCGGCATTTTCGAGGATGCGCTTCGAGAGGAGACGCACGCCGACCTCGTCCTCCACGAGTAGCACCGTCTCCCATTGGTGCTCAGCGGGCACGGCAACCGCCGGGCGCGACGCCGTCAGGGGGATCTCCGCCGTCGCACGCGGCAAGTACACTTTGAAGGTCGTCCCCTCGCCGATCTCGCTGTACACCCAGATGTAGCCTCTGCTCTGCTTGACGATGCCGTACGTCGTCGAGAGGCCAAGGCCCGTACCCTTCCCCGACTCCTTGGTCGTAAAGAACGGCTCAAACAGACGACGCTGGGTCTCCTTCGTCATCCCGCTACCGGTGTCCGTGACGGCAAGCATCACATAGAACCCGGGCGCGATTTCCGTTTCGGGAAACGAGGATTGATCGAGCATGACATCTGCCGTTTCAATGGAGATGCCCCCCCCGCCAGGCATCGCGTCTCTCGCATTGACGACGAGGTTCATCACGACCTGCTCGAGTTGACCGCGATCGACAAGCGCGGGCGAGAGATCGGGCGCCAACGACAGCGCGACTTGGACATGCTCGCCGATCAGCCTTGCGAGCATGCCCATCATGTCCGTGATTAGCCCGTTCACGTCGAGCGGCGTTGCGTGCAACACTTGTTGACGACTGAACGCAAGCAGCTGCGTGGTGAGACCCGCGGCGCGCCGGGCCGCCTTGATGATTTCGCCAAGGTCGTTCGCGTGCTGGCTCGAGATGTCCACCTCTGAGGTCATGAGCTCGGTGAATCCGAGAATGACGGTCAGCAAATTGTTGAAATCGTGGGCGACCCCAGACGCCAAACGTCCGACCGCCTCCATCTTCTGCGCCTGTAAATACTGCGCCTCGAGCCTCTGGCGCTCGGTGACGTCCAGGGAAATACCGACGCCTCGCAACGGTTCGCCCTGGGGCCCGACTTCAATGCGACCCGCGCCGCTCAGCCAACGGACTGTGCCGTCCGGCCAGAGCGTGCGATGCTGTATCGAGAAATTCCCGCCCGACTGGTGCGCCTTCATCGTTGTGAGCACGGCGTCGCGATCCTCTGGATGAACGCGCTCGATAAAGGCCTCGAGGGTCCCGCCAAACGTGCCAGGCGCCAGACCGTGCTGCGCCTCGAGGATTTCAGACCACTGGAGGACCCCGGTCCTGAAATCCAGGTCCCAGATTCCGACGCCCGCCGCCTCCAGCACAAACCGCATGCGCTCTTCCGCGGCCCGCAAGGTCTCTACGACCTGCTTCTGCTCGGTGATATCGCTGTTGATGGCGAGGATGGACTTTGGGTGGCCTTGCGCGTCCCGCACCAGGGTCCAGCGCACCGCCATCGTGATGTCGCGGTCGGCGCTGGTCCGCCTGGCCATCTCACCTTGCCACGCGCCGTTGAGCAGGAGGGCGGCCTCCGCGGCCTGAAATTCGGCCGGCTTCGTGCCCAGCAACTCGACAGCGACGCGGCCAACCGCCTGGTCCGCGGTCCAGCCGTAGGCCTGTTCAGCACCTTTATTCCAATAGGTGATGTGCCCGTCCAAATCCCTCACATAGATCGCATCGTTGGCAATGTCCAACAGCGCAGCCTGTTCCCGAAAGCGTTCCTCGCTCGCCCTAAGCGCCTTTTGCGCTTTCGCAAGGAGCACCGGCGTCCCGTTGGTGGCGTCGACCACGGCGTCGACCTGACCCGAGAGCAGCGCCTGGATGGTCGCTTCCGCTTCGACGAGCCGTTGCTGGAGGTCTCGCACGTGGCGCTCTTCGCTATGGGGGAGCTGCTCGCCAATGACCGGAGACTTGCGTGTCACGGGCGTCGTTCATTCTCTGTGCCGGCGACGGCCACAGATTGAAGCGCGTCGGAGCCACGAGGTTTGGTCGGGCTGAGTTCGCGGCCGGTGCTTGAACGAGAAAGCTGCCGATCCACGACGTCGAAGAGAGCATCCGGTTCAATCGGCTTCGAGAGATAGGCGTCCATACCCGCTGCCAGGCAACGTGCCTCATCCCCGCTCATGGCATGCGCCGTCATCGCGACGATGGGGAGGTGCACACGAGTCACCGGCTCCTTGCTGCGAATAATGGCCGTGCACGCGGCACCGGCCTTGGTCTTACCATCTCGTCTCAGTTGGTGCAGTTGATGGGTGGGCGCATCTCGGTGGAGAGCGAAGCCGGTCAGGGCAGCACCTTCCGTTTTACGGCGCGATTCGCGCGTGGGGATGCCCGAGAGGCGAACGCGGTGCCCACGGTCGATCTACGAGACCTGGCCGTCCTCATTGTCGACGACAACGCCACGAACCGGCATCTGCTCGAAGGGATGCTCCTCGGCTGGCGTATGGCGCCCACGCTGGCGGCGAGCGTGCCCGAGGCGCTCGCGCTGTTACGCGCCGCACAGCAATCCGGACGGCCATTCACACTCGTGTTGGCGGACTGTCAGATGCCCGATGCCGATGGCTTTACGCTGGCAGAGGCCATCAAGGCGGATCCGGCCCTCGCAGACACCACCGTCGTGATGCTCACGTCGGGAGGTCAGCCGGGAGACGCCGTGCGGTGCCGGGAGTTGAACATCGCCGCGTACCTCGCGAAACCCATCAAGCGCTCCGACCTGCGAGCCGCGATCCTCTTGGCATTGGGAGCCCCGTCTACTGAAGCGCATCGGCAGCCACTCGTCACACGTCACTCGCTGCGGGAAGCGCGCCACACAGGCCGCATTCTCCTCGTGGAGGACAACTCCGTCAACCAGTTGGTGGCCTTGCGTCTTTTAGAGAAGCGCGGGCATACCGTGGTGGTGGCGACCAATGGGCGGGAGGCGCTCGCGATCCTCGAGGAGTCGCAGTGGATCGGGTTCGGCTGCGTGCTCATGGACGTCCAGATGCCTGAGATGGACGGTTTCGAACTTGCGCGTCGTGGAGCTGTCGACTTGCGTGAAGGCCTCGAAGATGCGTTGCTGGCGGTCAAGGGGGATGCCGACGCCCGTGTCGCTGATAGCCACCTGCAGCACGACGTCGCCTGGGGCGCTCAGCTCGCTCGTGACGCGCAGCACGACCTCGCCCTGGTCGGTAAACTTGATGGCGTTCCCGAGGAGATTGAGGAGAATTTGACGCAGGCGTCCGGGGTCGCCTCGGAGCGTGTGGGGCACAGCCGCATCGATATCCACGATCAACTCGAGCCCCTTCTGGTGCGCCCTCAGCGCGATCGCATTCGCGGCGTCGCCGATCGCATCACGCGCGCTGAAGTCGATCGGGTCGAGCGCGAGTTTCCCCGCTTCGATCTTGGAGAAGTCCAGGATGTCGTTGATGACGGACATCAGCGCATAGGCGGACGATTTGATAATCCCAACATTCTCCCGCTGTTCAGCCGTGAGCTCGCTGTCCAGCATCAGATCGGTCATCCCGATGACGCCATTCATCGGCGTCCGAATCTCGTGACTCATGTTCGCCAGGAACTCGCTTTTGGCCTGGTTGGCGGCTTCCGCGGCCTCTTTGGCGGTTCGCAGTTCGGCCTCCGCCCTCTTGCGATCCGTGGCGTCGCTGATGATGCCCAGGAGCCTGACCGGCACACCGTGGGCGTCGTGGTCGACGCGGCCCTCTGCACTAATCCAATGAAGAGACCTGTCGGGCCAGCGAATCCGGCACTCGAGACTGAATGCGCCGGTCCTCGACGCTTCCTCAAAGGCACGCTGAACCGTGGGCAGATCTTCAGGGAGGACACACGCCGGAAGATTCCTGCTCCCCCATTCGGGTTGAAGCGTGCTGTAGCCGAATATCTGGTCATGCCTGAGTGAGCGAACCGACGTATCCGTTCCCAGATCGAGATCAAAGGTGCGCAGCTGTCCGGCATCCACGGCAAGGCTCGATCGCCGGTCGGCATCGGCACGCTGGCGTTCGAGGGTCTTTCGTTCCGTGATGTCCTCGGCAATTCCCGCGAAGCGATAGATTGCGCCGGCGTCGTCGTAGATGGGGAATAGGCGCGCCCGAATGGAGCGCTCGCTGCCGTCCGGCCGGACGACCCGGTATTCGACATCGCACGGGACGAGCGTCCCCTGGGGGGCGAACTCGGCAAATGCGCGCGCCCGGTCGTCGGGGTGAATGGCCTCGCCAAAGGATTGGGGACTCGCGTACAGGCCGTCGCAACTTCGTCCGAAGATGTCCTCGTAGGCGGGGCTCACGTAGAACATCTCCGTCATCTGAGGATCGCAGAGAAAGAACACCTCGTGGATGGTTTCCGCGAGTTGGCGAAAGCGCGCCTCGCTCTCTCGCAGCGCCGCGAGAGCCTTTGCCAGCAGCACCGGCGCCCCGTTCTTCACATCGACGACGGCGTCAATCTGACCGGAGAGCAGCGCGTCGATCGTCGCCTGCGCGTCGGCGAGTTGCTGCACGAGGTCACGCGTGTGCCGTTCCTCGTTGGCGGTCATTTGCTCGATAGTGCCAGGAGCACCTGGTTCGTGTCGCTGAGGCTGCCAATCACGCGTTGCACCGGCAACGGCAACAACTTCAGGAGCGTCGGAGTGACGATGATCCCATCTGCCAACGCGCGTTTCGGATGCTCGAGTAAATCGACGATTTCGAGTTCATGTCCCGAGGTGAAGTGCTCGTCGCAAATCGCGCGGACGTTGGCGACGGCACGCACCGAGTTCGGGGCATGGCCCGCCACGTACAGCCGCAGCCGCAACCTCGGGGCCTTCGCGTGGGCTTTTGCCATGTTACGACGCTCCGCGCCCGCCATTCATCGGCGATCCGTTCTTTGCCCGCGTGCCCGGGTCGATGCGCACGTCTTCGTCGGCATGTCGCATCTTGCGCAGCACCGCCCGGTCAGTCTTGACGAGGTTGGACGCTGACCCGGTGGCGTCGGCGAGGAGTGCGATCTCGGCGCTGCGGGCTTGCATCTCGGTTTGCACGACTTGCAGGCGCGCCGCCGCTTCGGCCTGTGAGAGGTGCAGCTGAAGGCGCTTGAGTTCCGCGGCGACCTTGGTCCGCTTGGTTCCCGCCAGCTCTTCCTGCTCCCACTCCCAGCGGGCCACACCCATGAGCACCTTGCCCTGCGCGACAAAGACATCGGCCAAGCTCACGCCTTCGTTGGAGAGCCTCAGCTCCCGCACCTGGTTCGAGTGGCCGGTTCCGCGGGACTTGACGATCGTCAAGGCGCGGTTCCGCTCGCCATCCTGGACGACGTAGGAGAGGTGGATCCAGGTATCGGCGATGGTCGAGATGCCCGTGGCCGTCGCCTCGTCGGTGCTGAGCCCGTCCATCAAGGACGTGTTCACAACAGTGATGCCCTCTCCCTTGAGAAAGTCCAAAAACTGCTGGGCGGCATCGGCCGACGCCAAGTGCGAGAGCTTGGTCGACAGCGCCGAGAGCGGGTCGATCACCAGGCAACGAGGGTCGTGTTCACGGACCTTGGCCCGCAACCGGTCAAACTGATCCTCGACGTTCGGTCCTCGCGTGCGCGTGGAGTGCATCTTGAGCACGCCTGACTTCAGATGCGGGGCCAGGTGAATGTTCACCGATCGGAGATTGCGTACGATCTGCGCGGCGCCCTCGTCGAAGCTCACATATAACGTGCGCTCGCCGCGTTTACAGGCGGCGGCGGCGAACAGCCCGGACAACGTCGATTTCGCGGTGCCCGGCGCGCCCGAGATGAGGATGTTGCTGCCGCGGTGATAGCCGCCATTCAGCATGTGGTCGAGGCGAGGGAGCCCCGACGAGATCCGTTCGTCGGTGACTTTATACGCGAGCTCGGTCGGACCACGATGGGTGAGCTGCATGCCTTCCACCGTGAGCGAAATCGGAAACTCATCCCCCGCAAAGCCCGATCCTCGGTACTTGACGACGCGAAGGGTGCGAAACGCCGAACCGTCGATCACGTGATGTCGAAGCACGACCACGCAATCCACCATGAACTGCAGAAAGCTGTAGCGGTGGTCCGCGTCGTTCCCACCGACCTTCTGCGTGAGGATGGCGGTCAGCCCCGTCTGCAACAGCCAATCGCGGAGGCGATAGATTTCCCGACGTTCTGCGACCGGATCGTCGAGAAGCCCGAGCAACACGTCGATCCCGTCGAAGACAATGTGCGTCGCCTGCATCGCGGTGGCTTTGGCATGAAGGAGGTTGAGCATGCCGATCAGGTCGAATTCCCCGGACTTCACCGTTTCGGGTGAGAGCTGGGCGTTCAAAAAAAACAGCTTCTTCTTCTCGAGCCTCGGAAGATCCCACCCGAACGTCGCTGCGTTGGCGACGATCTGCCGCGCACTCTCCTCGAACGCGACGAAATCGACGCCTCCTTCTTCCGGTGTGCGACATTGACCAGTGACTGGAGGGCAAAGACGGTCTTTCCGCAACCGGGTCCACCCATCACGAGCGTCGTGCGCCCGCGAGGAAGTCCCCCGTCGGTGATTTCGTCGAACCCCTGGATCCCGGTGAGCACCTTTGTCACGGTCGCGTGCGGAGTAATGATTTTTTTCATTGCCTATGTCTTTCAAACGGTCAATCGACGATGAAGGAGCGGAGATCAAGTGTGGGGCTGCGCGAAAAGTCGTCGCCGTTCAATTCCTACCCTGCGGCCTCTTGTTCAAGCGAACGGTCTGTCGAACCGGCGATGTGATCTCCGACCGCGGCGGGCGAATGGCCATGAATCGAACGTCCTGAAGCGCAAGAGCCCCGCAGAGGGCGGACCTCCGGAACCTCACCGGTGTCCATGCTGGCGTACCTGAGCAACCTCGCGCTGTTCCCTTTTGAACAAGGACGAAAACGTGCAAGTACGAGAAGTCGCGTCGTGTCGGGCCAAGCTCATCTACAAGGCGCGTTTCGGCGCGTATCTTCCTCGTTGTCACTTTGCCCTGCGGCGCTGGGCGCGATGCATTTCCAAACAATCCTGGTGCGCGCCGGTATGAAGTGGACGATGCTTCGGGTGCGATGGCCGCGTTGACGGGGTATCGGCGACAGCCGCGCGATTGCCATTACGGACATCGTCAGGCCAACGGAGAAGGCCTCGATGCGATCAGAGCGCTCCGCACGCGTGATGCGCGCGTCAGGACGATTGCGATATCAGGTGAGGGCGTCGGTCAGTCGGATGACTATCTCGATCGGGCGGATTAAGTTCGGCGCAACCAAAGTAGTTGGCCACGCCGTTCTCGGGGGCGGAAGTTGTGGCGGTTGTCGCTGCGGTTCTGGCGGGATCGTGTGAGAAGGACGCCTGATAGGGGGGCAAAAAGGAGCAAGGTCCCACGGCAACGCTGGCATTCCTGGCATCCCCGGCAATGTGGTTCGTGTAACTTACAGAATCTACAGGGGTGCCGAGAGACCGAATCCCACTCTCTCCGCCAAACCTTTCACACCGATGACGAACGGCTGATTCTGAAGCGGGCACGCCGTCCTGCTCCTGCCGTCAAGACGTTCCTGGTCTGACGTGCCGATGGCCAGATCCGCGTAACCGCCACATTGACAAACGTCATTAGCGACGGGACTCGCGCTGTGCCTATCGCGCTGGCTGCCGGGGAGCCCGGCAGTGAGATTCAGGCGCCCATGCCGATGGTCATCATGTTTGGATTCCTCAGGTTCACGCTGCTGAACATGATCGTGCTCCCAATTCCTTACGACAGGTTCGGTCGTCTCGTCGTTGCGAGGGCGAACTGACATCGCTTCCGCGGCGCGGGTCGATCCGCTGGTGGCGCTTCGAACCGACTGACGACCTCGACGGCGCCGTTGACCGAGACTCCGGATGAGACCGAAGGACTACATTATCAAGGGTCTTTGACCACCCGGCCCCCGGTTAGAAACCGGCGGTAGCTGCGAAATGTCTCGGTGCGACGAGTCGACTGCAGGCCGCCGCGCACCACGATCAGCGATTCGACTGACACCGGCAGCAGCATGACTTCGTCGGGGTCGCCGAAGGCGACCGGCTGGTAGCGCATCGTCTGATCATCCCGCTCGATCACGACATAGGGCGGGAGATTGTGTCGGCGCTGCAGGGGCCCCGGCACCCGCACGTCGACGGGTCCGTCGAGGCGCCGATCGACGCGCAGTACGTCGTGCGTATTCGCGTCTACCCAGACCCGCCCTCTCGTCGCGAGGGGACCGGACCAGTCGAAGCAGTCGTCGTGCCCGCGCTCGTCTTCGACCAGCTCGGGCCTGCTCGTACGGCTCGTCGACAGGAAGTCGATGATGAGCGCCGCGCGATCCTTCTCCCGGCCGTTGCGCAGCGAGATGAACCGGTAGTCGTCGCGCTGCGCGGGCAGCAGAAAGGCGAGCGGCTCGGGCGACAGGGGATTGGGATCGGTGCATCCGGCGCGGTCCTTCTTGTCGCGCTCGCGCGGCGCCCGCCCATTGATCCGGCGAATCTCCCGAATCACTGTCGCTGTCAGGAACGCGCCGACACCGGCCTCGACTTCGACACGCAGGTCTGATTCGACCGTCCGCGAAAACCCGTCCGGCGTCAGGTTTGGCTGGATGGGTTGGACAGTGGCCTGTTCGACGCACATGACGCTTTGCACACGACGGTGGTACTCGGCGACGCGATCGCCGACAAGCTTCATCAGCGCCTCGATATCCGGGGACGCCTGCGGGGCCGCCGCGACCGAGCCGGCACACACCGCAACCCACGCGATCACGACAAGGCGCCCGCGTCCGTGCAGACAATAACGCGTTCTTACAGAGCGAACCAACAACTATCCCGATCGCTGCTAATGCGACTCTGACTGTCGGAGGAAACCAACCGTCCCTTCAATTTACGGTTGCCGCCGACGAGGGGTACACGTGGATCGGCGATTGGGATCTCCGGTTCCCAATTGGGGAGCCCCGGGTCCCAATAATGGGCAGTACCAGCAACGATCTCAGGGGCAGTGGTGCCCTCACCCAACGGGCGCGTCCAGGTGATGACGTGGCTCGCGCTACTGAATCTTGCTGCTTTGCGGAGCCCCGTGGCTCCGTCCGCATACGTGACCGCCCCAATGCTCTGGTTGTTGGCGCTGCTCGCCGCCGAAATCAGACACAGGTACTCGATGGCGAAGCGCATCGCGGCGTTCCTCACTGGTGAACCGAGGTCTCCTGTCATTCTAAGCTCGAGCGGCTCTCCGTTTCAGATGGCTATAATCGCCGACATTCGCAGAAGATTTCCTCCGCGGTGCCGAGGAAGGCCCTAGTTCGAGGTTGACTACATTGCAGGCGGCAATCCGACGGTCGGCGGTCAGCGTGATCGCGCTCCTGATCGCGGTCGGAGCGACGAGCTGCGATCAATCCGGACCGTCGAGCCACGTCACGCGTGCGTCGGCGGCGCAGGCCTCGGCGGCCGAACACGGCCAGAGCGGCAACTCGCTGACCGGTCACGACCTGTCAACCGACGAAGCGATGGGTGGCCACACGCTGGCCCGCCACGTTGGCAAGACTGACGCGGAGCTCATCGAGCGTCTTCGACGCGAGCGACAGATTTCGAGCGCGTCGACCTATAACGACCGGGCCACCGCCGAGCGCGTCGTCGGAGCGGCGCTGGGGTCGGCCGGCCGCTCGTTCGACGCGTGGCGCAAGCGCGCGGGTCCCCGGCCGAATTTCGTGTTGCGTTATGCCGCCACCTACCCAGTCGGTCGCTCCATCTCGCGGGGGCGGTCCGAATCGGCGCCCTGCGACCACGCCCTCGTCGTCTTGCGCTGGGCCGATCGACGGCAGCGGTTCTACGTGCTCACGTCGTATCCTGAGGAGAGCCGGTGAGTCACCTTACACCCTCTGCGTTTCCGGAACTCCGGCGCGTATTCGACGGATACCTGCACGAAGACGTCCTCGTCGAACACGGCACACCCGAGGCGGCGTTGCGCGCGTTTCGCGCCGACGCGGCCCCTGCCGACGTGCGCCGGTTTCGGAGAGATGTGAAACGCTTTCTCGCCCAGACTCGTGCCCTTGACTTCGACAGAGTGCGTGCTCTTGTGTCCCAACTGGGCTGCCGGTGGATCCCGCCGTCGCGCGAGGCGCTCATCGCGCTCCTGACCGAAGCCGCCGACCCACACAATCCCGCGAGACAAACATTCCCCATATAATCGATGCGATCGTGACATTGACCCCGGGGCGCAGGCTTGGTGCATACGATGTGGTCTCGCTGCTCGGCAGCGGCGGGATGGGTGAGGTGTACCGGGCCCACGATTCCCGGCTCAAACGCGACGTCGCGCTAAAGGTTCTGCAGCTCGACAATCCCGATAGTCGTGTCAGGTTCGAACGGGAGGCGCGTGCGATCGCCGCACTCAATCACCCGAACATCGTCACGATTCACTCGGTCGAAGAAGTCGACGGAATCCCGTTCCTGACGATGGAGCTCGTCGATGGCGAGTCTCTGTCGGCGCAGATCCCCCCCGGCGGGATGCCGCTCGGCAGGGTGCTCGACGTGGCCATCCCGATCGCTGAAGCGCTCTGCGCGGCCCATCGCAAAGGCATCATCCATCGCGACCTGAAACCCGGGAACATCATGACCACGGCCGAGGGTCACGTGAAGATTCTCGACTTTGGCCTGGCGAAGGCGTTGTCAGCCCGGCCGACGGACGAGACCATCGGTCAGACTCAGCCCGGCATCACGCTGGGCACCATTGCGTATCTTTCGCCGGAACAGGCCCGTGGTGAGACGCTCGACCAGCGAAGTGATCTGTTTTCCTTCGGCGTGGTGCTCTTCGAGATGGCGTCGGGTCGCCGGCCCTTCACGGGGGATACCGACCTGGCGGTTCTTTCCGCGATGCTCGATCGTCCGGCACGCGCGATTGGCGGCGCGCACGCCGAACTCGATCCGATCATTGCTAGAGCGCTGGCCAAACAGCCATCGTTACGTTACCAGCGCGCCGAAGATCTGATCGCCGACCTGCGCGCGTTGCGATCCGGGGCGCGCCTGGCGGCGGCGACGATGCGGCCGTCGGGCGCATCGATTGCGGTGCTGCCGTTCGCGAACATGAGCGCGGATCCCGATCAGGAATACTTCTGCGACGGTATGGCGGAAGAGTTGATCAGCGCGCTCGCCAGGATCAAAGGACTGTCGGTTGCCGCGCGCACGTCAGCGTTTTTGTTCAAGGGACAGAATGTCGATATCCGCCAGATCGGCGAGCGGCTGATGGTCGCGACGGTGCTCGAGGGTAGCGTCCGGAAGATGGGGAACAGGCTGCGGATTGCCGCGCAACTGATCAACGTCCACGACGGGTACCAGATCTGGGCCGATCGCTACGACCGCAACATCGACGACGTGTTCGCCATCCAGGACGAGATCGCTCACGCGATCACCGAGAGCCTGAAGGTCGCGCTCGCCCACCCTGCCGACGAGCCGATCGTCAGAAAGGCAACCGCAAACCTCGAGGCCTATCATCTTTATCTGCGTGGGCGTTTCCTTGTGAACCGGCTCAACGGCCAGTTCGAGGCGCTCTTCGCCGCGCGGGACGCCTTTCAACAGGCGGTCGCGCTCGATCCGGAATACGCGGCCGCGTACGCGGGTCTGTCCGAGGCGTACAGCTCACTCGCGTACCTCACGTTCATGCCGACCAAGGAAGCGAGCGAGGCCGCCATGGCAGCAGCGCACCGCGCGGTCGCGCTCGATCCCGGCCTGGCGGAAGCTCACACTGCGGTCGGCTGGACGAAGACGCTCTTCGCGATCGATCTGGGGACGGCGGAGCGGGACTTCCTCCGCGCCATCGAGCTCGCGCCCAGCTTCGCACCGGCGCACGGGTATTACGTCCTGCTCCTGGCATCGCTCGGCCGGTTTGATGAAGCGCTCGCGCGTGCGGAGCGGACACGGCAGCTCGACCCGGTGTGGCTGAGAGGGCCGTTCAACATCGCCCTCACGCTACTCTGCGCCAGGCGCTTTGAAAAAGCGGAGCGGCAGGTGCGTGACATCATGGCGCTCGATCCGAACCTCGAGGGCACGTACTGGTTCCTCAGCTCCGCCCTCGCCGGACAGGGACGGCTCGACGAGGCAATCGCCGCTCTGGAAAAGGGAGTGCCGCTGGTTTATCGCGCGCCCCTTTTCGTGGCGCTGCTTGGCCTCTGGTACGCGCGCGCCGGACGGCGCGCCGATGCGGACGCGATCGTGGAAGAAATGAAGGCCGGCGGCCGGTGCCCTCCAGTCTGGTATGCACTGCTCTACGCCGGCCTGGGCGATCTGGATCGTGCCTTCTCGTGCCTCGAACAGGCGATCGAGGAACACAACGATCAGGTCTGCTTCATGGGGGTCGATCACCGATTCGACGAACTGCGGGGCGATCCGCGTTTCGACGTACTGCTTGCGCGGATCGGTCTTCGCGCCGCGTCCTGATCGGTCACGAGGCTTCGAGTGCTTCGCGCTTCAGGGATCGATAGATCCACGCAATCCCGACGAAGAACACAAGGGCGCCGACAGCCAGAACGCCCATGAACCACGTGTCGGTCCATATCCATTGGGCGGTGCCGGACTTCCACTCCTCGAACGTGCCGAGGCTCAGCGTGCGATAGGGCTGGAACGCCATCCACAACGCAAAGTAGGTGAAGGCTGCAACGAAGATGAGCCGCGCCAGACTGGCACGTCCGTGGAGCACGAGCCAGGCGCCCGCACTGAAGCCGGCAATGTTCGCCACGAAATACAGAATGAGGAAAACCGGCAGCAGCGCCGGATAGTCGGTCAGCGACTCGCCGTGCCAGAACATGTGCGACGTCTGAAAGCCGAAGTAATTGACCAGGAGATACACAGGCAGCCAGAGTGCGAACAGCGTCTGGAAGATGAGGTTCTTTGCCAGAGCGCGTTGGTAGAGGTAGGGCCACGCCCGCGCGCCGGTGCGGTGCTCCAGCGCCGCGGCCAGCAGGGTTCCGGAGCCGAAGGCGACGGGAAGATCGACCTGTATCATGTCCGGTTCACAGTCTGAATTGCAGTTCGGTCAGAACACGCCGGCGAATGAGATCGCCGAAGATGTGGTGCTGGACGGCGCGGTCTCCCAGGTTGGTGCCTTTGATGCTCCAGGTGACGCGATTGGCCTTGAAGTTCAGGCCGGCGGTCCCGCCTACGAGCCAGAAGTGATCGGTCCAACCCTGGAGCGCGAGCACGTCGGTCCAGAACGCCCGGTCCGTGTAGCTGACGGTCAACGAGCCCACGAACCGATCATGCGTTCCGGACACCGAGAGATTCACGCGATGGTGCGGCGGGAAGTTGACGGGAGGCGGCGGTCCACCGTTGATGCCGGTCACATCGGGATGGGACTGGAACGAGTAATTCACCGAACCTGAACATCCCCCCGCGATCGGCACGTCCACGCTGGTCTCGAAACCCGACTCGGACAGGTTGCCGACGCTGCCCCATTGAAACAGCTTCGGCAGCGACAATCCGTCGAGGAAAGCAGCCGGCAGCGGCCAGCCCGGAGGGGGATCGGTCGACGAATACACCTCCGCGGTCATCAGGTTGATGACGCCCGTCGACCGCTGGTGGTAGACAGACGCGCCGACGGTCACGCGGTTGCCGACGAGTCCGCTGTATCCAGCCTCGAACGCATCAATCGTCTGCGGACGCAGGTCCTGACTGCCCACCGTGGTGATTGGCACCGGAAACGTCGCCACCCCGAGTGGAATCTCGATAGACGACGGGAAGTTGGCGAAGCTCTCGACGGTTGAGGGGGCGACATAGGCGCGGTTGTAGGTCACTCGGACCGTCTGTCCTTCTGATGGCTCGAACCTGACGCCTAGCCGCGGCGACGCAAACAGCCCGAACGTGTCAAACCAGTCGAGCCGCGCGCCCGCTGTGAGCCGTACTCTCTCGCTCAGGTGCACATCGTCGGTCACGAACGCGCCCGCCTCCTCGCGACGATGGACGTCTGGCACGAAGCTCAGGTCGAAGTGCGAATGTTTGAACGTCCCGCCGTAGACGAAGAGGTGACGCCGGCGTACGACCCGGCTGTCCTTCGCATCGACCTGCAGCGAGCGGCTGCTGATGCTCGCCCCGTCAGTCGTCAGGAG
This sequence comes from Vicinamibacterales bacterium, assembly GCA_038320555.1. Lineage (GTDB taxonomy): Bacteria > Acidobacteriota > Vicinamibacteria > Vicinamibacterales > 2-12-FULL-66-21 > JALZOC01. The sequence continues at coordinate 3,182 of JBBQEJ010000091.1, read as the reverse complement.
CCCGGCGTACTGCGCCGAGTGGATCGACGTCATCGCCGTGAGCGACGCGCTGCCGCGGGTGTACTCGACGCTGCCGTAAGTCTGCCGCATCGGGTTGGCGTCATATGGCCCTGGCGCGACGATGATCAGCCCGTTGCTGTCGGCGTAGCCGGCATCCACGCGCCACTTCGCGTGCTCGCTCTCATCGAAATCGATTCGCACGTCCGCCTTGTACTGCGTCGTGCCGCGGCTCTCGTATGGCGGCAGTGGTGTGCCATCGGGAGTGGCAGGCGGACGATCCCAGCGCGCCTGCGTGTAGTACGAGCCGCTCAACCTGTAAGCCAGCCTCCCCGACTGGGCTGCGTGGCTGAGTCCCACCTCGCGTGTCGATCGTTCGCCGATGCCCACCTTCGCGCGGGTGCCGAGCGTCTCGCGCGGGCTTTTCGTGATGATGTTGATCGTGCCGGTCAGCGCGTTCGCGCCCCAGATCGCCGATCCCGGTCCGCGCGCCACTTCGATCTGCTTGACGTCGTCCAGACCGACTGGAAGGAGGTCCCAGAGGACCATGCCGAAGTAGTCCTGGTAGACCGATCGGCCGTCGAGGAGCGCCAGCGTGTTGCGGGCATTGCGCCCGGTCGCTCCGCGCGTGACGATTTGCACGTCGCGGGGCGACAGCTCGATCACGTTAACGCCGGGGACCGCGCGCAGCAGGTCCGAATAGTTAGTCGCGGGCGTGTTCTCAATTTCGGCGCTCCGCAACACGGTAATCGCGACCGGCGCCGTCCGCAGCGATTCGGGCGCACGGCTGCCGGTGACGACCACCGTGTCGCCGTAGGTCGACAGCCTGAGGGTAATATCCAGCCTCGCTGTGGCTCCCTCCTGTAGTGAGATCGGCGTCGACGAGAACGGCGCGAACCCGGACAACTCCGCCGAGACGACGTACGTGCCGGAAACAACTGCGATCGAGTACCGGCCCTCGTCGGATGTCACCGTCGACTGGCCCTGTCCTCCGCCGCTTGCGGTTGCCGTCACGACAACACCGGGCAGTACGCCTCCCGATTCATCGCGCGCGACGCCGGCGATCGCCGCGACCGCCTGTGCCGCCTGCGCTCGTACGAGCGCTGTAGCCCAGCCGAACGTCGTCGCCAGCACGATCGCGGCCATACGCACGAAGACGAGCCTCGTCAGCCTCGGGATTCGCCCGCGCCAGGAATCTGCAACGTTCCTCATGGCTAGATTGGGCTGGGCGGAGTTCCGCCCGCGGTCTCGGCGGGGAACCACCGCTCGATGAACTCGGGAGGGATCTGGAACGGCGCGTGGCCGGGCAGCTTCCCCATGCGATCCATCAACCGCCTGTGGAGCCACTCGGACGCGAACCGGTACGGACGGTCCTCGTGGAAAAGCCCGGCGATCGCGACGACGCCCTGCCACACTCGGAGCAGGCACCAGAACTGCACGCGATCGCGATACGGCGCCTGCCGCAGTCCGATCATCGCCGCCGTCTCGCTGCCTACGAGGTAGCGCGTGAGAATCACGGGCAGATGCCGCGCCCCAGGTGGCATCAACTGCTCCAGCAGATTCATCAGCGCGCTGGTAAGCGCCTGGCCGGCGTTCGACGCGCCGGCTTGATGGGCGCGGATGGCATCGTAGAGCTTTTCCGACTCCGCGTAAGTGGCCGGCAGCAGTTCCTCGCGGATGCCCATGAGAAAGCCGACGACATTCCAGCAGTGCATGTAGTCGTCTTTCTGCGCCTCCGTCATGCGGACGCCCAGCTTCATATAACTCCGGACGGCCACGCACGAGAAGGTCAGCAGCGTGAAGGCAAGATCCTCCTGGTTGATCGGGCGGCCGAATTTTTTCCGAAGCTCCGGATCGGTGGGATTTGCAGAAGTGCCGGAATCGTGCTCCACCATGTAGCGGATGACCGCGTGCATCACGCGGACCTTCTGCGTCGCGTGCACCCCGACGCCGACGCGGCCGTCGGCGACCAGCCCGCCAGGGCACATGACGCTCATGATCATCTGCGCCGTCTCACGGATGCGCCTGGCTGGATCGATCTGGAGAAACTTGGTGAAGGCCAGCACTTCGGTGCCGTACCGCATGATGTAGCACTCGGGCAGGCTCGCGCACGAGAGCTGCGTGGCCGACGAGATGCCGTAGAGCAGAAAGAACTCCTCCGCCTCCTTGACCATCCCACGATTGATCCAGGGCGGAAGGTTGCTCGAGAGCGTCAAGTACGTGCGAACCGCCTCCGGCAGCTTCCGGGATGGCGACCCGTCGTCCTCCCACACCTGGTGGTTCTTCACCAGATCCGCGAAAACCTTGTAGTCGTCTCCCTGGCACATGTCGACCGCGACGAGGTCGGCCGGAGGATCGACGACTTCCCGCATGCTGTCGAGAAAGGCATCATTCAGCGTTGTGCTCGTGCCGAGCACGTTCTTCATCACGCGGGTCTGCTGGAGCATTGGTCTCGGGGGCGCACTCGTGTGCGGGTGCTTGGATTGTAGCGTAACGAGGGAGCGGGCCGGTGAATCGGCGTCGAAAATCACCAGCCACGGCAGCTGTGAACTCAGAATCCCGATGGCGGAGGCGGGCTGACGACGGAAGCGTCGCGACTGGTTGTGGAAGGGGGCGACATGCTGCCATGCGTGCATGGCCGAGACGAAGCCGCGCATGTGCCTGTGCGGATGATGCGGGGGCGGCTGCTCAGCGAGGGCGGCTGCGCGAGCGTCGAGCCGCCATTCCTCCGAAGGATTCAGCCGAGCGAAGGCCTGAACGAACGTGTCCGTAAAGACCAGCCTGAACGTCCCAGGCTACGCAGCGGTCGGCTTCAAAAGCCGCAAGTCCGGCCGAGAAGATGTGCCCATTCACCCAGCGATAAAGCGCTTCAGATTCCGTCGCTGCCGGCTGCAATCGGCCGGCAGCGACGTTCTCAGCCGCTAGCGCGCCGGTCTGAACGAGTGATTGAGATCGTAGTGCGCCACCTTCCGCCCAAGATCCACACCAGCCTCACTCGATCCGCGGTAATGGACGCCCGCCCAGAGACGCGCGTCAACGATCTCTTCTCGCAACGCCGCGGCGCTCTCAAAGTGGCGCGTGGCGCTCAGGTTTCCCGGCAGGCCGCTCGCATCGACTCCGTGAATGTCGACGTCGATTGCTGGGGCGTCGGGCGGTTCATGCGGCCGCACCGTGATCATCGCCAG
>JBBQEJ010000090.1:0-20074 GCA_038320555.1 Vicinamibacterales bacterium | reverse complement strand
TTTCCCTGGTGATGTCGAGAACGGGCGCACGTAGACCTCGAACCTGCCCGATTCGTTCGAGTGATACGCGATCCATCGGCCGTCAGGCGAAAAGGCGGCGCCGCCGTCCTGATACGCAGTCTTGAGGAACGGCATTGGCGTTCCTGCCTTCAGCCCGCGCTCGTCCTCCGACAATTCGACGGACCAGATTTGCGGCCTCCGGTCGACCTGCTCGAACAACAGACGTCTGCCGTCCCACGTCACGGATGTCGGCCACTGAACGCAACTCGAAGGGCAGAGGTTGTTGTTTGAGAAAAGGGACTGCGGTTGCCTCGCGCCGTCGGCACGTGCCCAAAGGATGCCACCGCCCAGCGACCCGAAGACGACGAAACGTCCGTCCGGGCTCCACACGGGATTGGCAAACATCCCACCCCCAGACGTCAAGCGAGTCGTCGTATCGCGCTGCGGGTCGTACACCGACATGTCCTGGCTGGCGCCATCCTTTATCGCGAGCGCAACGCGCCCGTCGCGAGATACGCGCGGCGACCCGACATACACGCCCGGCTTGCCGAGCAGCGGCACCCGCTTGCCCGTGCCGGTGAGCCACTGCACGTGCATCGGCGTGGATGCGGAACCACCGGGATTCTTTCGATACACCAGCGTGTCCCGCGACACATCGAATTGTGCGCCCCCCATCAACGGGTCGAAGATCGCATCCCCGAAGATCGGGACGGCAGGCCCCCGCGTTTCCCAGCTGTCAATGTCGAATGGCACGGCGAACATGCCGGCCCGGCTGGCGTACACCACGTGACCGCTCGACAGATAGCGCGGCGACGTCCCTCCGCGGACGAGCGTCTTGCGGCGGCCATCCTCGAGAGAGACGATATCGATGTTGGTGGTCTCGATGCTCGGAGGGGTACCGACCGCCGCGAACAACACCGCTTTGCGCCCCGCCACGACGCGCGGGAACGTGTGAAACAGCTCTCCGCTCGAGAGATTCACCACGGGTGTCGGCGACCCTCCGCCAGGGGCGATTCGAACGAGTCCCGTTGTGCCGGGTGAACCCGTTCCGACCACGAGGTCACCATCGTCGGCCCAGCTGCCGCCTGTCATCGTGCCGAGGCCCGCAAGCGGGACTACGGCACCGCCCTCGAGCGGAACCTTCGCGATTTTCCCGTCCTTACGAGCTCCATCATCGTCCAATCGTCCAACCTGCGGACGAACAGCCTCGACGGAGCGCGTGAGACGCTGCCCACGAATACCAGCCGAGTCCCGTCGGGCGAGATGACGAGAGTACTGAACGTCGGACCGACGAGCGGCTCGAGAGATACGTCCGACCCAAGATCCACGTCGAGTCTGACGGGGAGAGGTGCCACGTAGATCGGCGCCTTACGCCACGGCGCCCACAGCGCGATTGCTGCAACGCCGGCGAGCGCAGCGGCCGCCATCCATCCCACGCGTGTGGGGCGCAAAGACAACGCGGCGGGTGTCGGCACGTCATCGATCAGTTTCCAGACGTCGCCGATATCACGCAGCCGTTTTCGCGGATCCTTCTCGAGACAGCTGGCGACCAATCGCCGCGCGCTGGCGGGCACACTCTCCCAGCGCGGCTCGGACTGAAGCACGGCGGCGAGGGTCGTCGACACGTCCTCGCCCTCGAAGGCACGCCGGCCTGCCAGCATCTCGTAAAACACCGCGCCAAATGCCCAGATGTCGGCGCGTTTGTCGACCGGCTTGCCGCGCGCCTGTTCGGGCGCCATGTAGGCCGCGGTGCCCAGAATCATTCCCGCGCCTGTCATCATCGCGGGCGAGGTAATCGTGGGAGACATCGACAGGTCCGGAGCCTGACGCCCGGAGTCTGAAGCCTGGGCGAGCTTCGCGAGCCTGAAGTCCAGCACCTTCACGGTGCCGTCGTCGCGCACCTTGATATTCGCCGGCTTGAGATCGCGATGGATGATGCCCTGCTCGTGCGCCGCTTCGAGCGCCTCCGCGATCTGCTTCGCGATGGGCAACGCCTCGACCACCGGGATCGCGCCTTGGGCGATCCGATCCGCCAGCGTCGGCCCCTCGACCAGCTCCATCACCAGCGCGATGGGCCCGTCCGACTTCTCCAGTCCGTGGATGTGTGCGATGTTCGGATGGTTCAGCGCCGCGAGGATTTCCGCTTCGCGCTGGAAGCGTGCAAGGCGCTCTGGGTCAGCCGCCACCGCATGTGGCAGCACCTTGATGGCGACCTGGCGCTTCAGGTTGGTGTCGGTGGCGCGATAGACCTCGCCCATGCCGCCTGCGCCGAGGGCGGACAAGATCTCATACGGGCCGAGGCGCGTGCCGGGGGTCAGCGTCAAGGTCGGCAAGTGGAGCTGATGTTAGCCCGAATGCATTCGAACACAGTGATTAGAGTAATAAGTCCTTTTAATCGGAATCACCGCTGGTTCGCCGCCGAGCGCCGGGGCGATTCTGCCGCGCACTTTCGCCGTTCCCGTTGGCGCGAGGCCGCATGACGCCGGTTGAGCCGTACCACGGCGATGTCTTCGACGGATCGTGGGCTTCGGAGTGGGTGGATAGCGACGGCGTTCAGCGAACTAAATCATACGACCACATCGTTCGCGATCGGCTCCTTCCGGCGATCGGCGACCCAGAAGCAGAGGCTCAGAAGGCATCGCAAACGTACTGGGACGAGAAGATGAGCGAGCCGGTCGGAGAAGACGGAGACGTAGACCCCGGATCGATCGCCGACGATGCAAACGACAAGGCCATTGAGACGTACGAACTGCTGTTCCCGCTCCGGCAATCCGCTCTCAACCTTGGAACGGCGGGTCTATTCCATTTGTTCGAGCAGACCTCTACCAGTTTCGGAAGAGCCTGGAAACGTGGAGATTGCAAGAAGCTGGAGCATTTTCTTGATTGGCTTCGTGACGCGATCGGGGTTGATGCGAGGGCCCAGGACTTCTGGAGCACAGTTCACGAACTCCATTCGGCTTCTTCGAGCAGGGCTACCAAGTCCGACACTATCCGCATGCAATTGCGAAAGGCGTTAGGATGCGTTCCGGCAGTGAGGGTGAGGGTTGAGCATTGAATGTTTTCCATAACTTCACTTCCGCCACGTGGCTTTCGGCTCCGGCGACTTCTCCGGCGGCGCTTGCCCGATGCGCTCCGGCAACCCGCTGCTCAAGCGTGCGTAATCCGTCTGGCGCGGGCCGATCACGACCACGCCCTTGTCGGAGACGACATATTCGCGGATGTCTTTGCTGTGGTTGCCGCCGCGCATTTTGATCACGACCATCACTTTGCGCAACTGGCCGTCAATCTCCACGTAACGCAGCCGGACAATGTCATCGGTCAGAAACGAAATCGTATAGTGACTGAAGGCCAGCGAGGTAAAGTTGTCCTCGATCTCGACCGTGGTCAGGATCGTCACGCCCGCGCCGGTCAACGCCGCAATCATGCGGTAGAGCGATTCACGAAAGTCGTCGCGGAAATCGGGCGCCAGCGCCATTTCAAAACCGACGAGCGAATCAATCACCAGCCGTTTGGCGTTAATCCTTTTCACCGCATCGAGAATTTCCTGCATCGTTTCATCCACCGAGAGGTCCAGCGGACGCAGGTAAAGCATTTCGAGCAGGCCGTTTTTTTGCGGCGTATTCAGGTCCAGACCAAAAGTGCTGGCCCGCGCCGTGTAGCCTTTCGGGCGTTCCTCGAAGATCGCCGCGATGCCCGCTTCTCCATTGCGCAAACCTTCGGCGAGAAATTGCGTGGCCAGCGCCGACTTTCCCGTCCCCGAAGGTCCGGCCACCAGCATGCTGTCGCCTTCCAGAACGCCTCCGTTCATCATCTCATCCAGTTCGGGAATACCGGTGGAAAGACGCTTCCGTTTGGTCGGCCTGTCTTTTGCTGCGGTCAGGCCCTGCGTGCGCGAGAAGGCTTGCAGTCCGTCACCGGTGATGCGGATGGTGTGCAAGCCCGGCACGGAGCCTTGTCCGCGCAACTTCATGATTTGCAACTTTCGCGTCACGGAACTTCGCAGCGTATTTTGGGTGAGCCAGAGCAGGCCGTCGCAGACGGTGAAGATGGGATTGTCGCGCAGCTCATCTGGGGTATATTCGCCAATCAAAAAAGTGGTGGCTTGCCAACTGGTCAGGAACAGAGCCAGGCGCTGGATGAAGCCTTGCAGATTCGATTCGCCGGCACTGCCCAGCGCCCTGCGCACCACCGTGCGGAAGGAGTCCACCACCACGATGCTGGGACTGGACGCCTCCACTTCCTTGATAATTTCCTCCAGGACGCCGCCCAAATCTTTCTCCAACACCACGTCGCTCAGGTTGATAAAACGGACGGCCTTGCCCAACTTGGCCGAATCGAAGAAGGAATACTGCTGCTGGTAGCGCAACATTTTCAGCGCGGGTTCGCCGAGCACGGTAAAATATAAAGCGGGCTTTTGCCGCGTCGCATTGGCGAAAATAATTTGATGCGCGAGCGTGGTCTTCCCGCAACCCGGCGCGCCCGCGATGAGGTTGAAGGAAAATTCCGGCAGCCCGCCGCCCAGGATTTCATCGAGGCCGCGCACGCCGGTCAGCAGTTGGCGGATTTTTACTTTGGCGGGCGCGCTCACGGCTTTTTTCGGCTGGTTCGGGTCCGCTTTGTGTGGCTTTTTTTTCGACGACGTGCGTGCGGGGGTTTTAGTATTTTTCTTCATAACATTTTTCTTTTTCAAAAATTAATTCGAGATCGGCGATTGGCGATTGGCTCGGTTTTTTTATGCCGCTCCTACGGAGCTTAAATCTTCTTTCCATGCGTTTTCTATAAACATGCCGCCCCGCAGGGGCTGATTTTGTTTTCATTCTAAAAATTCAAATCGTTAAAGTCCGCTTTCGGCCACACCTGCTGGATCAACTCCAGCGTTAACGCCGGGCCGATGAAAGTGACGAGCAGTTCGAGCACCCGCGTCACGAGAGCGAGTTCGCCCCGGGCAATTTCGTCCGCGGGCAATTTCGCCTCCAGTTCGGCCAAGCCTTCCAAAGACCCGTCGGCTTTGATGTGCAGCGCGCGCAGCCAGGAAATTTCGCGGCCGGCCAGCACCAGCGCGCGAGAAAAGAGCGCGCGAAAACCGGCGATGCCCAGGAGTCTGCCCAGAGGCTGGCAGAGCGTGTCGCAAACGCGAAAGGCCGCGGAATTTTCTTCCCCGGGGGATTTCCCCCCGGGGGGGGTGCCCGCCGCGGCTTCGTAAGCAAGGAGCCGTTCGGCCAAAGCTTTCAGTGTTGGAGTGGCGTGGCTCGACATTCCTCAAATCGTAAAATGATCGCCGGCACGCGTGATCATGGGCGTTTTTATATTCCGCATGACATCCAGCCTCTGGCCAAACCCTGCTGTTTTATGATTTTGCCTTTTTCTTTCCGACATGCGCCGGTCGCGCAGGCAAAATTATTGATGGCAAAATCATGGGATGCGATCGTTTGGCAAAAAGGCTCAATCAATTGAAATTGGCAAAGTCACCCGCGCGCCGCTGATCTGAAAAAGATCGTCGCCGTGACGGTTGGGCGAGAAGGCGCGCTTTTGTTTTTGCCGCTATCAAACACAAGAGAGCTACAGTAATTCCGCAAGCCTCACTTGCAAGATGAGAATGCCAAAACTGCCCCCGGTTTGCCCCTCCGCCAAACTGCTTAAAACATGGTACTGGATTGCCTGAGCCGTAACCATGCAGTCGGGATCGAAGCGGCTCACGCCCAGGCCACCCAAGACGCCAGGAATCCAAAGATGAAACCGCTAAAAACGAAAAGGAGAAAAGGAGAAAAGGAGAAAAGGAGAAAGGGTGAAAGGGTGAAAGGATGGGTGAAAAGGAGAGTTTCTCCTCTGCCCCTTTTCTCCTCTGCTCCCCTGCCCTTTTTCTTTGCGCTCTGGGCGTTCTTTGGCGGCCATTCCATTTCGGAATTCGGGCTTACCCCGAAATCGAGCTTGACCAAACCGCCATCTCCTAAGCCGGGATTTCCATTTTGGCTGTCCGGAACGAGCCGATGCTACACCAACGGGCGCCGGTTGCTACGAGTTTCTTCGTCGCGGACCGTCCAGCACCAGGAAAGCAAAAGCGATACACGCCCCGGCGTGGAATCGATGGGAAACGCCTCGGTTCGACTGCATTTCTCGGACACCTCTCCATGCCTATGCTCTTTCTTCGCCACCGTTCTTCGCTGAACTCGCCGACCGCTAGCTCGCTGGGATCGGCAGCGCCCAGATTCGCCGCAGCGTCGCCCCGAACAGGTCCGTGTCAGGTGGCTCTCCGCCAGCAGCAGCCAGTAGTACCGCGCGTGTTTCACTAAGCGTCCGCCGGTTTTGACCAGGCGCTGCTGCACGCTGGTCAGCGACCAGTGGTCGATACGCTTGGGGAGCACGAGCCGTCGCCAGAGGTTGCCGACGTTGTAGGCCAACACGCTCAACTGGAGTCGGACTTCGTTGCCCCGGAACCGGTGACACGACAGTCGCGTCCAGTGCGCCGCCTGCTTGCCTTCCTTGATCCACTGCTCGGCGGTGCCGCGCTTGTTGTAGAACCGGACGACCGAACGACTGGGGCACGTCATGTTCGTCACGATGAAGCCGACGCGGGGGAACAGCTCGCCAACATGATGCTCGACCTTGGCGACGACCCGTCGGGCCGTGGTCCAGCTGTCCGCCTGATAGTGAAAGCTCTTGTACCGGACGAGCGGCTTGTGGCTGGGCCGTCCGGGACGTCGGAACAGCAGGTCTTCGATCTCCAACTCCAAGTTCTTGTTCGAGGGAATGCGAATGGCATACGTCACCTCGCGCGCTTCGAGCCCTTGGTAAATCTCCGGCTTGGCAAAGGCCGCGTCGGCGCGGAACGCCAGACGCGCGCCCGTCGCCTGTTGGCGTTCAATCTCCGGCACGAGCAACTCGTCCCAGTCGTCGGCGCTGTGGACATTGCCCGACCGTAGCTTCGCGGCGAGACAGTCGCCGTGCCCGTTGAAGAGGAACAGCGGGTGGAAGCAGACCTTCTCGAAGTGCACGTTGTAGGCGCTGCCTTCCTGCTGCCCATGCACGGGACTCTCGCTGGAGTCCATGTCGAGCACCACGCGGTCGGAGTCGTCGAGGCATTCGGCCTGGGCCAGCAAGTCGCGGTTCAAGGCCATCAGCCCCAAGAGGTTCTCCTCGCGGGTGAGCAGCTCCGTCTCGAACCAGTGCAGCGTAGAGGTCAGGGCCGCGCTCCGGTCCCACCGCTTCGGTGATCCGATCAGGCGAAACGTGGGGTCTGTGGAGACGCGCGCCGCGTCATTGAGGTCCTCGTACCCGGCCAAGCGGCTATAGACGGACTGGCGCAGTAAATCCGGCACGCGGAACTGGGTGTTCACGCCGTGGCGCCAATCGCTCAGGTGGTCGGCGATGAGTGTCTCCAGTCCGAGGCGCTCATCTAACTCGCGGACCAGAATCAGCCCCGCGTCGGATGTGACGTGCGAACCTTGGAAGGCCACCTTCAGCAGGCCGTTGAAGGTGAACTGAAACGGCTGGTTTTCTTTTTCACCCACCGGGTGTCACCCTTCGTGGTGGGGTTCCCCGCGTCAGAACCCCGTGAAATCAGGGCGCGACGAATGATCCGGTGGGTAGGGTACCATGACGAAATCGGAAATCCGGGATAAGTGGTCGCGCAGTATTTACCTATCAGGGACGGCAAAGCCCGACGCGGTCGATCATCGACATCAAGGTGAGGTCGGTTGAAGCATCCTCGTGGGCCGATCCACACGATTTTGAGCGGGAACTCCGGCGGATGAGGTGCCGACGTTCGCATGGATGCCCGATAGCAGGCATCTGGTCATGTCGCTGCAGCCGGCGGCCGCTGCGGTTTCGCAGCTGGGGCTCGTTGATACGACATCCGGCGAGCGGCACGCGCTGACGAGCGGCACCACCGGTAGTACCGGTCCCGCCGTGTCGCCGGACGGGACGAAACTGATCCTGACCGAAACCTCGGACAACTACGTACGGGTTCTGGGTCGCGCACGCCTCCCAGAGCCGACGAATCTCGTCGTCGGTGAGCACGCGCTCCCGGCTGGTTTCTTTCGTCGGCTTCTTGACGCCAATCACCGGATTCGCGCTCGGCGGTAGCAGTCGCTGTTCGGCCCCGAACGTGTAAACGCGCGATACGAGCGCGCGCAGTCGATTCGCCGCGACGGGGGCGCCGGCTCGGACTTTTGCGTTCAGCAGGGCGAGCAAATCCTCGGCCGTCAGTTCAGCCGCAGGACGATTCCCCCATTTCGGCGTGAGGCTGGAATCGAGCTGGCGCTGGTCCTCTGCCCAGCTCCGCTTGTTGGGCTTCGCGTGGTTCTCGATGTATTGCTGCGCGAGCTCGCCAAACGTGAGGACGTCGCGGGCTGCCCGCTTGTCGGCGACCGGATCTCCGCCTTTGGCGACTTTGAGCTGCGGGTCTCGGGCCAGTTCGCGGGCATCGGCGAGCGCGACAGCCGGGTACCGGCCGAGGGTCAGTTGCTCTTGGCGAGCATTCTTGTCGCGGTAGAAAACCGTCCAGGTTCGGACGTCGTTTGCTGTCACCCGTAGGGAGAGGCCAGGCGTCGCATCGTCGAAGAAGTCGACACTACCGGCGGGCGGCGGCTTGAGTGCCTTGAGCGTGGCCCCGTTCAGAATCCGGCGTTTCGCTTGTCGCGCGACAGCGGGCTGAGGGAAGGAAAGAATGTCGGGCACGGCGACCCCGTAGACCGTGGTGTTGTGACCATGACGTTGCCATGAAACCACGAAAGGTCGAAAACACGGTCGGGATGACGGGGTTCGCACGCGCGACCCCTTGAGCCCCAGTCGGGTGCGGCAAGGGTGTCGCTTGGGACAATGGTGAGTCTGTTTCTGACTGGCAACAGTCGACGGATCGGGATGCCCGCAGGCACTCATCTTCGGGCTAACACTGGGCTAACGCAGCGACGGAACTGGGCGCTACGCGCTGAACATCCTTGAATAGAAAAGCCTAGGACTTTCTGTGAATGACCTGTTCAGGCCGTCCCATGGATTTGCATTCCGACAGACTCAAAATCCCGTGGGGTTCACTCCCCGTGTGGGTTCGATTCCCACCTCCGGCACCATTTTCCTAGACAATTCGCAAGTTCTCCCGACGTCGGGAGGATTCACGCCGATTCCTTTTTGCCGATTGTCCCCGCGATTGTCCCTGCCGCGGCCCGATCGATCTTCGCCGCCGCTTTATGGAGCACATTCGAGTCCACGATCGCGTACCGCCGGTAGATCGATTCCGTCTTGTGGCCCCACCATCGCCATCGCCGCCGAGCGCGAGACGCCGTCGCGTTGCAGGTTCCGCACGGCGGAGCGCCGCATGTCGTGAAGCAGTCGGCCAGGGAAGCCGGCGTGCTTACACGCCGTCTCCCACGCGCCGCGGAGGTTGCGAATGGGTTTGCCGTTCCGGTGGAACACCAGCGCGACGATCGAGCCGGCGTTCTTCAGCCGCTCCTGTTCGGCCTCCTGGTCCTTCAGGGGCGCCGCGATCGCCGTGAAGGGAAACACGCGCCCGTCGCCGTTCTTCGTGCTCCCGGGATCCAGGCGCACTGTGCGGCCGTTCCAATCGACGTTCCGCCATTCGAGCGGCAACACTTCCGACGCCAGCCGCCAGCGGGTGAGATACGCGAACCGAAGCACGGGCTGTAAGGCTGTCGGCAGATGGCGCTCGACGGCCGCGAATTGCGCCGGTTCGAGAAACCCGCGCCGCACGTTGTGCGCGCAACGAGCAGCTCCACCTCGCGCTTGCTCTTGTGCCGCGCAGCCTCGAGTAACTCGAGATGGTTGTCATCCGTCATTACCGGGGCGAGGAGGCAGACAGCGGTCAGTGTGAGATCGCCGCTTGCCAACCTTCCAAGGATGACCGGAAAGCGCCGGGCGGCGCGCGCCGCTTCAATCCGCCCATACGCCGCATGTTCCGACAGATACAGAACATGCGTGCAATACGTAAACAACGACGAGCCAGCGCGACCGCCCGGCGACTCTCCGTGTCCGCCGGGCGATTCTCGTAATCGGGGCTGGCCGGATCGGCGCCGGCTCGAGCCGTGACAGGATGGCTTTCTCCACCATACGCCCCAGCGTCACGTACACGGTGCCGCGCTTCAACCGCCTTCTGGATGCCGCGACGAGCTGCAGTCCGTACATTTCATTCTCCTGAACCAGTAGTTCGAGAATCAGGGCTTCCTTCGGGGGGAGTGTCGGCGATCATTGGCCTCGTTTGGAACGATCAGATGGCTGGTGCCGGCCGCCAATCAGGCGTTCCGAGTGACCATTGCGCGTCACCATGTTGTCAGAGGTCTTGCCGAAACGTCCCTCGACTCCTTGCGTGAGGAGGCGCTCGCGAAGAAACAGGACGGCCGGCTGGATCAGGCTGGTGGGTTGCTCTTCGCCCAGAAAGTACGAGCTCGGATCAATTTCTTTGTCCAGTTCGCAACACTTGCGTCTATGATCCCGCCCGGAGGCCGCTGCAGATGACCGACATCGATTTGGACCATATCGAGGATATCGTCAGGGCGAAAGCGGCCATAGAAAGGAATACGAAGCAGGGCGACATTGAGACCGTCACGAAACTAGTCCGCGACGAACGTTTTGCTGCCGCAACGTTCAAAGAGATCAAGACGACGGTGAAGGAGTGCGTCAATCGCTACAACTCCACCGCGACGCGAGAGCTCGTGTCGCCGCTGAAGATCACCGCGGATAGCCTGCGAGCCTTCGCGGTGGAGACGTCGGACGAAAAGGGAAGCTTCAGCATCAGTATCGAAGACGCGATCATCAAGTACTCGCGGGCGACAAAAAACCGCCCGCTCGAGGAATGGACGTTGAGGACCAACGACTCCCCCCGAGTCAGGGCCAAACTCATGGAGTTCTTGTGGGAAGCGTAGGTGCCATCTCCCCGCCTTCCAGCCCTCCACCCGAGTCAATCAAGCCGGTGTGATACGACCGGCGTCAGCCGGCAGCGGGCTCGGTCGAGGGAAGCGCCCGGCGGGGCGGCTATATTGTGGTCCTGACCAGAATGTGCGGGGGACGAAAGGCGTAAGCGCCCGCGAATCGGCAGATCCCGAGCGGCAGTTCTGTGGTCGCGCTTTTGCACAAACCCCTGTTCCACTCGCCGTCGAAACGCGCCACATTCTCTCTGATCGGCCTTTCCAGTCGGCCCAGAGATGAAATGGTGAGCCGGCGTGTGTCCACCAGAGATCGAAGAATGTCTGCCACGGTAGCCGCACCCGCGTTGCCGCACGAGCCTGGATTTTTTCAGCGCGATCTGCCGGCGTACGCCATTCTGGCTTCCTTTCTGGTCCTGACCCTCCCGCTGACACTGCTGGCCGTCTACGCGCCCGACTCACAGCGGATCCGCGCCGTGCTTGTCGTCTACGTGTTCGTGCTGGGGGTGTCCCATTTCGTCCTGACGCCAACGATTTACTTGCAGAGCAGCAATCTCCGGTACTTCAACGGCTCCTGGCGTAACCGCATCATCTACTTCGCCATTCCTGTCGCCATTTTTATCTTCTTCGACCTCTACGCCACATTCCAGGTCGCGGTTGTGTATCCGCTGGCGGCGATGGCCGTCCGTGCGGGGATCCGGTTTCTGGACTTCAGCCATTTCAGCCGGCAGACGCGCGGCGTCCTGCAGTTGTACAAGACCCGGGCCGGGATCAAATTTCCGGCCTGGACGAGACCGATGGAGAGTCTCTACTTCTTTGCGCTCTCGCTGTTGTTGTTTACGTCGTTTGTCGGCGGTGGACGCTTCGCCTTGAACACGGTCGGCAGCGTTGTCGTGGCGGTGAGCGCCGGCGTCCTCTTTGTCGGCATGACGGCCGGGTTCGTCGTGGCCCACATCCGATCAGCCAGCCGGACGGCGATCGTGTTGCCGTTGCTGTACTTCCTGTTTCAGACGAGCGCGGCCGTGCTCGCTACGTACAACCTCGCGTTTTACGGTGTGGCGCTGGCGATGCACTATGTCGAATACCACCTGCTGATGTCCCCGCGCTGCTTCAAGAGCACGCTCGATCCCGGCAGCCCGACGGACAACGTGTTCGGGATGTTGCGCGCGAACAAGCTGGTCTTCTACAGCCTGCTGTTCCTGCTGGCGTTGATCGTCACGGTCTTCACCGCCGATTTCTCGGCGATGCTCGCCATGCTCCAGGGGCTGGCCGGCCGGGGTCGCCAGATGCCATCGAGCTCCCTGGTGTTGTTCGCCCTGTTCGACGGGCTGTTCGTGTTTCACTATTTCGTCGAGTCGTTCATCTGGCGATTCAGCGAACCGTATTACCGGCAAACGCTCGGGCCGTTGTATTTCGGCTCCCGTCCACCGGCGGCGCCCGGCTCGGTTCGGGTCGGGTAACAGGGCCGGCAGGGATGGTTGCCGCCTCCTGAAGGCATCCGGCCCGGCCCAGTTTTTCAATTGATTCGGTGGCCCGGGGCTGCTATCCTGAGACTCCCCCGCAGCTCTCTCCCTTGACGATTCCGTCTATCAGTCTCAGCAATTCGTGGTGTTTTCGGCCTGAATCGTACGACGCGCTCCGCGCTGCGTGCCGAGAGTAACGAGAACACAGGGAGGATGCCGCTCATGCGCCCGAATCCGCTTTTCACAACCGGCAGCGCACCGACCGAAGCCTCGGTCGCCAGCACCCAGCTCAAGATCGCCGCGCGGGGAAAAGAGGACGTGCGCGACCTGGCGCACACGGCGACGTCCGCCGTTGTGACCGACGAGGTCCGCCGGTCGCACAGTGAATGGTGCCGCACCCTTGAAGCCGTCAAGGAGACGCTCGCAAATCTGGAGCGGACGTGCGAATCGGCGATCGAGGCCCACGAGGCCGGGGTTGAGGGTCTGATTGAAACGCTCGTCGGGGCCGCGGACGCGGAGGCGGTTGCCGCCGCCCAGCAGACACGCGCACAGGCGGAAATCGAAATCGTGGATCTCCAGGAAGCGCTCGACCGCCAGCGGGTCGACTTACAGGTGGAGCGCGACATGGCGAAGGACGCCAACGAACAGCTGGACGAGGAGCGCGCCGCGCGCGTCCGGGCCGAGAGCGAACGCGATGAGGCCCAGCGCGTCAACCAGCAGATCATGTCGGCGACCGAGTCGCAGATGCAGGCGCTCCGCGCCGAAAGCGATGCTCGGAAAACCGAGCTCGCGCTCGTCCGGCAACAGCTCGAATCGGAAAGGGCCGAGCGCTCCAGGCTCACGGCCACCTTCCAGTCCGTCCAGCGTGCCCTCTCCTCCGCGCAGTCTGGAGAGATGGCGCTCGATCTGGTTGCGCCCGTACCCGGCCCTTCGCAGCCCAGGCCGGCGGATCTCCAATCCAGCCCCGCCGCTGAGGCGCAGGCCCCGCCCGTCGAGCCTCATCCCGAAGCCGTCGAGCACGTCCAACGATTGCTCGAAGAGGCGGAGGCCATGTACTGGACCGATATCAATTCAGGTCGGGCGCCGAGTGAAGTCGTCGATCGGCTCACGGGGATTCTTCGCTACGCACGCGACCTCGTGGTCGGGCGCTGGGGCTCTGCCGACTGCGACGCGGCGGCCGTGTTCGAGCAGCAGATCGCCGTGCTGCTCGATTCCAAGGCGGAGACGTCGTTCGGGCGTCACCTGAGTATTTCGGCATTCGCATCGCGCAACAACGAGAGCCCCGCGGTCAAATGAAACCGTTCATCTCGCGCGCCGCGGCGCTTGCCGCAATTGCCGCCGCCGCCACGGTTCTTCACGCGCAAAATGCCGCGGTCACGATCACGGTTGACGTCGCCGCCAACCGGCACGCCATCAACCCCGCCGTCTACGGCGTGGCATACGCGACGACCGTCCAGTTGCAGGACCTCAACGCGCCGCTGCACCGCTACGGCGGGAACAACACGTCGCGCTACAACTGGCAGTTGAATGCCGACAATCGCGGCGCGGATTGGTACTTCGAGAGCATCGCGGAATCGAGCGCAACTCCTGGGCAGCGCGGCGACGACTTCGTGACGGGCAGCCGCGCGGGCGGAAGCGAGCCGTGGATCACCGTACCCATGATGGAATACGTCGCCAGGGTCGGGTCCGGCCGTGCGAAGCTCGCCAGCTTCGACAGCCGGGTCTACGGCGCGCAGGACGATTGCGACTGGCAGTGGTTTCCCCAGGCCTGCAACGGTCTTCGAAGCGGTCAACCAATCGCTGGCAACAACCCGCTCGACGCCAACGTGCAGAACAGCACCACCCTGCAGGCCGCGTGGGTGTCGCACTTCGTGCAGACCTTCGGCGGCGCCGCGGCCGGCGGCCTCAAGTACTACATCCTCGACAACGAGCCAAGCCTCTGGCACTCCACGCACCGCGACGTGCGGCCCACCGGCGCGACGATGGAACAGGTGCGCGATTCGATGATCGCGTACTCCGCGGCGATCAGGAGTTCGGATCCGGACGCGCTCGTGGTCGGTTCCGAGGAGTGGGGCTGGAGCGGCTACATCTTCAGTGGCTACGACCAGCAGTATGGGTCTCGCAACGGATGGAGCTTCCTTCCCGACCGCGCGGCGCACGGCGGCATGGACTACCTGCCCTGGCTCCTGCGCGAGCTGAAAACCCGCTCCGATACCGACCAGCGCCGGGTGATCGATCTCTTCACGGTGCACTACTACCCGCAGGGAGGCGAGTTCTGGCCACAAGGCGACGTCAGCACCGCCATGCAGCTCCGCCGCAACCGCTCGACTCGATCGCTCTGGGATCCGGCCTACACCGACGAGACGTGGATCAACGACAAGGTGCAGCTCATCCCGCGCATGCGGTCGTGGGTGAATACCTACTACTACCCGGGAACGCCCATCGGCATCACCGAGTACAACTGGGGCGCCGAGAATCACATCAACGGCGCCACGACCCAGGCCGACATCTACGGAATCTTCGGCCGCGAAGGCCTCGACGCCGCCGCGCGCTGGACCACGCCCGACACCGCCACGCCGACCTACAAGGCGATGAAGCTGTACCGCAACTACGACGGGAACCGCTCGACGTTTGGCAACACCAGCGTGCGGGCGGCGGCCACGGCGAATCCGGACGACCTTTCGGTGTTCGCCGCCGTGCGGTCCGCTGACGGCGCCTTGACCGTCATGGTGATCTCCAAGGTGCTGTCTGGATCGACGCCGGTCACCGTCAACGTCTCGAACCTCACGCCGGCCAGCGCCGCCCAGGCCTGGCAGCTCTCATCGTCGAACACCATCACACGGATCTCGGACGTTGCGGTCTCGGGTCAAGGCTTCAGCACCAGCGTGCCCGCGCAGAGCATCACGATCTTCGTGGTGCCCGCCTCGAGCGGTCCGGCCAACCAGCCGCCGGTCGCGCGCGCGACCGCGACACCGGCTTCCGGCACCGCTCCCCTTACCGTGGCATTCAACGGCAGCGCCTCGTCCGACGCGGACGGCACGATTGCGGGCTACGGATGGACTCTCGGAGACGGCGGCACCGCGACCGGTCCGGCGCCGAACCACACATACGCCAGCGCCGGCAATTACACAGCACAGCTCACCGTTACGGACAATCAGGGCGCGATTGGCACATCCACTGTGACGATTTCCGTCACGCCTGGCCTGACGCCCCCCGCGGCGCCGTCGGACCTGACCGGTTCTGTCGCCACCGGACGTGTCGTCACGCTTCGATGGGCCGACAATGCCTCGAACGAAACGGGGTTCTACGTCGAGCGGGCCGCAAAAGCCAAGACTTTGCAATTCGTGCGCGTCGCGACGCTCGCCGCCAACGCTGCGACCTGCACGCGGACGGAAACCGCGGACACCTGGGTCTATCGCGTCCAGGCGTTCAACGGTGCGGGAGCGTCAAACTATTCGAACAACGTCACGGTTCGCGTGCGGTAGATTATTTTTCCTTCGCGCGCTCCACGTGCCTGCGCTGGACGTAACCGACCCTCGGCCCGAACTGTTGATCGCGGAACTCTACCTTGAACCAGTCGCCGGTCTCTTCCAGGATCTTCACGACGATCCCTGGCGTCAGCGTCCGCAGCGGCATACGCCTGGCATCGGGCAGCAGATAGATCGGTGCCGGCTCGATGATCACCCCGCGATCTTCGAGCACGGTTTCACCCACGGGCCCGGCAGGCTTCGGCGGCGGTTGACGCGGCCGCGGGATGCTGCGCCCGAAGCCCAATCGAAACCCGAGGCCCGCCTGCAACCCACCCGCATCGAGGGAGACGGAGCCACCGCTCGGAGTGGAGAAGGTGACGGACCCTCTGCTGTAGCGGACGAGCACTCCCAGACCTGCCTGCGGGGTCACCAACCACATCAGATCCGCACCGGCGTGGCCACCGTAGGCCTTCTCACTGACCTCCGCTGACACCGTCTGCGTGAACCTGGCGACGTCATACGGGTAGTCCTGCGCGAACTCGACCTGTTTGACGAATCCCCGTCTGACGACGAAGAGCGATGGACCGCCGGAGATGCTGACCTCGAGCCTCCGGCTGATCGGAACGATCCAGAGCGCACTCAGATGGACAGCCTGCTCCTCATGCCGCAGCGGCGAGGACTCTCCCTCGATGGCGCGGAACTGGTTGAACTGGAAGGGGTGCGGCACCTGCCCGGTCACCGCCGCCACCTGGCGGTGCTGAGAGCGCGAGTACGTCACGGCGGCCAGCACATTCCGCCGCACCCGCACACCGATACCGGCTTCAAAGGCCACGGAGTTTTTGAGCTTGTATCGGGCGTCCCAGGTGAACTGTTCGGCGTAGAGCTCCTCGCCGTGCGTTTCGCCGAAGGTGGTCGTCGCGATCGATTGCAGGCCACCGCCGAGGCTGACGAACCCTCGGGTGGGCCACGACGGCGTGTCTACGCGCTTCGGCGGCTGGGCTGCGGAACTCTGACCGCCCGCGACAAGCGGAGGGCTCGCGAGGAAGACACAAAGGGCAATTCCCGCGACGCGTCGTAAGAGCATCGTTCTGTCGATCGAATGTTAACCGCTCCTGCGGGCATCAACCAATCAGAATCGTCAATCGTATGGCTCGCGCGCCGATCGCTCCGCTATTTCTCTACGGAGTCCCTCGATCATCTGTCCGGCATCGCGTCTGAGCAGACGCTTGAGGAGAAATTGAGGAACGTCGAAGGATGGCGCTGCGGTGAGCGCGTACAGAATCATCGTGTGGCCGTTCTCCTCGCACAGCTCCCAGGAACCTTCGTAACGCGCGAAGCTGCGGCCCGAACGATCGCGGAAGCGCAGCGTGTCGGCGCTTTCAGTGATTTCGAGGACAAGGTGCACGCGCTTCGAGAACATCATCAGGTGGGATACGGCCTCCTGCTCGACGATTACCAGCCCGCTGGCGCGTTCGAGCACGATGCTGGTCTCGACGCCAGGCATGAACCGCGGAATTTGTTCGTAATCGGTGAGGACGGCCAGCGCGAGCGCCGGGGATTGTGGGACCTGAAACCGCGCCGCCACCGAGTACACGCCGCGCTCCTCGCGGACGGTCACGGCCGGCGCCGACGCCAGATCATCCGTCGCTTTCAACCGCGCGACAGGGATCAGGCCAGCCAGTATCAGGCCCGAAATGAGGATCCGGCGGACGCATGCGCGCCCGCCGGATGTTTTGAGATGAGGGATCATCATGGTCTTGGTCCACACGCGAACTAGAAGGCGACCACGCCTTCCATCATGAATCCGTTGAACCGTCCGCCGTTTTTGATGTTGGTGGCGGGGTACCCGAAGTATTTCTGGTTTACGTACTCGGCCTTCGCCAGCAGGTTCGGTGTAATGAACCACCCGCCACCAAATTCCCAGCGATTGGAACCGACATCACCGGTGATGCCAGGAAGCTCGCCGTGTGCCTTGTTGTAGCGTGCGCCGACAAACAGCTTCTCATCAGGCAGGAAACGGTAGACCGTGTCGAGCGCGTATTGTTTCCAGATCCGTTCCGTAGCCTCGGTCAGAGCCTTCCCCTTCGCACGCTCGACGACTCCAAAGAGTTCCAGTCCCCGGAATTTCACGAACGGATTCATCTGGAGCGCCGTGACCTTGTTCTTGAAGCCGGGGTTGATCAGGCCGGAGTCCTTCTGTGCGGACTCGGTCGCCGCCGTATTTTCCATGACGTAGTAGTAGCGCGAGCCCGCGCGGTCTCCGCTATAGAGCGTGTTACTCATCGACTTGTCCGACTTATACATGGACCCTGTCAGGCGGACACGAACGTCCTTCTTCACTTGCCGATCGAAGCCGAGCTTCCCGATGAATGTCGGACCCCGTTGGCCGGGCGTCAGAACGGTTCCGCGGAGCTCGCCGGCGGTCACCGAGCCCATCGCGATCACGCTCGCCGCTTTGAGGTACACCTCACCGCCGATTTCGGTGGTGAACGCGTCCATGATGTAGTTGCCGACAAACGGGTTGTAGACGGCGTTGCCGTTGTCGCTGCGCCGGAAGTGCGCGTCGCCGTAGTTGATTTCGAAGTGCCCGACGCGCACGGTGACGATTTCCATGAGCGCCTTCAGCGGCATGAAGTTGATCGGCGATTGATCAATCTGGATGTACCCGTCCTTGACCCACGTCTCATTGTGGTGACGGGACGACAGGTAGCTGGTGAGCGCGACGCGAATACCAGGCGCGAGCTGCGCGTGCAGGTTCACGTTCGCCGTCGAGGTGTTGAAGCCAAGTCCGATGTCCGCCAGCTGATTCGCATTCACGCCGCTGACGACGTTCGCCGTCGCCGTGTTGCTGTGCGACAGGTTCTGGATCTGAGAGGTAAACCCGGCGCCGAAGTCGAGCTTGAAGCCCTTGAACTCGGCGCCCGCATCCTTCGTGGTCTCGAACATGTTGAGGCCGCGCTTGTCCTGCGGACGGTAGTACTGCATCACGATGGGCCGTCCCTTCTTCCAGGACGACTCAGCCGCCGCGGCGGCCTCGGCGGCCGGCGTTAGCGGTGTCTTGTCGGCCGGCGTTAGCGGTGTCTTGTCGGCCGGCGTCGTGGCCGGCGGTGTCTTCTCGGCCGTTGGCGTGGCAGCCGGCGTTGTGGCCGCCGGCAGCGCTGCAACCGGCATGATGGTCGCGGGCGTGGTCTCACCCGCTGCCTGCTGTTGCGCCGCGGCGGGCGCGCCGATCATCAGCAGCACGCTGAGAACGGTTGCCAAACGAAGTGTGTGTCTCATGATGATGTCCTTTGCGTGAATGTCGAGGTTCCAGGAATCCGTCGATTGACTGCCGCTCTTACGTAAGCGGAATCGTCAGCACTGTCTCGAAGGTAACCGTCACCTTCGGGTCTGTTTTCAGCATCCCGAGCATCGCATTCGGCGGTGTGATGCCGTAGTCGGTCATCAGGAGCTCTACTTCGCCCTTGACCGTGAAGCTCGACTCGTTCCGCTGTGTCTTCAGATCGAGCGCGACTTCGCGCTCCACACCCGCGATCTGCAGCATGCCGATTGCCTTCAACGCGCCGGCGGGGCCGGGCTCGAATCGCACGAGACGGAATGTAATCTCCGGGTGCTGCTCAACCTTCAGCGCCTTGTACATGTTCTTGTCGAGGCCGTCCTTGGGTGACGTCAGCGTCGCCGCAGGGATTGCGATCTCGAACGCGGCAACAGCGCCAGGCTTCAGCGCGTTCTCCCAGAAGTTCGCGCCAGCCGGCAGGGGGCCGAGCTCGGCGCGCGTGACGCGAATCCTGGTCGTCGACGCGCTGTACTCATGGATGTTGGAGGTGCCGGCGATCGTGACGCGGGCCGTGTCAATAGCAAGCGGCGCGTCCGCTGGCCCCATAGCCTGCGCTCCCAGACAGGTGACAAGGGCGAGGGCCGCGGCGGCCGATGAACGGATAATGAATCGTCTTCCCATAATCAAATCCTCGCCTGTCGCGACGAAGCTCGCGGATGCGAGCAGCGTCGGACTGAAGGTGACGTGCGTGGTTGCTGGCTTCGTAAGGGCAACAGTCATGCCGCAGCTGTTCGGGAGGTTTGCTGGGGTCTTGCTGGATCTTTTCGCCCGAGCGGGGATTCATTGGGGACTTTTTCGCTGGAGCGGGAAATTCCCCGCGGAAGATTTGGCGAGCAGAGTCGAATAGAATCGCGTACACGGGCTCGAAAGCTGATCTGAACATGGCAAACGCGACTGTGCTGGTCGTTGACGACGAAGACCTCATACGGTGGT
>JBBQEJ010000089.1:0-20564 GCA_038320555.1 Vicinamibacterales bacterium | reverse complement strand
GGCGGCGGGTCACAACTACGGCGTCTACTGGTTCGAGCAGGGAGAGAACGGACGCTGGACCCGGCGCACCATCGACAACGCGTGGTCGCAGGGGCACGCCTCGACCCTGGTGGACTTGAACGGCGACGGCCGCAGGGATTTCGTGACCGGCAAGCGCTTCATGGCGCACAACGGCAGCGATCCCGGCGAAAAGGAGCCGCTCGGCGTCTACTGGTATGAATATCAGGCCGCGGCGGCAGGCCAGGCGGGCGAATGGCTCCGCCACGTCATCGATTACGGCGGGCGCATGGGCGGCGGGATGCAGATTCCGGTAATCGATATCGACGGCGACGGCGATCTCGATATAGTCTGTCCCGGCAAGAGCGGGCTCTTTCTCGTCGAGAACCTCACGAAAGGCCCGGCAGGTCGGGCAAACAACCGGTAGGTCTGGAAAACTATGAGCAATCCGACTGTTAGCGCCGAAGGCATCTCGCCCAACGCCAAGCGCCTGCTGTGGGCCGGCTTCCTGGCCATTCTCGCTGCCGGCATCGGCGCCGGCGTCCGCGGCGGCATCCTTGCGAACTGGGCCGCTGACTTCGGCTTCACCGGTGCCCAGCTCGGGGCCATCGGCGGAGCCGGTTTCACCGGCTTCTGCTTCGGCATCATCATCGGCGGCGTCGTCGTGGACAAGATCGGCTATGGCAAGCTGGTCGTCGCGGCGTTTCTATTCCACATGCTGTCGGCCTTCATCACGTTTGCCGCCACGAAGGGACAGGCTCAGGCCACGGCCTACATGTTTCTCTACATCGGTACGTTCGTGTTCGCTCTGGCAAACGGCACGCTCGAGGCGGTCGCCAACCCGCTTGTCTCTACGCTCTTCCCGAGCAACCGCACGCATTACCTGAACCTTCTCCATGCCAGCTGGCCGGCCGGCCTCGTGCTGGGTGGCCTCATCGGGTGGATCCTGGGCGAGGGGATGCACGTGAGCTGGAAGCTGCAACTCGGGCTCTTCCTCGTGCCGACCGCTCTCTACGGCGTCGCGTTCCTCGGACAGCCTTTCCCGAAGTCCGAGGCGGCCGCCAAGGGCCTCACGATCGGTGAGATGCTTCATGAAGTGGGCATTCTGGGGGCGCTTGTGGCGTGCCTCCTCGTCGGTCTGTTTTTCAAGGACCAACTGGGTGGAATCCTCGCGTTCTTTACCGGGAGCGCCTTCTTCACTTCGGCCGCCTGGAGCATGCTCGCATGGGGTGTTGCGTTTGTGCTGCTCGTGGCAGTGGGCATCAAGACGAATTTCTCGGTTGGATCACTGCTGTTGTTCGTCCTGTTCGTGACGCATGCGCTCGTCGGTGCAGTCGAACTCGGCACCGACGGCTGGATTCAGAACATCACCGGCAATATCCTGACGCCGGCCGAGGGCAAGATCCTGTTCGTGTTTACGTCCCTCCTCATGTTCTCGCTGCGCTTCTGCGCCGACTTCATCGAGAAGAACCTCAAGTTATCCCCGATCGGCCTGCTCTTCATCTGCTCTATCCTGGCCGTCATCGGTCTGAGAATGGTCAGCGGCATCGAGACCTTCGTCGGTGCGATGGTCGCGCTCGCCGTGTACGCGCTCGGCAAGACGTTCTTCTGGCCCACCATGCTGGCTGTGGTCGGAGACCGTTTCCCGCGCACCGGAGCGGTCGCGATGTCGATCATGGGTGGCATCGGGATGATGTCGGCCGGCCTCCTCGGGGGGCCCGGCCTTGGCTACGCCAAGGACCGCTTCACCGCCGAGCACCTCATGACGACCGCCCCGGCTGTCTACGAGCAGTACAAGGCACCGGTGCCGAGCAAGTTCCTCTTCCTCGAAGAAGTGACGGGACTCGACGGCACGAAGCTGTCGCAAGCCCAGACAGCTGCGGCCAAGACTCCGGAACAACAGACTGTGGCTGAAGCCAGTATCGCCGGCGACCGCGAGACGCTCAAGGCGGACTCGTACATCCCGGCGGTCATGGCGACGATCTACCTGTTGCTGTTCCTCTACTTCAAGTCCATCGGCGGTTACAGGCCGGTGCGGATCGACGCGTTAGGCAGCGCGCCGCCGCAGCCAGCTCGGTAGCGATCAAGAGGAATATCCGCGTTGCTCACAGGAGATCAGCAGTCTTTGTTTTTCTAAAAAACAATTCTTCTGATCTTCTGACCTCTTGTAAAAGCCCCGATCACAACTTTTTTAGGTAGATATTCCGGAACTCAACCTTCATCGGCGGTCCCACGTGGATCTGAAAGCCGAGAAGCCCCTTCAGGGCACGTCCCTTCGCGTCGTCATCGACGATGAAGGCGGTGACGTGACCGTTGACAATATTCATGATCGTGTTGCCGCGGGCCATGAGGTGCACGGTGTTCCAGTCGCCGGGCTTGATGAGCGCCTTGAGTTCGTCGGCGTTCATCTCGAGATTACCGATCATTCTCGAGACGCCGTCGGGACCGATTTCCACTGCCTGGCCGCGCTGCATGAGGAAGCCGCGGCCGCGCTCTTCGTAGATCATTCCCGTGAACTGGTTCGCGAAGTCGATGTCCGCCTGATACCCCTTCAGGACCCACTTGCCCGTCACGGCTCCGCGTCCTTCCCCGCCGGGAGGCACGTGGGTGCTTCGGAACTGGACGCCGCTGTTGGTCGCGCTCATCCGGTATTCAAGCTTCAATTCGAAATCGGCCGGCTCGCCGCCGCGCCAGATCACGAAGGTGTTCTCCTTCAGTGGATTCTCGGCCGTAGTCGTCCCGACGAGCGCCGTCCCTTCGGCCCTCCAGTACGCGGGATCGCCGTCCCAGTTTTTCATCGTGCCGTCGAAAATGGATTCGAACCCGGCGTGATCGTCGAAGTTGAGCGGCGCGGCGCCGCGAGGCCCGCCGGCCCGGCCCTGGCCGCGAGCCTGGGGCGGCGGCCCGGCCGGGGATTGTTGCCCCGCCGGCGGCTGTTGCGCGCCTGCGGAAGGCGTCTGTGCGGCGAGACTGCCGCCGGCGGTCGAGAGAGCCACTGCGCTGGCAGCAGCGAATGCGAGTGCGTGTCTCATTTGCTCCCCACCTTTTCCCATTTACCGCTCCTGGCTGACTCGAGCACGGCGTCGGTGACGTCGTCGGTCGCAAGACCATCGCGGAACGACGGCGCGATGCTCTCGCCCTTCGCCGCAGCCGTCACGAAATCGGCACACTGATGGATGAATGTGTGCTCGTAGCCGATCTGCAGCCCGGGCACCCACCAGTGTTTCATGTACGGGTGATCGCCGTCGGTCACGTGCACGCTACGCCACCCGCGGACACGTCCTTCGTCGTGGTGATCGAAATACTGAATGCGATGCAGATCGTGCAGGTCCCAGAACGCCGACGCGTGCTCTCCGTTGATCTCCAGCGTGTAGAGCGCCTTGTGTCCGCGCGCGTATCGCGTGGCCTCGAACGTCGCGAGCGAGCCGTTCTCGAACCGGCACAAAAACGCGCTCGCGTCGTCGATCCCGACCGGCTGGACCTTCCCCGTCAGCGTGTGTTTGCGTTCCTTGATGAAGGTGTCGGTCATCGCGGTGACCTCCACGATGGGACCGTTCAGCCACAGCGCCGTGTCGATGTTGTGCGCGAGGAGATCGCCCGTGACGCCGCTGCCCGCCACCGCGACGTCGAGGCGCCAGAGCCCTTCCCCGCCTTGCGGCAGTTCCTGAGAGATCGTCCAGTCCTGAAGAAACTTCGTGCGATAGTGAAAGATGCGCCCGAACTTTCCTTCTTCGAGGAGCTGCTTGATGAGCGTCACGGCCGGAACGCGGCGGTAGTTGTACCAGACCGTGTTCAGCACGCCGGCTTTCTCGACCGCCGCGACCATTTCTCGAGCTTCATGGGCATTGCGCCCAAGCGGCTTTTCGCACATCACCATCTTGCCGGCCGTCGCGGCAGCGATCGCCATTTCGTGGTGCGTGTCGTTCGGGCTCGCGATGTCTATGACGTCGATGTCCTTGCGCGCGACAAGATTGCGCCAGTCCGTATCGAACGACTCGTAGCCCCACTTCTCGGCGAACGCCTTCACCCGATCTTCCTTGCGCGCCGCGACCGCCTTCAACACGGGCCGCCACGGGAGATCGAAGAACCGCGGCGCCTGCAGGAACGCATTCGAATGCGTCCGTCCCATGAACCCGTAGCCAATCAATCCAATATTGAGGTTCTTCATCGATCGCTCCGACATCTACAGTCCCGCTGAACCCCCCAGATCACACGGGAAGAAGGGGAGAAGTCTCCCTTTCTCCTGCGTGATCTTTCTGGGTTTTGCCGTCGAATTTCAATCCCAGCCGTGGGCTTGGCGCACCGCGACCATGACTCCCAGAATGTCGTTCCACGTCTTCTGCTCGGTCATCACGGCATTCGGGAACATGCAACCGTCCCAGCAGATGTGCCGGACCGCGCGCGTGGGTGTGCCGCTGTCGTCCTTCAACCAAAATCCCGCGTGGCGGACGATGTCGAGTTTGCCGTTCGGGTCGTGGGGCATGCAATGGCGGCCGGTCTTGTCGTGGGAGCCGGAACCCTTCACCGTGGCGTCGTTTTGCGCGACGTGGAAATCAATCGTCCAGGGGCGAAGCGCGCGCGTCATCGTGCGCAGTCCTTCGTCGAGCGCCTCCTGATCGGACCAGTCGAAGTTCTCGGGCAGGATCCGGTCGTCCGGGGCGTTGTAGCCCATCGTGAAGAGCAGCGTGTGCGCCATGTCGGCCTGGAAGCCGAGCGTCTTGGGCCGATCGACCATCTCGAGCAGCTCGACGTTGCGCTTGACGCTCTGCATGCCGCCCCAGCAGATCTCCCCCTCTGCTGCGAGGCGCTCGTCGTACTGCTCGGCGATATCGCACGCCTGTCGAAAGGTGTCCGCGATCTTCTTCGTGTTGCCGGCCGGATCCGTCGCCCATTCCGACGGGCTCGCAGCCGAATCGATGCGGATGACGCCGTAGGTCCGGACGCCCGTGTCACGCAGCTTCCTCCCGATTGCGCAGGCCTTGCGGACCTGCGTCAGAAAGTTCTTCCGATCCTCGTCGCTGCCCATCGCCGAGCCGCCGCCGGTCGGCGGCCAGACGGGCGCAACAAGCGACCCGATCACCAACTGTTTCCCGCGGATCTTGTCCGCGAGCTTCTCGAGATCGTCGTCCGATGAGTCGATGCTGACGTGCGGGTCGAACAGGAACAGGTCCACGCCGTCGAACGTCGCGCCGTCGACCTGCGCCCTGGCGGTCATATCGAGCATCGTGTCGAGATCGATCGGCGGCTCGGCGCCGGGACCGCCTTTTCCAACAAGCCCCGGCCACATCGCGTTATGAATGGCTGGATATTTATGGGTCATGGCTCCTCGCGATATCAATTTTGGATTTTAGGTTTTTAGTTCTACGTCTGGTTGTAGGTTTCGCGTCAGAACCTTCCACATTCCAACTTGAAACCGTGAACCCAACTTAAAACCCAAAACCTAAAACCTAAACAGACTCAATTATTTCGTCCTGAACGCCTCGTTATCAGGATTCCCCGGTCCGAAATGTTTCAGGATCACCAGCGGCTCCGTCTCGCTGCGGTTCTCGACGCGCACGCCGGCCCTGGCCGCGTCCGCCGTCACGAACAGCTCGTCTTCCGTCATTTGTCCAAAGCGGATCATCGCGGGCGTCGATACCGGCAGCGTTCCGAACGTCCCGTACCCCTGCGTCAGGATGACGCCATATGCCGCGCCATCCTTGACCGTGACGCTTCGCTTCGGCAACACCGTAAGCTCCTTAGCCGAATACCACCCGGTTCCGTACGTCACCCACTGCTCGCGATACCCTTCGCTTTCGCTCTCCGCAAAGGGCGTGACCGGCTTGGGAAAGCGGCGATTGCTCTCACCGAAGCGGGGATTGACGTTCGCCTCCCAATCGAGCATGCCGATGATGTAGTCGAGATCGCGTGTCTTCTCGGGCGGAACGTCCTTGGTCAGGAGATCCCACGCAATGATCCGGCCCTCGACTTCCGACTGGAACATGGCGAACACGTCGCTGTTCACCTGCGGCTCGTAGGTCAGCAGCGACCCGGGGGCGTGAAGGATCCCCGGATTGATTTGCCAGCCTGTCCCCCGCTCCAGGCGATACGCGCGCGACAGGTACGTGATGCCGTTGTCTCCCCTGTTCCAGTTCTCGAGGCACCGCCGCACGTCGTCTTTCGTCGTACCGGGCTCGAGGCCCATGAAGGTGTACGGGTAATTGTTGTCGGTCGGGTTGTATTGCGGAGGGAAGTAATACGCTTCGGGCTTTCCCCGGCGGCCGACCCGCTTCGCGTCCGCTTCGCTCTGGTGCATGTGGTGCGGGATCGGCCCGAGGTTGTCGAAAAACTTGCAGAGCAGGTTCCAGCCGTTTTCGCGCTGCATGACGTCGCCGCCGATGAGCAGGTCGCCCGCCTGCTCGACGGCGGCTTTGAGCAGGAACCTGTTGCCATCCGCGAGACGGACGTAACTGAGCCCCTCGTCGGCGGGCGTCCCCGGCCCGTTGTCCGCGTTGGTGGTGGACGAAAACCATCGTTCGTTGATGCCGCCTCGATTTCCGCCGAACGCGTAGTAATCGTCCGGATGCAGGCGGAGACGCCGCCCAGGAATCATGAACGAGCGCGGAACCCAGCATGGCTCCAACCGAAGGACTCCGGCACCCGCGTGAATGGCGTGTTCAACCTGCGATCGATCGAGCATGAGCAATTCCTTGTTATGCCGTTTCTGACGGCCTCTGGCGCCTGAGTCTCGGGCGAACGATACAACCGCCGCAACGATTGCAGCAAGAGGCGGCCGGTGCGGACGTCCCGTTTTACCCAGGCAAAAACGCGACGTGCAGCCGCGCGGCTGCTAACTGTATAACAAGCATGCTGTTCGGGCAGAACGGAGGGCGGCTTGGTGAGGCTGCGGTCATCGGTCGCGGCGTTGCGCCGTGCGAAATGAGATGTCTTCTCCGTTTCGGTTGTGAGATGGTGACAGCCATGGCAGCTTCCACGATGTTCCGCGGCCGGCGCGCCGCGGCGATTGAAAACCGCGATCTGCGCGTGACCGTCCTCGAGGGAGGCGGGCATATTGCCGAAGTCTTCGATAAGCATGTCGGCGTAAATCCGTTATGGATCCCGCCGTGGCCGTCGATCGACCCTTCCTCATACGTCGCCGCAGCCGACACCACTTACGGCGCGAGCGTCGAATCACAGTTGCTCGCGGGCATCATGGGACACAACTTGTGTCTCGACATCTTTGGCGGCCCTTCCGCTGAAGAGGAAGCTGCGGGGCTTCGTCCACATGGCGAGGCATCGATCGTTTCCTACCAGATTGACGCCACGGCCACTGAACTCATGATGGACGCGGCGCTTCCGGAAGCGCGACTCAGGGTGACGCGGCACATTGCCCTGCAAGGATCTGCCGTGCGGATCCGTGAAGCCGTTGAGAATCTCTCTGGAGCCGATCGACCCGTCGGATGGACCGAGCACGTGACGCTTGGCCCACCATTCCTCGAGAACGGTGTCACGGAATTCCGCGCATCAGCCACCAGATCGAAGGTGCTTGAAAGCGCGTTCGGCGCCGCCGATTACCTGATTCCAGGCGCCGAGTTCGACTGGCCTTCCGCGCCGCGCGCCGACGGCGGTGTCGCGGATCTGCGCGTGTATAACGCGAGCGGGAAGTCGGGGGCCTATACCTCGCACCTCATGGATACGCGTCAGCCGCGCGGGTTCTTCGTCGCCTTCTCGCCGCGCATGCGGCTGGCATTCGGGTACATCTGGAAGCAGCAGGATTTCCCGTGGATGGGAATCTGGGAAGAGAATCGGAGCCGGCAGCATGCGCCGTGGGGTGGCCAGACGGTCGCACGGGGAATGGAATTCGGCGTGTCGCCGTTTCCGGAAACGCGGCGCCAGATGATCGAGCGCAATCAGATGTTCGGCATGCCGGTGTATCGGTGGATTCCCGCGAGGACGCGTGTCAACGTCGAATACTGGATCCTGTCCCAGCCGGCCGACCGGATTCCCGGCACGCTCGATTGGCCGGCCGCGGGCGGCTGAGGCTGGCACTCTTGTGTCCCCGCCCGGGTCCGCGTACACTGGACAGGCTGCCTGTTCATGCGGCAGAGTACGGACGCCGCGCGATCATCAGGCTGACGCGCGTTATCCCATCGTATCTGCAATCGTATCGTTCCTCGAGGTACATCGACATGCAACTGCTCTGTGTCCTTTCGTTGTTCGTGGCTCTCGTTCCCGGACCCCAGGCGGCCGCTCCGAAGGCGCCGGCAAAAGCCCCCGCGGCAGCGCCGGCCGCCAAGGGTGTACGAACCATCGAGCTGACCGGCGGCGATGATATGAAGTACAACCTGACGAAAATTGAAGCGAAGCCAGGTGAAACGCTTCACGTCGTGCTGAAATCGACCGGAACGATTCCCAAAATGGCGATGGCACACAACTTCGTCCTGCTGAAGCTCGGAACCGACCCGGTGGAGTTCAACAAGGCGTCGATGACGGCGGCCGCCACCGACTACGTTCCCGAGAGTCTGAAGACGCAGGTTGTCGGCTCGACCAAGCTGGCCGGGCCCGGCGAAACCGTTGAGGTCACATTCAAGGTGCCGGCGAAGCCTGGCAGCTATCCGTACATGTGCACCTTCCCGGGTCATTACGCCGCGGGCATGAAGGGTGATCTCGTCGTGAAATAGCGGATGTTGGCGGCACCACGAAGCGCGCCGGTGACGGCCGCTTCGTGGGCGCCGTTCTAGCTGGCCTCGGCGGCGACACTCTGCTTGCGCGGCAGTTCAACCCAGACTTCCGTGCCTTGTCCCGCCCCCGCACTTCTCGCTCCGATCCGTCCGCCGTGCAGTTCCACGAAATGCCGCGACAGCGCGAGGCCGAGACCCAGGCCGCTGTGTTCTCGGGATCTACCGGCCTCCCCCTGCCAGAAGCGCTGAAAAATGTGCGGGAGTGACTCGGCTGTCAGGCCGATTCCGGTATCCTGCACGACGAAGCAGACCTCGGTCGGCCCGGCCGAAAGGCCCACATCGATGCGGCCGCCCGCCGGCGTAAACTTCACCGCGTTGGTCAGCAGGTTCCACATCACCTGGCGAAGCCGATCGCGATCGCCGCGTATGCCGACTCCCGGCTCGATCGCAACTTCGAGCAGAACGCCCTTGGCATCCGTCGAGGGCCGGATGTTCTCAGCGGCTTCATGGGCCAGCGACGATAGATTGCAATCACGAACATCGAGGCGGATTTTGCCGGTGACAATGCGCGAGGTATCGAGGAGTTCGCCGACCAGACGGGTCAGCGTCTGCGCGTTGCGATGGATCACGTCGACGGCCTTCGAGCGTTGCGACTCCTTCATCATTCCCTTGCGCAGCATGGCCGCGTAGCCGACCACGGTGTTGAGAGGGGTACGCAGCTCATGCGAAAGCATGGCGAGGAACTCGTCTTTCATCCGGCTGGCTTCCTCGGCCTCCTTCCGCAATCGGCGCTGCTCGGTGATGTCCCGCGCGATCTTTGACGCGCCGATAATCTCGCGTCCGTACCGTATTGGGGACACAGCCAGCGAGATATCCACCAGGGTCCCGTCCTTGCGTCTCCGGAGGGTTTCGAAGTGCTCGATGCTCTCGCCGGCGCGAACACGCCGGAGGACCTCGGCTTCCTCATGCAGCCGGTCTTCAGGAATGATGAGGGTGATGTGGCGGCCGACTGCCTCGTCGGCCGGGAATCCGAACATCCGTTCGGCCCCGGCGTTCCACGTCTGGATGATCCCTTCGAGGCTCTTGCTGACGATCGCGTCCTCCGACGATGACACGATCGCGGCCAGGCGCAGCGCCTCCCACTCCAGCCGCCGGCGCTCGGAAATATCACGCGCAATTTTCGACGCACCGATAACGGTGCCGTCCGCCGCGTGAATCGGCGATACCGTCAGCGAAACCTCGACCCGCGAGCCGTCCTTGCGTTCTCGCACGGTCTCGAAATGATCGACGCCCAGATCCTGAGCCACGCGGGAGAGTACGTACACCTCCTCGGCATGACGGTCTCGAGGAATGATTGTGGTGATCGACCGCCCGATGATTTCCTCAGCCGTCCAGCCGAACATGCGCTCTGCTGCGGCATTCCAGGAGGTAATGCGCCCCGTCAGATCCTTGCTGACAATCGCGTCGTTTGACGACGCGACAATGGCGGCGAGTCGCGCCGCCAGCTCTGCGGACTCTGACGTCATAGAGGGGTTATTATGCATCAGCACCCGTCGAACACAGCCGCCTACGGCAGAGCTCGAACGTCCGCTACCTCACATACGCGTGTCCATGCCTGACGATCACTCGAAACCAGCGGCCGCGGACCCCGATCTGCGTCGCATGATCAAGTGGGTCGTCGTCGCCCTGATCCTGACCGTGGCCGTCGCGATCCTTGTCGTCGAGGTCACCCTGCGCTGGTTTGGGGAGAGGTGAAAAGCCGAACGAGGGGAGACGTGTCGTCCCCGCCGTCAATGATCTTCCCGGCGGTTCTGGCGACGGCTGAGATAATTCTCGCTGGCCCTGCGTACGAGTTCCGTCAGCTCATCGGGATCGATTGGCTTTTGCAGAATCGCAAACGGATCCAGAGTCGCAGCGCGCGCCTCGAGATCCGACATCGCGGACACGAGAATGATCGGCACATCGGCGGTTTCCGGGTTGGTGAGCTGCCGTTCTCGGAATTGTGCGCCGCTCAGGCGCGGCATCATGTAATCCAGCACGATCGCGCAGGGGGTCAGCGGATCGCGCCGATGGATTTCCTCGAGCCGTTCGAGCGCCTCGAGTCCGTCGTTGGCGGGCGTCACGGTCATGCCGTCCGATTCGAGAATCAGGCGCAGCACCTCCCGCGTATCGGTGTCGTCTTCGACAAGCAGCACATGCGGTCTGGCCGGAGTCGTCACGAGGCGACGTCCGTGTCGCCCGGCAGATGCCGCACGAGCAAGCGCGCAGCCGCGACGAGCGTGTCGATCGGGCACGGCTTGGTCAGCACCGCATCAGCCGCGCAGCCCTCGACCCGTAACGCCTCGGGGGAAGCGGTGACGGCGATAATTGGCGTCCCGGCGGTTTCCGGACTCTCCCGAAGGCGACGGCACACCTCGGCTTCGCTGAAATCCGGAAGGCTATAGTCCACGACGATCAGATCGGGCGCGAGGTCGCGTCCGAGGCACAACCCGTCTGCTGCACTTCGACATCCAAGCGCGCGCATGCCCGAAAGCCGCAGGCCTTCGAGGACCGCGTCGAAATGATCGCGGTCGTCTTCAATGACCAGCGCAAAGGGCTTGAGTCCGCGATTCGGCACCGATCGCCCGGACGAGCAGAGCAGCAGCCGGAGATACTCGGCCTCGTTCATCGCCGCCTGCCGCGTCTGCACGGTCTTGCGCAGAAATGCCGAACCATCAGCGTTGCGAAGCTCAACCTCTACCTCGTGATCGTGCGGTACCAGAACGCATTTCACCGTCGAGTCCGACCAAAGTTCCGCCGTCGAGTCGTGTAAGAACATGGGCCCCTCGTCTCTCGACGAAACACATTGTCTGATGTCTGTCCTAGCGCAATACGGAATGCGGCCGTTTCGCCACGTGGTACGACCGTTCGCAATAGAGGTGCCGAGTTCGCTGATGAGGTCGATCGACGGCAAGTGGCCTGTCTCAGCCACTAGCCTGCGGGCCGGCGCCAGGAGGGTCACGAGATCCTCCCGCTCGCGCGAGCGCGAGTGGCCGGAAGGGCATGCGCAGCCGCTTCCTTACGGGTCTTCTCCGCGCGCTTGGCGCTCTCTCTCGCGTGAGCCCGCCGTGAGAAGTCACCGGACCGCATAGCGATCCCGAAGGCCGCGACCGCTAGAGACTCCCGGAGCACCGTCCACGGCACCCTCGAACGGTTGGCGCCGAGGGCCAGCCGCAGTCCGATTTCGCGCGTGTGCCTGGAGACCGCGTAGGACAGCAGCCCGAACAGTCCGGCGCACGCGAGTGTGAGCGCCGAGAGTCCCAGGACGACCGCGAGGATGGCGATCGCACGCTCCCTCACGAGCGAGGCGTCGATGCGGTCGGTAACGGTTTCGATCCGGGCCGGCACGTCGGCATCGAGCGCGCGTACTTCGCGCTTCAGGCGGTCCGAGACCGCAGCAGCCCCTCCGGTGCCACGGATTTCCGCCACGAGATTGACGCCGGCAGTCATCTCGAAAAGCTGTGCACAGGGAAGATAGGCAATGCTGCGCGTGATCTCCTGCAGACGTTGATACTTCGCGTCGCTCGTGATGCCGACAATCTGAAGGTCCTGCCGGGATGAGTGCCTGCCGATGCTGATGCGACGGCCCACGGGGTCGTCAGCCCCGAAGTACCTGCGGGCCAGCGACTCGTTGACGATCACGACCTTCGGCGCTCCAAGGGCATCCGCCGGAACGAATGGCCGCCCGCGCAACAGAGGGATGCCGAGCGTGCGAAAGTACTCCGGCGAGACCGCTTGAAGTACACGTACCGCTACCCTTCAGGCTGCACGGGCGTACCGTCAACCGCTAGGCTGTCAAGTTCCATCGACTGTCGACAGGAGCGTGTTAACCAGAGGATTCAGGCGTGCGTAATAACTGACATGTCAGCAAACTCCGGGGTGGCGAAGATCGTCTCATGTATTGTGCTTGCCGGTTGGATTGGACCGATTGGACTCGCCCTGGCCTCATGCGTCGGGAGCACTGTTCTGGCCGTCCCCGCGTTCGCGCAATCGGACATATTGCGTGCCGCCAACCTCTCGAGCACAGACGTTGTGCGTGTGTATGTTCCCGCAGACGCACGGCTGGCCTGGAGCGTCACGCTTCCGCCGAACCTGACGATCCCCGACGTGTATCGGTCGTACGTCAATTCGATGTTGCGCCTGTCTCCGACCTTCAGGCGCCAATGCCTGCGGATTGCGAACGCCCTCGGGCTGACCGTCGTGCTGCGGCAGTTTCTGGCGCGACCTCCCGAACGAATGCGCGCACGGACGAACCTCAGGACGGCCCCGGACGGCCGACGTTATGCGACCGTGGAGATCGAAGCTCTCGAGGACCCCGTGGAATTGATCGCTCACGAAATCGAACACGTGATCGAGTGGCTCGATGGCGTGGACCTGCGCGCCCGCGCGGCGCTGCCGGGGACCGGCGTGCATCTGTGCGATGTCGGCAACGGGCATTCGAGACGATTCGCGCGACCCGGGCGGGCCTCGCTGTCGCGGAGGAGGTTCGCCGGCCCGCCTCGTAGAAATGCGTGGGACAACCATTGCCGCCGCGGTCACCATCGGATTCTGCCTTCGGACGCCGATTCAGGAGCCGTCCATCATCCTGCTGACGATTCACCGGCGCGACCAATTGCGCGCGGAGTCGAGCCCGGCTCCGGCAGGCCTCAACGCTGAGGCCGGTGGATCGCATTCGACTCGAACGCGCGGCTGGCCCCTGCGGACACGAACAATCACCGCGACGTCTACGTGTTCGATCGGACCACCGGCCGGGTGACGCTGGAAAGCCTGACACCCGAAGGTCAGGTGCTGCCGGGAGACAGTGCGGTCGAAGACATCAATCTGCTGTCCGATGTCTTTCTCCTGGATCGCGTCACGGGCCTCATGAGCAGGATCAGCGCGGGGCCGGGCGGATGGGCCGAAGAGAGCGCCGCTCCTCAGGTCGACGCCGCAGGAGACGTCATCGCGTTCACGTCACGCCACCCGATCGACGAGCGCGACATCCACAACGATTTCGATCTCTTCATTCGCGTCCAGTGACAATGTGGGATCTTGTGGCTTCCGCCTTCAGGCAGAAATGTGGGGTCTTTGTGGCTTCCGCCTTTAGGCGGAAGATCTTCATGAAATTTGCAGCCGGGGTTCCGGCAGGGGATACTGTGCGGCGTGGAAACACTGGAAACTCGTACCATCGCGAAGGTCTCGGCACGCCTGGTGCCGTTCCTGATCGTCTGCTACTTCGTGGCGTATCTGGACCGGGTCAATGTCAGCTTCGCCGCCCTCACGATGAACAAGGACCTGGGGCTTTCCGCATCCGCTTTCGGGTTCGGCGCCGGGATTTTCTTCATCGCGTATTTCGTGTTCGAGGTGCCGTCGAACCTCTTCCTTGAACGCGTCGGCGCGCGCAAGTGGATCGCGCGGATCATGTTTACCTGGGGCCTGATCTCTGGCGCCATGGCGTTTGTCGGCGGAGAGACGAGCTTTTACGGCCTGCGAGCGCTGCTGGGGGTCGCCGAAGCCGGCTTCTTCCCGGGCATCATCTTTTACCTGACCCTCTGGTTCCCGGCTGTCTATCGCGCTCGGATCATCGGGTACTTCATGGCTGCGATTCCGCTGTCCACCGTGATCGGTGCCCCTGTGTCGGGGCTTCTGCTGGGTCTCGACGGGTTCGTGGGCATGAAGGGATGGCAGTGGCTCTTCATCCTGGAAGCGACGCCGTCGCTGATCCTGTCCGTGGTGGTGTTCTACTATCTGACGGACCGTCCTGCCGACGCGACCTGGCTCGAGCCGGACGAGCGCGCCTGGCTGGTGAACCGCCTGGCGCAGGAACGGCGACAACGTGAAACGGTGCGCACCTACAGCGTGATGCAGGCGCTGCTCAACCCGAAAGTCCTGGCCCTCAGCCTGGTGTATTTCGGCGCTGTGGCGACCAACTACGGACTGAGTTTCTTCCTGCCGCAGATCGTGAAGGCGTTCGGGATGTCGAACTTTCAGACCGGACTCGTTGCGGCGCTGCCGTACGTTGTGGGACTCGTTAGCATCGTGTTGTGGGGCCGGCGCTCTGATCGCAAAGTCGAGCGACGGTTTCACACGGCGTTTCCGCTGTGCGTGGCCGCCGGCGGAATCGGCATCTCGACCGCGCTCAGTGACCCGACGATGAAGATGGTGGCGCTGTCGATCGCAGGCTTCGGCATCTTCGGGTGCCTGCCGGTGTTCTGGACGCTTCCAACCGCCTTTCTTTCCGGACCGGCGGCGGCTGGCGGCATCGCCATCATCAATTCGATTGGCAACCTGGCGGGCTTCGCCGGGCCCTACGCGATGGGCCGCATCAAGGATGTGACCGGAAGCTACACGGGCGGGCTGCTGTCGCTCTCGGCGGCCGGCTTCCTGGCGGCGATCATCGTGATCGCGCTCGGCCACGACCATTCGCTTGAACGGGTGCCCGCCGCAGCCCCTCCAGTGAAATAGACAATCGTATGCGGACTGCGAAAGGCAGGCCGTTCTTGAAATCCCTTGCACAGCCGATCGTCGTCATTTGTCTGATGCTGCCATGGTCCGCAGGCGCTCAGCAGCCCCAGATCGCCGCCGCGGTGGCGTTCACCGAAGGCCCTGCCGTCGATCAGGAAGGCAACGTCTACTTCACCGACATCATCAATCAACGGATCATGAAGCTCGGCCGGGACGGCGTGCTCTCGGTCTATCGCGAGAACAGCAACGTGGCCAATGGTCTGCTCATTGATCCGCAGGGGCGGCTGGTCGCGTGTGAGGGTGCGGAGTTCGAGCGGCCTGGGGTCAGACTCAAGGGCAAGCCGCGCGTGACCCGCACAGACCTGAAGACCGGCCGGGTCGAGATGCTCGCCGACACCTACGAAGGTCAGCCTCTGCAAGGGCCGAACGATGTCACGATCGACGGCAGCGGCAGGCTGTACTTCACGGACATGGCCGGTATCGCCGTGTACCGCATCGACGCGCCGGGCAAGCTGGCGCGGATCCTCGCGGCGCCGGAGATCCAGCGCCCCAACGGCATTCAAGTCTCCCCGGATGACCGGACGCTGTACCTCATCGAGGCCAATCAGGCGGAACGGGGCGCACGCATGATCCGCGCCTATGACTTACGGCCCGATGGGACGGTCGGCAACATGCGAGTCCA
This sequence comes from Vicinamibacterales bacterium, assembly GCA_038320555.1. Classification (GTDB taxonomy): domain Bacteria; phylum Acidobacteriota; class Vicinamibacteria; order Vicinamibacterales; family 2-12-FULL-66-21; genus JALZOC01. The sequence goes on along the minus strand of JBBQEJ010000089.1, from coordinate 4,742 downwards.
TTACAACTTCTCTCCAGGCCGGAGCGCGGACGGCATGAGCATCGACACGCAGGGGAATCTGTACGCCTCCGCCGGCCTGAACCAGCTTCGCGGAACGTCCGAGACGCTCGATACCCAGGCCGGCGTCTACGTCATCTCGCCCGAAGGGAGGCTGCTCAAGTTCATTCCGATTCCGGAGGACCTGATCACGAACAATGCCTTCGGGGGTGCGGATATGAAGACGCTCTATGTGACCGCCGGGAAGACTCTGTATTCGCTGCGGATGGAGATCGCGGGGTTACCCCGGTAAATCCTGCGCGCCGGACCTCACGCCGTTTCGAGAACCCGTGTGATTGCACCAACCAGCCGCTCGAATTCGGCGCGCTCGGCCGAGAGCCGCTTCCTGCCGGCGGCGGTCAGCGTGTAAAACCGCGCTCGGCGATTGTTGTCCGACAGACCCCACTCAGCCTTGACCCACCCATTGAGCAGCAACCGTTGCAGGGCCGGATAGAGGGAGCTTTCGCCGACCTGCAGCACCTCCTGCGAGACGACCTTGAGCCGATCGGCGATCCCATATCCATGGAGCGACCCGGCCACGAGGGTGCGCAGGATCAGCAGATCGAGGGTGCCTGGTAGAAGATCAGGGGGCTCATTCGTCAATCCCATAGCTCTCCCATCGAAAGACGATGGGAAAGATGGATCGGCCTCGGAGGGAAAGTCAAGTCCCATCGATAGACGATGGGACCTGGGGAAAGATTCTACGAGGTTCTGCTGGGACCCTGAAGCAACCTTTCTGCTTAGAGGTGGTTTCAAAACCGCTTCCGCCTGCCACGACGACCTCGCGCAGAGAACGCCGAGATCGCGGAGAAGACAAGGAAGCCATGCGGCGGGCTACACGGGTCCGGCGACTCGCGCATCGCGCGAGCAGGGGGGCCACGAGATCTCCCGAAACAAGCAGCGGTGGCCATCGGCTGTTTGTTTCGGGAATCTCGCGGCCCCCCGGGGGCCGGCCGGCGGCCGGCGTCGCCGGACCCGAGGTCCCCCCATCTGCCTTTGCGGCCTCTGCGCCCTCGGCGCGAGATCGTCTTCTCCGCGAATCTTCATGTACTTCGCCGCGGCGCGAATTGCGTTCGGTAAAGTTTTGAAACCAGTTCTAGACTAAGACTAACGAGGCCCTGCCTCAGACCGTCGAGCATGTTGTGTACGTGCGGAGAGCGGGGCACGGTCTGAGGCAGGGCCTCCTAAGAAACGGCTCCTAAGAAACGGCTGTCTCAATCACTTCGCCGGTCTGACGGTTGACCAGTGCAAAACCAAGGCTCTCGGCGCGTTGACGGAGAGTCCGAAGCATGCGTTTGCGTTGTTGGGCATCGTACTTGTTGGCGCCAGGGTCGCGGTACAGGAGTTCCCCTTTGAGCGTGCGATAGACCAAGATGGCGAGCTTGCGAGCGGTGGCGGTAATGGCCTGCGCTTTGCCGATGCGGACGGCCAGGCGCCGGTAGAAGGCGCCGAGCGCGGTCTGCGTTCGGCCGAGGCTCATCGCGGTCATGCGAAGGATCGCGGCGGCGCGGTTGGCCGACGGTTGCGTCCGAGCGCTGAGGACTCGCCCTCCAGAGATCTTGTTCTTGGGGGCCAGCGTCAGCCAGGAGGTGAAGTGCTTTTCCGTTGGCCAACGTCGCATGTCGGTCCCGATTTCCGAGACCAGGCGGAGAGCCGTGTACGGAGCGATCCCATCGATTTGCGAAAGGTCCACGCCGGCGAGGTGGTGCAGTGGCGCCCGGATGTCAAACCGTGGGTCATGGCCACGCGGCTTGCGGATCACGCGGGCGGCCGGCAGCGGCGCGGCGGGGATGGGCACGGCCTCGGCCGCCGCCTGCAGATGGGTCTCGATCGCGCGATCACAGGCGCTGATCTGCGCGTGGCAGGTGTCGAAGAGTTCGAGATTCTGCTGCAAGACAAAGAGATGCTCGGGCCGATAGTGCCCGGTCAGTGCGGCGGTCATTTCGGCGGCCGACGCTCTGCAGCGGCGATCGCGGTACTGGGCGAGGCGGACCGGGTCGTGCTGGCCCGCGACGATATCTCGCAGGATTCGGAGCCCCGTATCGCCGGTGATGTCGGTGACGACCAGCGTCAATTGCAGGTTCATCTGCACCAGCGCCTTCTGCATGCGGTGGATGTACATCGCCGTACTCTCCACGAGCGTCTGTCGATGCCGGAGATACGCACGCAACGCCACGATCACGGTGGCCGGGCGAAAACTCCCACGCAACAGACCGACGCTGTGCAGTTCACGCAACCATTCGCAGTCCGACACGTCACTTTTCCGGCCCGGGACATTCTTCACATGCCGCGCATTGACGAGATGCACCTCGAGGCCGCGCGCTTCAAGGATCTCGTAGATCGGGATCCAGTACACACCGGTCGCTTCCATCGCGACGCTGGTGACGCGGCAGGCCGTCAGCCAGTCTGCGAGCCGATGAAGGTCGTGAGTAAACGTCGAGAAGGATCGCACCGGCGTCGCGTCCCGGTCAGGCGGTACGGCCACGTAGTGTTCGGCGGAACCACAGTCGATCCCCGCCACACTCGGGTTGATACGGTCCAGCACAGACGGAGACACGCGGGGCGTGCGCGGGCGGCGGTCGTTCGGCTGTCTCATTGGATGCTCCTGTCAGTTGTCACAGCATCCGGAAACAGGGAGGCGACATGACGGACATTCTCCTAAACGGGATCACGTCGTGAGACGTGTCACCAATGACAAGGTCGCAACTCCCCGGGCCACGCTCATTAACGGGCTCGTCCGCGCCAGTGGCGGGTCGGCCTCGGTTCCCGAATGCGCGGGCGATTGTATGGCCCACGTCACCGCCGGGCGAGGGGCGCCCGGTTTCTGGCCGGATGAGTCGCGATTGCATCGCGTGGGCCGCTCGTTAGAAAAAATGGAGCCCCGGGAGCATGGCAGGGGTTGTACCCTGCGCCTAGGTAATAGACCCTGTCGGGTCGGTGGCCACATGGGCCGCGCTCTCCGGGAGCTCCACCACCATGGTACGTAAAAACGTCGCGGAGATCCTCACCAATCATGTGACCTTCGAGCTGGAAGCCATCGACCGGATGTATCTCAATGCCTACGTGCCCTCGCTGCAAACGGGCGGCGGCGTGGTGTATTTCCTGAAGACGCAGCTCGGCGTGCGGGTGCCGTCCACCGTGATGGTCGCCCCGATGAGTGACCGGTTCGTCAAGGCCATCGAGCGGTTCGTGGCGACGGAGGGGGTCGACTTGGTGACGTTCGAGAAAGGGCAACGCAAGGATGATGTCGCCCAGGAATACCTCGCCAAGTTCCACGGCGAGGAGGGCGTGCTGTTCGTAGGCAAGGCCCAGGAGAAGGCCCGCGTCTTCCGCACCGAAAAGCGACGCGACGCCCGTGGCGTGTATCCCTGGATCATCCGCTCGACCGCCATGCCCAACCACTACTACTTCTACATCGTCGACCGCGACTTCGGCCCGCTGTTCATCAAGTTCTGCTCGTACTTTCCGTACCCCGCGAAGCTCTGTCTGAATGGGCACGAATGGTTGAAACGGCAGTTGACGCAGCGGGAGGTGCCGTTCGAGCCATTGGACAATGGGATCCGCTCCAGCGAGGAGCCCGCCCGCGTGCAACGCATCGCCGACACCCTCGACGCCGCCAAGATCGAGGCGGTCTTCCGCAAATGGCTGCGCCGATTGCCCCATCCCTTCGCCCCCGCCCACCGCGCGGCCGGCTATCGATACCAGTTGTCGATCCTGCAAGCCGAGTTCGCCCTGACCCAGGTGCTCGATCGCCCGCTCACCGGGCGCTATTTCTTCGAAGAGGTCATCCGCGAGAATCTCGACATCGGGCGCCCGGATCAGATGCAGCTGATTTTCAATCGGCGCGTGACGCGCCGCACGCCAGGGCGCTTCCGGACGCGCGTCCTGACCGAGGGGGTCGTCCCCTCGCTGCACGTCGAGTACAAAAAGTCCAAGGTCAAGCAATACCACAAAGAAGGCCAGGCCCTTCGTACCGAAACCACCATCAACGATACCTACGACTTCGCCATTGGTCGTGCGCTCCACAATCTGCCCGCCCTGCGGGAGATCGGCTTTGCCGCCAACCGACGGTTGTTACACGTCGAATCACTGAGCCACGACTGCCTGATCGGAGAAGACCACCTGGACGCCGTCAGCCAGCCGATCGTCGTCGAGGACCAACGCGCCGCCGGGCTCCGATTCGGCGATCGCCGGGTGCTCGCCTTGATGCAGACCCTCTGTCTCTTCGCCTTATCGCCCACCGGCTTCCGGCATCGCGACGTGCGGGCCGACGTGGCCCAACTCCTCGGGCGCGATCCCAAGACCTACGCCACCGGCCAGATGACCTACGACCTGCGTCGACTGCGACTCCATGGACTCATCTAACGCGTCCCACACAGCCACCGGTATCGCGTCACCCTGCTCGGGGCTCGCATGGCGATGCTCTACGTCCGCCTCTACGCCCGTGCGCTGCGCCCCGCCGCCTCGCTTCAGCCGACGGGATCTGCGCGCGGCCGACAGGCCTTCGAACGACTGGACGCGGCGCTCGCCGATTTTCTCCAAGAGGTGAAACTTGCCGCCTGAAAAACCTGACTCAATCACTCACGCTTTTTGGAGTCAAGACTCCTAGTGTCAGGAACAGTCAAGGGTAGCATTAACTTCTGCTCAAGCTTTCCCGGTCCGCAGTCTGATGGGGATTATCCGCTGGCCGCAGCGGGCTTCACTCC
>JBBQEJ010000088.1:0-20670 GCA_038320555.1 Vicinamibacterales bacterium | reverse complement strand
CGATCAGCAGTTGGAGCTGGCGGCTGCCCGCGGCGAGATCTGACGTTCCATGTCCATTGGACTGACAGAACGGCATCGGCACCAGTTCACACAGTGGTTTCTCGAGGGAGCCCGCGAGCAGCCGGGCCCCCACGCCAGCAGAGGCCACCAGTCGGCGTGGTGGAAGGTCATGTGCCTGACCGGGGTCGACTACATTTCGACGCTCGGATATCAGCCGGGGATCGCCTTTCTGGCGGCTGGTCTGCTCTCGCCACTGGCGACCCTCGTGCTGGTGCTCCTCACGCTGTTCGGCGCACTGCCGATGTACCGGCGCGTCGCGGAGCTCAGTCCCCACGGTCAAGGCAGCATTGCCATTCTCGAAGAGTTGCTGCCTCGGTGGCGCGGCAAGGCGCTGGTCCTGTGCCTCCTGGGATTTGCCGCAACGGGATTCATCATCACGATCACGATGTCGGCGGCTGATGCGACCGCGCACATCGTGGAAAATCCTCTGGTGCCACGAGCGCTGGCGCATCCGGTTCTGCTCACCCTTGTCCTGCTCGCGGCTCTCGGCGGCATCTTTCTCAAAGGTTTCCGGGAAGCCATCTGGCTGGCTGTGCCGATCGTTGGCGTCTACCTGGCCTTGAACGTCATCGTGATGATTTGGGGCGCGCATTACCTCTGGCAAAGGCCTGGATACTTCGCTCAATGGCGATCGTTGGTCATCGTCGAGTACGGCACCCCGTTCAAGATGCTTCTGGTCGCCCTGCTGCTTTTTCCACGGCTGGCGCTGGGACTCTCCGGCTTCGAAACCGGTGTGGCGGTCATGCCGCTCGTCAAAGGCTCGCCGGATGACACGTCCAGCCATCCCGACGGACGCATCCGAAATACCCGGAAGCTGTTGACGACCGCGGCCCTCGTGATGAGCGTGCTGCTCGTGGCGAGCAGCATCGTTACGACCCTGCTCGTTCCCACAAGTGAATTCCAGGCGGGTGGAGCGGCGTACGGGCGAGCGCTCGCGTATGTGGCCCACGAACATCTCGGGAGCCTGTTTGGCACAATCTACGACCTGAGCACTGTCGCGATTCTGTGGTTTGCCGGTGCGTCCGCGATGGTCGGATTGCTGAACCTGGTGCCTCGGTACCTGCCGCGTTACGGGATGGCGCCCGAATGGGCCAAGGCGAACCGGCCGCTAGTGGTCATTTTCACGCTCATCACGTTCCTGGTGACGCTGCTGTTCCACGCTGACGTCACCTCCCAAGGGGGCGCCTATGCGACGGGTGTGCTGGTGCTCATGGGGTCAGCCGCGCTGGCCGTCACGCTGGACGCACGCCGGCGCCGTAGAGAATGGCGCGGCTACCTTCTTCTCACGATTGTTTTTGCGTACACCACGCTGACCAACATCGTGGAACAGCCCGAGGGCATCAAGATTGCCTCAATCTTCATCCTCATCATCATCGTGACGTCGATGACGTCGCGAGTGCTGCGCTCGACTGAACTGCGCGTGCACGGCGTCGACGCCGACGACCAGGCGCGCATCTTCATACACGATGCAGCGGGCGCGCCGGTCCGGATCATCGCCAACCGTCCCGATCTGGGCGACGCCGACGAGTACGCGCACAAGCTGCGCGAAGCCCGCGATTCCCACCACCTGTCGCTCGACGACCGTGTGTTGTTCGTGGAGGTTCGACCCGGCGACGTCTCGGAGTTTTCAGATACGCTGAGAGTCACCGGCGTCGATGTTGCCGGACACCACGTGCTTCGCTGTGTCAGTCCCGCGATCCCCAACGCCATCGCCGCATTGTTGCTCTACTGCCGCGACGAGACAGGAAAGATCCCTCACGCGTACTTTGGGTGGACCGAGGGGAATCCCATCGCGTACTTGCTGAAGTTTCTCGCGTTCGGGGAGGGCGATACGGCGCCGGTCACGCGCGAGGTGCTACGGCAGGCGGAGCCGAACCCCATGCGCCGGCCGAGAATTCATGTGGGATAAATCTTTCGCGGTTCGCGGTTCGCGATTAGGGTCACGGATCAAGGATTAGTGATTAATGATACCGCGCACTCGTCCACGCCGTGTCCTTTGACGGCGGTCACATCAAACTGAAGCCGCTCGTACCGGACGCTATCGCCAATGCCGGGGGGACGGCCGAGCAGCGTGAGGATCAGGCCGCTGACGCTGTCCACATCCTCGTGCTCGAGATCCAGATCGAACTGTTGCCCGAGCTCGTCGAGCCGCATCGTGCCGGGGACTCGCAACCGGCCGTCCGCGTCGCGATAGATCTGGGGCGCGGTCGCTGGACCTTCTTCGATCTCGCCGACGACTTCTTCGAATAGATCCTGGAGCGTCACGACACCGGACGTGCCTCCGTGTTCGTCGAGCACGATCATCATCTGCGTCCGCTCCCGCCTCATCGTGGAGAGCAGGGAATCGAGCGGCGCGGTTTCGGGCACGAGCGGCAAGGGGCGCGCGTGGGTGCGCCGGATGGACTCGTCGCGCAGGAGCACACGAAGCAGGTCCTTGATGTGGACCATCCCGATGATGTGATCGAGGTCTCCCTCGTAGACGGGATACCGGGTGTGAGGCGACGTCCCCAATAGCTGGCGAATCTGGCCGGGAGTCGTGCCGAGCGGGATCCCGACAACCCGCACACGCGGAACCATGGCTTCACCGGCGGTCAGATCGCCGAACTCGAAAAGATCCTGCAGCATCTGCCCCGACTCGGCGCGAATGGCGCCCAGATCCTCGCTCTCCTGCACGACCAGTTGCAGCTCCTCTGGCGTGTAATACTGGTCCGCGTTCTGCGCCTGCCGATTCACACCGAGCATCTTCAGCACCAGGTTGCCAAGCGCGTTGAGGGCCACCACGAAGGGGAAGAGCGCGTTCCTGATCCACAGCATCGGCGGCGTGATCCACAGCGCCATCTGCTCCGCGCGTTGCAGCGCGACGGACTTGGGAATCATCTCGCCGACGACGATGTGGAAGTACGTCAGGACGGCAACCGCCAACGTGCTCGCGACGCCGTGCGACGCAAGCCATTGAGGCAAGCCGTGGCGACCGAGCCGCGCGTAGATCCCATCGGCAATCACGTGCTCGCCGTACATGCCGAGGCCGAGGCTTGCGACCGTGATCCCGAGCTGCGCGGTCGCGATATAACGATCCTGTTGCTTCGGATCTTCGAGCACGCGCTGGACGGCGCGCGCCAGCCTGTTTCCCCGCTGCGCCTTGGCGTCGATCGCGGCTCGCGGCGCCCCGACGATCGCGAACTCCGCCGCGACAAATATGCCGTTCAGCAGGATCAGCGCCGTGATGATGAGAAAGGCGATCATTCCGACTTCCTCTCATGGTCATGGGCCCCGGCGCGATGTCCAAATATCACCGACGTGATCGCCCCTCCCTCAACAGCTTCGATTTCCACGCGCGTGCCGTCGATCTCGAATTTTTCTCCCGCGTCGGAAATGCGTCCGAGGGCCGTTGCCAGGTGCCCGGCCACCGTCCCGTCCAGTCCATGCCAGGGGGCGCCGACGAGCGGCGCCGCTTGATCGAGGCGCATCGAGCCGGGAATGCGCAGGCGTCCGTCGGACAGACGGATCGGGCGCGCCTGCATCGATTTGAACTCGTCGGAGACGTCGCCGAGCAGTTCGGCAACGACGTCTTCGAGCGTGATGAGGCCGGCGACCGCGCCGTCGCCGTCCACGACAAGCGCCTGGTGACTGCGACGCTCCCGGAGAAAGGCCAGCAGGCGATCGGCCGGCATCGAGTCCGGGACGCGCACGATGGGGCGCAGCAGCGAGGCAACCGTCAAGGTGCCGGCCTGCACGTACCGCGTGACGAGATCCTTGATATGCAGGATGCCGACAATCGTGTCAATCGACCCACGGTATACCGGCAACCGGCTGTATACACTGGCCGCGACGACGCGAAGAACTTCGTCGAACGGCAGATCCGCATCGATGGCGATCAGTCGTGCGCGCGGCACCATCAGCTGACGCGCGGTCCGCAGACCGAGCCGCAAGGCGCGGTGAAGACGCATCTGCTCCTGAGGCTCGAGGAATCCCCCGTCGCGGCTTTCGGCGATGAGCAGCGCGATCTCTTCCGGCGAATGGACATGACGATGTCCCGTGGAAGGGACGCCAAGGAGCTTGAGCAGCCGCACGCCGCTGCCGTTCAGGAAAGCGATGGACCATGAAAAGGTCTTCATGGACCACTGCATCGGCAGAACCGTGAAGAGCGCGGTACGGGTGGGACTCTGCAGCGCGAGCGACTTGGGTACCAACTCCCCGAGAATGACCGCGAGGGTCGTGAGGAACACGAGAACGACTGCCGCGGACGTCGATTCCGCCGTCCCCGGTTGCATCGTCCAGACGCGTTCGAAGAGGGGAGCGATCCGGGGCGCGAGCGCCGCTTGTCCGTAGGCCCCGAGGATCAGGCTCGACAGGGTGATGCCGACCTGGGACGCAGCGATGTAGCGGTCGAGCTCGCGCGGGTCTTCCAGAACGGGAAGGATTCGCGCGGCGAGACCGTTTCCATCTTCAGCAAGCCGGCGGAGCCGGCTGCGTCTGGCGCTGACCGCCGCAAACTCAGCCGCGACGTACAGTCCGGTCAACAGGATCAGCAGGGCGATGATCGCCCACGCCAGCAGCATGCCCCGGAATCGTACTGCAAAAGGCCGCTCTGCCGCTGATCGGCCCCACTCACGGCTGGTGGCTCGCGATTCGCGGTTCGCGGTTCGGATTCCAGGATTCGCGGATGAGTGATTAGGGATTAGGAATTAGGGATTAGGAATTAGGGATTCATTCGGCCCTGAGCGCGACGACTGGATCGACTCGGGTCGCACGCCGTCCGGGCAGATAGCTGGCGAAAGCGGACACGCCGCCGAGCAGCGCCGCAACGCCCACGAACGTCAGCGGGTCGGCCGGTTTGACATTGAAGAGGAGCGTCGTCATGAGCCGCGTCAGCGCGTAGGCGCCGACGGCGCCGGCGCCGATTCCCGCGATCGTCAATACCATGGCCTGCCCGACAACCATGCGCAGTACATCTCCACGCTGCGCGCCAAGCGCCATGCGGATACCGATTTCCTGGGTGCGCTGCGTGACCGAGTAGCTGATGACGCCATAGATGCCAACCGAGGCCAGCACAAGAGCCACAGCCGCAAAGATCATCAGCATGGTCATCGTCAATCGACGCTGTGCCGTCGATACAGCAATGACTTCCGACATCGGCCTGATATCGGCAATCGGCACGTCCGAATCGAGCTCGTGGACGGAATTGGTCAACCCCGGAACCAGGCTCATCCCCTCGCCCGCCGTCCTTACGACAACGCTCATGAAGGGATAGGCGAAGCGCGCGGGGGGAAGGTAACTCGCGGCGCGTGGCTCGGTCTCGAGGCTCGTCGATCGGACGTCACCGACCACACCGATAATCTCGTCAGGTCCCTGGTTGTTCCAATTCAGGACGATTCGCTGTCCGATCGGATCCACATTGCTGCCGAAGTACTTCTCCACCAGCGACTCGCTCACGATAATCCGACGCGTCTTCGGCGCCGTGTCCCGTCCATCGAACAGCCGTCCACGCAGGAGCGGAATGCCCATGGCCTTGAAGTAGTTGTGCGTGACGACTTTCACCTCGGAGACGGGCTCCTCCCCGGCGCGCGGCTTTTCGCGTCCCTCGATGGAGAACCTCGTTGCCGCTCCGAGGCCATTGAGCGGGAGGAAGCTGACGCCTCCCGCAGCCTCGACGCCCGGCAGGGCATCCACTCGCTCGAACAGGCGGTCAAAGAACGCGATCGTCTGACCGTCACTGCTGAAATTGGCCGATGGCAGCGTCACCTTCATGGTCACCGTGTGTGATGGATCGAAGCCAGGGTCGACGCGCATCAAGGTCATGAAACTGCGGATGAGTAGCCCGGCGCCGACCAGAAGCACGAGCGCGAGCGCAATCTCGATCACGACAAAGGCCTGCCGAGCGCGGCCGCCGCGGCTCCCGGTTCCGGTCCGCCCGCCCTCCTTGAGCGTGTCAGTCAGCGTGACACCAGCTGCCGTCAACGCGGGAATGACGCCGAACAGGAGGCCGCTCGTCAGCGCTGCGGCGCAGGCAAACAGAAGAACCCAGCCGCTGATCCCGACAAACTCGAGTCGCGGAATCGGCACGCTCGCGGCGACGACCGTCCGGAGAAAGCTGAGCCCCCACCACGCAAGCGCGAGACCGGCGGCGCCGCCAACGGCCGACAGAAGGAAGCTCTCCGCGAGCAATTGCCGGATCAACCGCCCGCGATCGGCTCCAAGCGCCGCACGAACCGCGAGCTCACGCTGGCGCGTCGTCGCTCGCGCGAGCAGCAGGTTTGCGACGTTCGCACATGCAATCAGGAGCACGAATCCGACAGCACCGAGCAGCACGAGAAGGGCGGGCCGGACGTCTCCAGTGAGCTGTTCCTTCAACGGCACGACGCGCGCGGTCCAACCCGTGTCGAAGTCGGGAAACATCTGCGTGAGCTGGCCAGCGACGCGCGTCATGTCGTCCTGCGCCCGCGAGAATGTGACGCCGTCCTTGAGTCGCGCGATGACCAGCAACCAGCGCCCCCTGGGAATCCTGGCCTGTGCCGAGAACCCCGCAGGAGTCCAGACATCGACATCCTTGTCGAGGATGGAGAACCCGGCGGGCATGACCCCGACAATGGTGTACAAATCGCCGCCCAGGCGGATGCCGCGGTTGACGACGCTGGCATCGCCGCCGAAGCGGCGCTTCCAGAAGCGATCGCTGATGAGCACGACGCGATTGGCTTCTGGCTGATCCTCGGCGGAAGTAAAGACGCGCCCCAGCGCCGCGTTGACGCCAAGGATTGGGAAGAGTGTCGCGTTCACAATCTGCTGCGGCACTTCCTCGGGCTGGCCGTCGCCCGTGTACGCCGCGCGAAAAGTCATGCTTATCGCTGACATGTCGGCGAACACGCCGTTCATCTCACGCCAGTGGAGGTAATTGGCCGGCGACACCACGTTGTTCTTCCGATCGCGCGGCAGGTTGTGCTCCCACACAACGACGAGACGATTCGGATCCTTATACGGCAGACCCTGAATGAGCAGGGTGTTGACGACGCTGAAGATGGCTGTGTTGGCGCCGATGCCGATGGCCAGCGCGGCAATCGCCACGACGGTGAAGCCCGGCGATCGCAACAGCAATCGTGCGCCGTGTCTGAGGTCCTGCAAAATCGCCGTCAGCATGGTCATTCGCTCCGCAATGTGACGATCGGATCGACCAACGCAGCGCGCCGCGCCGGCGCGATTGTTGCCGCAACCGCGACGAGCGCGAGGAGCGCCGCAACCGCCGCGAAAGTCGCGGGATCGGTCGGGGTCACGCCGAACAGCTGGCTGGCCAGAAGCCGAGTCAGTGCGAATGCGCCGGCCAGGCCGAACGCAAGGCCGACACCGGCCAGTCCCAGTCCTTCGCGGACGATCAATCCAATCAGATCGGCCGTGCGCGCGCCGAGCGCCATCCGAATGCCGATCTCGCGCCGCCGCTGTGAGACCCCGTAACTGAGCACGCCGTGAATGCCAACCGCGGCAAGCAGCAGCGCCACGCCGGCGAACATGCCAAGCAGAAGCATCGTGAACCGGCGCTGCCCGATCGATCGTGAGAGCGTGACGGTCAACGGCTCGACGCCGAATACCGCAAGCCCGCGATCGACGTCGTGGATGGCGGCCGTCGTCGCCGAGGCCAGCGCGACGGGGTCGCCAGCAGTTCGGAGCAGGAGAACGCCGGACCCGTTCGCCGACGGCGTCTGGGCGAGCGGTGTGTAAGCCGCGATCGCCGGCGCTGCGAGCAACCCTTGGAACTTCTCGTCGGCTACGACACCCACAATCATTCGCGACGCACCCCAGAAGCGGATGCGCGCGCCAACGGCTTCGCGATCGGGGAAGAACCGCTGCGCGGCCGCGGCGTTGATGAGCGCGACAGGTGAGGACGTCGTGTTGTCGCTCTCCAGGAACAGGCGTCCTCGCACGAGCTCGAGCCCAACCGTCGGGAAATACGCCGGACTGACGCGCCTGATGGAGATCTCCGGCCACGTCCCAGACTCCGCTTCACGTCCGACGACGGTGAACGAGTTGGTGAAACCGGGATCGAGCGGATGGTTGCCCGCGATTGCAGCAGAACGGACGCCGGGGAGCGCCGTGGCGCGCTGCAGCAACGCCGCGTTGAACGCATGCTGTTCCTTGAAGTCCGGCCACAGCCGGAAGTCCACCGGATAACGAGAGGCCGGCAGCTGAAACTCGGCCTTCAAGACTCCTTCAGCTTGAAATCCGGGGTTCACCTGCTGAAGACCCCAGAAGCTTCGTATGAGGAGTGCCGCGCCCGAGACGAGCACCACGGCAAACGCCAGTTCCGCGACGACGAGCGCACTTCGAAGTCGCGTTCGTCCAGGTCCGGCCGACGTTCTCGCTGGCGAGCCGCTCAGCGACGACTGGAGGTTGAGCCGCCGCGCCTGGAAGGTCGGGATCAGTCCAAACGCAAGGCCGACTGCGATGGCCACCCCCAGCGTGGTCGCGAGGACCGGGAGATTGATCGTTGCCAGCGACAGCCGCGGCACATCGGGGGGTGCAACGGCCACAAGGCCTCGCACCCCTAAATACGCCAGGCCGATACCTGCCGCTGCTGCCGTCAGCGTCAGCAGCAGCGTTTCGGCGAGAACCTGGCGGACGATGCGTGCCTGGGTTGCACCCAGCGCGGCGCGTACCGCGGCTTCCTGCGCGCGGGCTGTTGCGCGCGCGAGCAGCAGGTTCGCCACGTTGACGCACGCGACGAGCAGTACGAGCGCGACGGCCGCAAGCAGAATGAAGAGCGCCGGACGGACCGGACCGAATACGACCTTCTCGAGCGGTTCGACATGGACGCCGCGGGCCGCGTTCTCTGGGTACGCACGCTCCAGGTCGGCCGCGACGGCGGTCATCTCGCTCTGCGCCCCGGCATGGGTGGCGCCCTTTGCCAGCCGCCCCAGCACGAAAATCGGATGCGTGGACCGAGGCAACTGCTGCACGTCCCCTTGCAGCGGCGCCCAGATGTCGACGTCCGCTTTCATGCCGCGATCGGCAAAGCCACGCGAGTACGCGGCGGCCGACAGGACCTGCAGCACGCCAAAGTCGGCGCCGTCCGGCATCACGCCGACAATGACGTTCGGGCGATCGTCGAGCCGCAGTGTCCGGCCAACGACCGATGTACTCCGGCCGAACGAGCGCGCCCATAGCGACTCGCTGATCAGCACGACGTCCGGGCCGCCCGGGCGGTCCTCTTCGGCCGTGAAGGTCCGGCCGACGAGTGGTTGCACACCGAGCATCGGCAGGGCATCGGCCGACATTCTGAGCTGGGGCAGCCGGACCGGATCGCCTGTGTCAGGCGCGAGATTGACCTCCCCCGTCGTCATCGCCGCGAGACGCTCGAAGGTGCGGCTTCGCGCCTTGAAGTCCAGATAGTCGGGAAGCGACGCGGGTTCGCGAGTGGTTCCGGTATTGCGATCGGTTTCCCAGATCATCGCCAGCCGATCGATGTGGAGGATTGGGGCCGGCCGAAGCAACACAGCATCGACCACGCTGAAGATGGCGGTGTTTGCGCCGATTCCAAGCGCCAGCGTGACGACAATCACGGCCGTCAGGGCCGGCGTCTTCAGGAATGAGCGGATGGCATAGCGCAGATCAGACAACATGGGCGCTCCTGAGACTCGAAGGATGTTCACTGTCACGCTACATCCCACCAACGATCAAACAGGAGAAAGGAGGAAAGCGAGTTGAGTCTTTTTTCAAAAAGAATTACTCCTTCCTCCCGTCCTGTTTGATCTTAGGGAATTGAATGTAGTGCGACTGTGAATGCCGCGCTGCTCAGAGCTCGATCGACATGCTCGCTTGGCATGGTCGAACGAGATTCACGATTTCATTTTCCGATGGCGCCAATCGCCCAGGCTGCCTGCTTTCTCACGCTGGCGTCAGAATCCTTGAGCGACGGCAGCAAGCCTGCCAGCGCGCGGGGATCGCCGATCGCACCGAGAGCCCACGCTGCCTGCTGACGCACGCCGCTGCTCTGATCCGACAGGGCGTGGACGAGGCCCTCCACGGCGCGCGCATCGTCTATTGCACCGAGGGCCCATGCGGCCTGCTGACGCACGCGGTCACCCGCGTCGGACAAAGCGCGAAGAAGCGCTGGTACTGCGGCACTGTCGTCGATGGCGCCAAGGGCCCATGCGGCCTGTTCGCGCGTCCGATCATCCTGATCGGTCAGTGCCGCTGAGAGCGCGCTCGACGCTCTGGCATCGTCTATTGCACCAAGCGCCCACGCCGCCTGACGCCGTACACGCGGATCGGGATCCTTCAGCGCGGACATGAGAGCCTGGGGCGCGCTCGCGTCGTCCAGCGCGCCCAGAGCCCACGCCGCCTGTTCGCGAACACCGGGCTCCCGATCCGTCAGCGTATCGATGAGCGCGGCGACGGCGCGTTGATCGTCGAAGGCGCCGAGCGCCCACGCGGCGTTGCGCCGGGCGGTCCAGACCGGGCTCTTGAGAGTGCCGAGTACCGGCTGAAACGCGCGGGTGCCGATCGCGACCAGGGCCGCCGCGGCTTGCTCGCCTGGAGAGGTCAGGTCGTTTGCCGTACCGCGCCATGAGTGCCGGCCGCATACGTTCGCCTCGACCGGCGCCGCGTCGCCGAGCACGCCGACGAGCGGCTGTATCGCGTCGGCCGCCGTATCGCCAAGCTCACGTATCTCGCACGCCGCGCGGACGCGGGTAGCGGGGTCAGTCGCGGCAAGATCGGCGACGAGATCCCGGACACCGCGGGCCTGCGCATTCAGTCCGCGGTACTCGTTAGCGGAAGATGTCAGCGCGACGAGCGCAATCAGCGAGGCCACACCAGTGCGAATCACGTCTAAGCTCCTGGGAATCTGGTGAATCTGATGACTCGGTGAATTGCTGAATTGGTGAATTGGCGAATTGGTGAGGGCTGCGGACTCAGGTTTCGCCAATCCACCAACTCCCCAATTCCCCAATTCACCAATTTCTAATTCGAAGGTTCGGATTCGGGTTTGGGTTCGGATTTGGATTTGGATTTGGATGCGGGTGTGGATGGGGGTGGGGATGCACTCCGTGCCCGCCATGTCCACTCTCGCCGTCGCTGATCTCGGCAATCGCCATGATTGCTGCGCGCCGGACTCCGGCGTCCTCGTCCCTGAGGGCCGCCGTCAGTGCCGGAAGTGCACGTGCGTCGTCGATCTCGCCGAGCGCCATCACGACGTGTCGTCGAACGTCCGCATTGGCGTCGCGGATCACGGCGATGAGCGGTTCGACCGCTGCGCCGTCGTGCAGCTCACCGAGCGCCGAAGCGGCGTGTGACCGGATAGAAGGCGAGGCATCCTTCAGTGCTGCGGCGATGCCGCTGACGGCACGCGCGTCGCCGATTTCGCCCAGGGCCGAGATGGCGTGCTGGCGCACGTCAGCGTCCGTATCTTTCAATGCGTCAATCAGACCGGGCACCGAGCGCGGGCTGCCGATCTCGCCCAGCGCCGCGGCAGCCTGGCGTCGCACGCCCGCGTCCACGTCCTTCAGCGCGCTGACGAGGGCGTCGATCGCGGCTTCCGCGGGGGCTTGCCGCGCATCCACGCCCAGGTCGTCTCTCGATCCTTCGGCAGGGCGCTGCTCGGTCGTGGCGCCGTGCGACAACGAGGACCATTCGAGCGACGGATGGAGCATCACCGCCGTCACACCGATGAAGACGGCACTGGTTTTCATCAACGTGCGAACGAAGACAGCGAGGGGAGTCATGCGCATCTCCTGCTAAAAACGTAGCATTCCGAACCACACCAAGATGTTGGCGGGGTCTCCAGACCCCGCCTAACGCTCACCATGGACCATCCGTCTATCGAGCGAGTTGCCCGAGCGCGAAAGCCGCCTGCTGACGAACGTCGGCGTTCGCGTCCTTCAGGGCGGCAGTCAGGCCGTCTATTGCGCGCGGGTCACGAATCTGACCGAGTGCGAATGCGGCCTGCTGCCGCACGTCTGCGACGCTGTCTTTGAGCGCGATCACCAGCGCTTCGACTGCGCCGCGATCGCGAATCTGTCCGAGCGCGAAGGCGGCCTGCTCCCGCACGTCCGCATCAGTGTCCTTGAGCGCGGAGATCAACGGTTCGACCGCGCGTCGATCGCGAATCTGCCCGAGCGCGAAGACGGCCTGCTGCCTGACGTCCGCCTTGGCGTCGTGCATTGCGGTCACGAGGGCGTCCACCGATGCGGGATCCCGCATCTGCCCGAGGGCGAAGACCGCCTGCTCGCGCACATCCTCGTCGGTGTCTTTCAACGCGGCGGTCAGGCCCGCGAGTGCACTCCGATCGCGCAGCTGGCCGAGCGCGAACGCGGCCTGCTGGCGCACGTCCGCATTCTGATCCTTCAGCGCATTTGTCAGCGGCTCGACCGCCCGGCGGTCGCGCAGTTGTCCGAGGCCGAATGCGGCTTGTTCGCGGACATCAGCCGCCGCATCGGCGAGCGCCTGCACGAGAGGTTCGAAAATGCTCGGATCTCGGAGCTGCACGAGCGCGTGCAACGCTGTTTCCCGAACATCCTTGTCCGTGTCCTTCAACGCTGCCGTGAGCGCCGCCACCATACGAGGATCCGCGGTCTTCCCCCCCTGGTCGCCACTTCGGGAACCGCGGTTGTTGACGTGGCTGTTGACTTGGGCGTTTACGTTCGTGTTGATCTCGGTGTTGATGTGCGTGTTGAGATCCACGTTTCCGAGCGCAGACTGCACACCGGCCTCGAGGGCGTGCGCTACTCCCATGCCGACGGCGTGCGCGAGTCCGGCCTGGACGGCGCTTTCCACACCCGTCTGCACACCGCGCTGGACTCCGCTCTGAACGGCGCTCTGAATGGCTGACTGCACCCCCGCGCTGGCCGCCTCCGCCGCCCGCTCGGCGACGCGATCGGCTCGTCGCGCCGGCGTCGGTTGCGGAGCCGGCGCTGGCGCCGATTGTGCGTTCTGAGGGGCGAGTGGGACACTCTGATCCGGTGGCCGCGTCGCCTCCTGACGATCCCCGTCGGCTGCGATCGTCCACGGCTGCAGCGATGCGAGCGGCATCACGGCAAGCGCGAACACCGTCGTCGCCACGGCGCTACGGATGCGCGATACACCGGCCCGCGGAACGCTGGGATCCAGAATCGCCATCAATCGGCCCTCGAGCTCAGAGCGGCGTGCCATCGCCAGGCTTGCACCGGCCAGCACGGCTGGGAACCGTCCGGAGCGCATGACGCGAGCGATCTCGATCAACTGATCCGCATAGTCAGGACCGCGTGTCCCGGCGGCAAGCACGAGGTCGTCGCAGGCCCGCTCCCGTTCGGTGCGTGCGTGCCGCGCAGCGATCCACGCAAGCGGATTGAACCAATGGCAGGCGCAGGAGATCTGCGCCAGCATGTGCGTGAGGCAGTCGCGCCGCTTCACGTGCGCGAGCTCGTGCAGCAGGACGATCCGAAGGCGTTCGGCGGGCCATAGGTCGGCATCCGCGGGCATGAGCACGGCGGGCCGGAAGATTCCCCACGCCATAGGCATCGACGCGCGGCTGCTGCGAAGAAACAGCACGCGCGGCGAGATACCGAGCTCAGCTGCCAGCGATCGCCCCTGCGCAAGCCACGGCGCGTCGATCACGCGCTCAGTGCGGCGCGACATCCAGTGCACGGCGAGGATACCGGCGCCCAACCGCCCGAGGATCACGAACGCACCGGCAAGCCAGAGAATCAACAACACCGCGGACCACGACATCGGTGGTCTTGCAGGCGCGCCGTGAGTCAGCGGAGCGGCCGCGACCGTTGCGGAAGCGCCAGGCATGCGCTCGGTGCGCAGAGTTGGATGCTGGGAGCCGGCCGCTGGAAGTTCGGACCTGTGGGCTGGAAGCTGGAAGCTCGGAGCTGGAAGCTGGGAGACCGCAGCCTTCGGCTGCAATGTCACGATCGGCAGCCGCCAGTGCGGCAAGGCGACCGACAGGACCGGCAATACCAGCACGCTCAGCAGGGTAAGGGTCCAGATCATGTGACGCGCGGCTGCTGAGCGGCGCCGCAGCGCGAAGGACGCGAGTCCGGCGGCGGCAAAAAGCAGCGTGGCCTTCGCAATCGCGTCGGCCACTGGAAGCCACGCTGCACCGGAGGCGATGGACAGAAAGTCAAACATGGCTATGCTCCGGCGTTGCGGGCCTGATCGATCAGCCGCGCCAGCCGATCGAGTTCCGCGTCGGACAATTTCGTGGACGATTCATCGAGCAGCGCCGAGATGGCCTGCTCGGCGGAGCCGTCGAAAAAGGTCTTCAACATATGGTGCAGCGCCGACCGCTGCGCGTTGTCGCGGCCTACCGTCGGCACGTACACGTAACGCGGGCCGTCCTGCTCGTGCCTGACGTGGCCCTTGTCCTCGAGAATTCGCAGCATCGCCCGGACGGCCGAGTAACTCGGCGGTTCCGGCAGGCCAGCCTGCACTTCGGCCGCCGTGGCGCGTCCCTGCGCGTACAGAATGTCGATGATCTGCCGCTCGCGGCGGCTGAGATCGTTATGGGGTTGCCTGGTCATTTATGGGTCACTCCGTCGCGCCACAGGTCGATAGTTCTGCGTGAGTCTCCGTCTTACCGTTCGCGCGCCCTGTGTGCTCTACGCTCCGCAGTTATGTGTGTGTCAGTGTTCGGCAGTTCTGTGTGTTTCCGTGTTCGTCTGTGGCATTAGACGGTGGTACCTCCCAAAAGGTGCTATGAAAATAGCATAAGGCGAAAAAATTAGCATCTTCACTCAAAAATCACTGCAAAATCCACGATCGACTATCCTTTCCCTCATGTACAAACTCCTCCTTTCGACCATTTGCGCAACCGCGGTTGGCGCCTGGGCCTCGCAGGCGCCTCCGGCTCTGCCTCTCGACCAGATCAAGCTGTCCCCCGGTTTCACCATCGATCTCTACGCGACCGGCGTGACCAACGCCCGCGAGATGGTACTCGGCGCAAAGGGGACGTTATTTGTCGGGAGCCGCAGCGCGAAAACGGTGTACGCGATCGTCGATCGGGACCACGATCAGAAGGCCGACCAGGTCTACACGATTGCCACCGGTCTGACCGATCCGAACGGGGTCGCGTTTCGTGATGGCGCGCTCTACATAGCGGAAGTGAGCCGCATCACGCGGTACGACGACATCGAGTCCAAGCTCGAGAATCCTCCCGCGCCCGTCGTCGTGAACAAGGATCTGCCTACCGAATCGCATCACGGCCAGAAGTTCATACGCTTCGGACCCGACGGCATGCTGTATGTGCCGGTTGGAGGACCGTGCAATGTCTGTGAGCGCACCGACGATCCGCGTTTTGCGACCATCCTTCGGATGAAGCCCGACGGCACCGGTACCGAAATCTTCGCGAGCGGTGTGCGCAACAGCGTTGGCTTCGACTGGCACCCGCAGACCCGCGAGCTATGGTTTACCGATAATGGCCGCGACCTGCTCGGCGATGACATTCCGCCCGACGAGTTGAATCATGCGCCCCGCAAGGGGATGGCGTTTGGATTCCCCTATTGTCATGCCGGTGAGGTGAAGGATCCTGAATTCGGCGACAAGCATGCGTGCAGCGAGTTCCAGCCGCCGGCCCGCAAGCTCGATCCGCACGGCGCCGCGATTGGGATGCGGTTTTACACGGGGCGGATGTTCCCCGCGGAATATCACAATCAGATCTTCATCGCCGAGCACGGCTCCTGGAACCGTTCGGTCCCGATCGGTTATCGCGTGATGGTTGCGAAACTCGACGGCAGCACGGTCACGAGCTTCACGCCGTTTGCCGAAGGGTGGCTGCAAGGTGTCGGCACGACGCGCGGAAATTCGACGAGCGGACAGGCCTGGGGCCGCCCGGCGGATGTGCTTGTGATGCCCGACGGCGCGCTGCTCGTCTCCGACGACCTGGCAGGGGTCATCTATCGAATCAGCTATAAGAAATAGCGGTTGGCGGCTGGCGGCTGGCGGCTGGCTCTGGCGGGTCATTATTAGAATCTTGTGGCTTCATTAGAATCTTGTGGCTTCCGCTTTGAAGCGGAAGGGTCAGCAGATGGCGGCTCATCCGCCTTCGGCCTGCGCTGAAGCTTCGGCGGCGGAAGATCTCGCGCCTGGCGCTTCGCGATCCCCGTGAAGTAAGGAGCAAGGCGATGTCGATGGCGAAAGAGTTCAGGGAGTTCGCGTCTCGCGGCAACGTGATCGATCTGGCGGTCGGTGTCATTATCGGCGCGGCGTTCGGGAAAATCGTCACGTCGTTGGTCAGCGACGTCGTCATGCCGCCGATCGGCCTGGCGATCGGGCGCGTCGATTTCAAGAGCCTGTTCGTCGCACTCGACGGGCAGCACTACGCGTCGCTTGCAGATGCGCAGAAGGCGGGCGCGGCGACGATCAACTACGGCGTGTTCATGAACACGGTCGTGGAGTTCCTGATCGTCGCGTTCGTCGTCTTCCTGATGGTGCGGCAGATCAACCGCCTGAAAACGCCCGTACCGGCGCCGCCGGCTGAAGACGCGCGCGATTGTCCGTTCTGCATCTCGCGCGTCCCGACCAGGGCCACGCGGTGCCCGCATTGCACGTCCGACCTGCGGCCGTCGAAGGCGTAATGCCCCCGCCCCTGCCGGGACGATTGCCATTTAACCGATGATCGGCCAAACCGTCTCGCACTACCGGATCCTGGAGAAGCTGGGTCATGGCGGGATGGGCGTCGTCTACAAGGCGGAGGACACGCGGCTCCGCCGTCCCGTCGCCGTGAAGTTTTTGTCCGAAGAGCTCTCGCGAGATCCACAGGCCGTCGAACGGTTTCAGCGTGAGGCGCGCGCTGCCTCTGCCTTGAATCATCCCCACATCTGCGCGGTATACGACATCGGTGAGCACGACGGCCAACACTTCATCGTCATGGAGTTTCTGCAGGGCGCCCCGTTGCAGAAGCGCATCGGCGGCAGGCCGCTGCCAACGTCTGAAATACTCGAACTCGGCATTCAGATGGCCGACGCGCTCGACGCCGCCCATCTCGGAAAGATTATTCACCGCGACATCAAGCCGCCCAACATCTTCGTCACTGAGCGCGGCCAGGCCAAGCTCCTGGACTTCGGGCTGGCGAAGCCGCCAGTGGACCGGCCTCAAGACACGGCGCTACCGACCGAGGAGCACCTGACCAATCCGGGCGCGGTTCTGGGCACGCTGGCGTACATGTCACCCGAACAAGTGCGCGGCGAACCGCTCGACGCACGCACCGACCTCTTCTCGTTGGGCGCCGTGCTGTACGAGATGACCACCGGCCGTCAGGCATTTCACGGCCTCACGTCGGGAACGATCTGCGACGCCATCCTGAACAGGACGCCGATTCCAGCGGGACGTGTGAATCCCGACTCACCGGGCAGGCTTGACGATGTCATCAATAAAGCGCTCGAGAAAGAATCCAAGCTTCGTTACCAGAGCGCCTCTGAGCTGCGCACGGATCTGCAGCGCCTGAAACGCGATAGCGGCTCGGCGAATGTCGTTCTGCCCGCTGCACCTGACCGTGCCGCCGGAGTCAGGCCTTGGCGGTGGCGCGCGCCGGCGTTGG
The DNA here is from genome assembly GCA_038320555.1 of Vicinamibacterales bacterium. Taxonomy (GTDB): domain Bacteria; phylum Acidobacteriota; class Vicinamibacteria; order Vicinamibacterales; family 2-12-FULL-66-21; genus JALZOC01. Next base: position 3,107 of record JBBQEJ010000088.1, on the reverse strand, counting down.
CGGTCGGCGCACTCGCGATGGCCGCCATGATTGTGGCGGGCATCAAGTTTGCGGTTCCCGCGCGCGGTGACGTGATCGATTCGATTGCGGTGCTCCCATTCATCAACGGCAGCGGCAACCCGGACACTGAATACTTGAGCGATGGGATCACAGAAAGTCTCATCAACAACCTTTCCCAGCTGCCCGCCCTCCGCGTCTCGGCTCGCAGCGCGGTGTTTCGCTACAAGGGCACGGAGACCGACCCGCAAAAAATCGGTCAGGACCTGAAGGTTCGCGCGGTGCTCTCCGGGCGCGTGCTGCAGCGGGGCGACACGCTGATCGTTCGCACGGAACTCATGGATGTGACCAATGGCTCGCAGCTCTGGGGCGGCCAATATACCCACAAGGCAGCCGACGTGTTCGCACTCCAGGATGAACTGTCGACGGAGATCTCGGACAAGTTGCGGCTGCGGCTGACGAGCGAGGAAAAGCAGCGACTGACCAAACGCTACACCGACAACGCGGAGGCGTATCAGCTGTACCTCAAGGGCCGGTATTACTGGAACAAACGAAGTCCGGATGGTATTCAGAAATCGATCGAGTACTTGAATCGGGCCGTTGACAGCGATCCAGGATATGCGCTCGCGTACGCGGGCCTGGCCGATAGCTACAACATGATGTCGTTCTTCAACGTCGTGCCTCCGCGCGAAGCCACGCCCCGAGCGAAGGCCGCGGCCGCCAAGGCGCTGGAGATCGATCCCAATCTTGCCGAAGCTCACATTTCATTGGGATATGCCAGCTTCACCTACGACTGGGACTGGCCGGCCGCGACGAAACATTTCACTCAAGCCATTGCCCTCAATCGTGAGGCGGTGATGAATCATGGGTACTATCCGTTCTATCTCACGGTGGCAGGTCGATACGAGGAAGCTATCAGCACGGCGAGGCGAGCAGTGGATCGCGACCCGGTTTCCGCCGCGTCCAGCCATACACTGGCCGTGCAGTTAACACTGGCGAGGCGTTTTGACGAGGCCATCCAGGAATGCCGCCGGACGATCGATCTCGATACCAATCTCGCCGTCGCGCACGACGTGCTCGGTGGCCTGTTGGCAATGAAGGGAATGAACGCCGAAGCCCTGACGGAATTGGAAAAGGCTGTGGCGCTGAGCCGCGGCGCCGCGATGCCACTTGCCAGCCTGGGGTACGTGCGTGCCCGCACAGGAGATCGGGCGGAGGCGCGGCGGGTTCTGGAACAGCTGGAGGCGGCATCTAAAGTTCGGTATACGCCGGCCCTTGCCTTCGCGATCGTCCAGTTCGGGCTTGGGGACAAGGATGAGGCCTTTGCCTCGCTTGAAAGGGCGTATGACGAGCGCTTCAATCGTCTCGCGTACCTGAGACGCGAGCCCGTATGGGACGCGCTGCGCCCCGATCCGCGCTTCAAGGAATTGGTGCGCCGAATCGGTCTGCCCGAATAACGACGGGGACCTAAGCGGCGGCTTCATTCCGCCGAAGTGCGTCGAGGACGTGAGTCGCCTCGTCGGAGAGCTTGCGCGCCAGGCGGCCTCGGCCGCATCGAAACGCTCTTCGCGCCCGAGTTGTTCCAGGATCTCTGCTGTCTCGAAAAGACTGATCGCCGAGAGGTTCCCGGCAGCGCCTTTCAATGCATGCGCTTCTCTGCAGAGGGCGTCGGCGTTCCGCGCCTCGACGGCGCTCTTGATCGCGGCCAGCCGGAGCGGGCAGTCGACGAGAAAAAGCTGGATGACCTCGGAGAGCAATCGCGAGTCTCCCCCGAGCCGTTCGAGGACCGCGTCGCGTTCAAAGGCCGGAAGCGCAAGGGAGGACGCAACGTCTTCCTGTTCGACCACCGCGCACAGCAGACGGGGATCGAGCGGTTTGCTCACATAGCCATCCATCCCGGCACGCAGACAGCGATCGCGGTCGCCCGCCATTGCGTGTGCCGTCATCGCGATGATGCGCAGATGTCGACCGCTTGTCTTTTCGCGCGCACGGATCTCGGCCGTCGCCTCGAAGCCGTCCATGACCGGCATCTGAACGTCCATCAGCACAACGTCGAAGGCGCCGTCTGCAATCGCCGCGACCGCCGCCTGGCCGTCGCTGACGACCGTGACATCGTGTCCCCGTTTGCGCAACAGCCCGCTCGCAACACGCTGGTTGACGACGTTGTCTTCGGCGACGAGCACCCGCATTGATTGCACCAGCGGGACGGCGGCGGGCACCACTCTCGACGAATGCGCCATCGTCTTTCGCGTGTTCTGATCGAGGGTGCGACAGATCGCCTCGAGCAGGTCGCTCTGCTTGATCGGCTTGGTCAGGTAGGCGGCCACGCCCAGCGCCCGGCAGCGAGCGGCCTCGCCCTCGAGTCCCGAGGAGCTCAGCATCATGATCGTGGCGCCCGCAAGCTCGGGACGGTTGGCGATCGCTGCGGCGACGCCGAATCCGTCGAGATCAGGCATGTGGCTGTCGAGGAGAACCAGTCGAAACGACTCTCCCCTGAGCGTCGCGGCCGTCAACAAGTCGAGCGCCTGCTGTCCGCCGCCAGCGGTCGTCGGCAGCATCTCCCACGCGGCAAGCTGGGTCTCGAGAATGCGCCGGTTGACGTCGTTGTCGTCGACGATCAACACCGGGATCGTCGCCAGCTGTTTCTGATCGAGGCCGACGCCGGAAGGCAATTCGGCGGTATCGAGCGCCACGGTGAAATGAAAAGTGCTGCCCGCCCCCGGGGAGCTTTCCAGCCAGATGCGTCCACCCATCAGGTGGACGAGCGTAGAGGAGATCGCGAGGCCGAGGCCCGTACCCCCGAACCTGCGAGTCGTCGAGCCGTCGGCCTGGTTGAACGCCTCGAAGACCGTGCCCTGTTTCTCCGCGGGAATGCCGATGCCGGTGTCGGTGACGCCGAAGTGCAGCCGGGTGCAGTCCTTGCCGCGCGCCTCCTCCCGAACCGCCACGATCACGTGACCGCGTTCGGTGAACTTGATGGCGTTGCCGGCGAGGTTCGTGAGAACCTGCTTCAGCCGAACCGGATCGCCGATCACTCCCGCGGGCACGTCGGGCGCCACGTCGACGATGATCTCGAGCCCCTTCTGGTTGGCCCGAACGGCCAGCGGCTT
>JBBQEJ010000087.1:0-20887 GCA_038320555.1 Vicinamibacterales bacterium | reverse complement strand
ACTCGCCTTCCATCGCAATGATCTCCGCGTGATGCGTCAGCCGGTCGATCAGCGCGACCGCACACGCGGCATTGGGAAAGATCGTGTTCCAGTCTTTGAAGGCGAGATTGGTACTGACGATGATCGATTTCTGCTCGTATCCCCGCCACTGGCGTTTCGAGAGCGAGGAGGATGAGCAGAAACTTCTTGATGCTGCGAATCCCCATCTGCGAGCGTTCCTGGTTGCCATGCTCGATACGGCTGCTCGCCCCGGAGAGCTTTTGTCTCTGCAGTGGAAGGACGTGAACCTCGAACGCCACGAGCTGGTATTCCGGGCCGAAAAGACGAAAACCCGCCAGCGTATCGTGCCGATTTCGACTCGACTCCTCGGAACGATGGAGATGCGGAAACTGGACCCCGCAGGTGAGCCGCTGCCGCCAGATGCTTACGTTTTTGGCGATGCTCTCGGACGCAAGGTGAAGTCCGTCCGCACGTCTTGGGAAAACGCTTGCGAGCGGGCCGGATTGACTGGGGTGCAGCTCCGCGACCTTCGGCACGAGGCGGGGTCACGATTCGAGGAAGCGGGAGTGGCGGTCACGGTGGTGAGCAAAATCCTCGGGCACACGAACCTGACGACTACGAGCCGCTATCTGAACATTCACAGGCGCGGACTGCACGCGGCGATGGAAAAGCTTGAGCAGCACCGCCCCGCCGTTGCACAACCGTTGCACAACAAGCAAAAAGATGCACAAGCCGGTGTGCCCTCATCAGACACACCAGCGCGCGTGGAAACCTCTCGCCTACAGTAATTTAGGGCTGGTCTGCGGAAGAGAGGATTTGAACCTCCACGACCTTGCGGCCACAAGCTCCTGAGGCTTGCGCGTCTGCCAGTTCCGCCACTTCCGCACGAAAGGGTGAGAACGCCTGGCTCGAATCTCCAATTATAGACAAAGCCATCCGCCCCGTCGAGCCTGAGCGTTCCCTTCCGCGGCCCGCTTTGCGCCGCGACTCACGGAGGTCTGGTCGGGGATTGGGCGAGGAACTTCTGCTTGTCCTTGGCTTCGCTTGTCCTTCCGACTAAAGGCTGAAGCCACAAAGACAGAAAAGAGAACCGGCTAAGGCGGAAGCCACAAAGAGAGAAAAGAGAACCGGCAGCTGCCAATCGCCAGCCACTTGTCGCCAGCTGCTGATCGCGAGCCGAGAATCGCGAGCGCCCCTCAGTCCTGGGGCTGCTTGGGGTTGCGCATGAACCATCCCACCAGACCGAGCGCAGTCAATCCGAGGGCCCCGCCCTTGAGCAGCCGTCCCTTGGTTGAGACGCGCGCCGCATCGTCGGTGAGCGCGGCGTAAAGATCCGCACGTGGAGAAGGCGTCTGCCGGGGTCGGCTTCGCCGTTCGGGCGCAGGGATCCACCGCGTAATGAAGGTGAATGTTTCCGACGCACAGACGGGGCACTGCTGTGCATCGTGAATCTCATCGCAGTCCAGGCAGAGGCGCGCAATTCGGAGTTGCATGACTCAGAGTACCCCAACAGACCGATCGTCGCGCGCGGCCCTTGCTCGGCTCGCCATCAGGGTTGTTGAGAGTGGCTGCGTCGATCGGGACTGTCCCGGGGCTCGCGACGACGATCTGCGTCGACGCTGCGGCGCTCTCGAGTCAGCTCCTGGTTGAGGCGTTCGGCCAGCTGACCGAAGGAGTCAGCGGACTGGCGCAGCTGCCGGTTCTCTTCTTCCAGCGTCCGCACCGTTGTCAGGCACTCCTTCAATCGTCCGTCACGTTCACCCTCAGTCATACCCCTCCTCCTCGGAATCGGCGGGACAGCATTGTACCGATCAATCCGTCCCATCGATCGGGACGATTGAACAGCCACACAGCTCGATCCGGTTCGCCATTTGGTGTCTGCGACGGCTCTGCCCACTGGCTGCCTGAGGGCACAATCCCGTGAACGCTCCGACAAAACCGGTGCTCCAGACCGATCCACTGCGATTCGACATCCATCGCTTGTGCAAGATTTTCAATAGCTTACGCGTCTCTCCGTCGTCGGCACCGATCGTGCACCCGCTGAAAGTATCCCCCGGCTGAAGTTCTGCGACAACACGAGGCGAGATGCAGCGTTCAATGATTAAAAACGCATGGCGTGGACTCTTCGTACTGGCCGTGGTCCTCGCGACCGCATCCGCGGCGACCGCGCAGTCCATCATAGATGGACGCCGGGTGGAGTTCACACCGTCGGCCGATCACGACGCCGTTGATCCCGCCACTGGCGCGGCTCTCGTTCAAAGCTACTCGATGCAGTTGTTCGTCGCGGGTAGCACCGCGTCGGTGCAGACGTTGTATCTCGGAAAGCCGACGCCCGAAGCGGACGGCATGATCCGCCTCGACTTCGTCTCTCTATTGTCCACGCCGCTCACGCCAGGCGTGATCTACGAGGCGGTCGTCGAGGCCCTCGGACCCAACGGCAGCGCCGTTAGCACGCGCTCCAACACGTTCGCCTTCAGCGGGGCGTGTAAGCCATCTATCTCCCCCTCGTCCCAGTCGATCGCGGCGGCCGGCGGCGCTGGTAGCACGACGATCACTGCGGGCACCGGCTGCGCGTGGACGGCGGTGAGCAATGCCGCCTGGATCACGGTCAGCGCTGGCGCGTCCGGTTCAGGATCGGGTACGGTCACGTTCAACAGCGCGGCCAACACCGGAACGACGAGCCGCACCGGCACGCTGACGATCGCGGGATCCACGTTCACAGTAACTCAGCAGGCCGCTGTGCCCTGCAGTCCGTCGATCTCACCCGCATCGGCTACCGTGACGTCCGCCACCGGCACGGGCAGCGTTACGGTGACTGCGGCAACCGGCTGTGCATGGACCGCCAGAAGCAACGCGACCTGGATCACCGTCAGCGCGGGGGCGACCGGCAGCGGCAACGGTTCGGTGACCTATAGCGTCGCGGCGAATACGTCGAGCACATCGCGGACCGGCACGTTGACGATCGGCGGCATCACGTTCACAGTCACGCAGCAGGCCGCCGTGCCCTGTAGCCCCACGATTTCACCCGCATCCGCGAACGTCACCTCTGCCGCCGTGACGGGCACGATCACGGTGACCGCTGGAACCGGCTGTGCCTGGACCGCCACGAGTAACGCGACGTGGATTACCGTCAGCGCAGGCGGGACCGGCAACGGTTCGGTGACTTACAGCGTCTCGGCGAATACTGGCACGACATCGCGATCGGGCACGCTGACGATCGGTGGCAACACATTCACCGTGAGCCAGCCCGCCGCAGTCTGCGCGCCGGCGATCTCACCGGCGTCAACCACCGTTACGTCCGCAGGAATGACCGGTACCGTCACGGTGACCGCCGCGACTTTCTGCGCCTGGACCGCGAGCAGTAACGCGACGTGGATCAGCATCAGCGCGATCACGGGAGGCAGCGGCAACGGCTCGGTTACCTACGCCGTCGCGGCAAATACAGGAACGACGTCACGCACAGGTACGCTGACGATCGGCGGCAACACGTTCACGGTCACGCAACCCGGCGTGTCGTGTGTGTCCACGATTTCCCCGACGTATGTCAGCGCCGGGGCCACGGGCACCGCAGGCACGATCACGGTCTACGCCTCGACCGGATGCGGCTGGGCCGCCACGAGCAACGCGACGTGGATCACCGTGACCGCGGGCGCGACGGGCAACGGCAACGGAACGTTCACTTACACAGTCGCCGCAAACCCGGGAACCGTCTCCCGCACCGGCACCGTGACGGTCGGGGGCAAGACCTTCTCGGTCAACCAGGCCGCGACGTCCTGCGCATATGCGATTACACCGGCGAGCTTGTCGCTATCGGCCGCCGGCGGTAATGGCACGGTCAACGTGACGACGACCCCGGGATGCAGCTGGACCGCGACGAGCGGCGCAACATGGGTCACGATCTCCAGCAGCGCGGCCGGCACCGGCTCCGGCAGTGTCGGGTTTACCGCCGCAGCCAATACCACGACGCTCGGAAGGACAGCGTTCCTGACCATCGCGGGAAAGAGCTTCTTGATCACTGAACCGAGCGCATCGTGCACCTTCTCGGTCACCCCGCTCGACGTCACGGTCCCCGCTGGCGGCGGATCCGGCACGATTGCCGTGACGACCCAGTTCACGTGCGGCTGGGGCTCGTCGACCGCAGCCTCGTGGATTACGGTCGCGGGATCGGCCACGGGACCCGGGACTGCCACTTACACCGTCCCCGCCAATACGGGAACCGTCGCGCGGTCGGCCACGATCAACATCGCTGGCATCCCGATTAACGTGACGCAGGGCGCGGCGACGGGAACGACAGCCCTGAACACCGCGACGGTCGTGGCAATGCCGACCAACATGCGAAGCGTCGACACCGGCAAGTCTCATGGAACCTCGAAGAAGCCTGTGGCTCCTTCGGCACGCGGTGGAACTCCTTAGAGGCGTCGTAGCCCTCGCACGTTGCAGATGAGACGACAGCCGGAGGCTGCAGCGTAGGCAATCATCGCGTCGGGAGACGCTATATCGCGGCACATGCATCCGTGGCACGACAGCTATATCGACGACTCGCTCATCGCGACAGCGTTCCCCGTCGTTATCGAGATTCCCAAAGGCAGCACGACAAATACGAGCTGGACAAGGAGACCGGTCTCCTGCGGCTCGATCGTATGTTGTACAGTGCCGTCTACTACCCCGCTGATTACGGCTTCATTCCACGAACGTTCTGCGACGACGGCGACCCGCTGATGTGCTCGTGCTCGGCCAGGAGCCGGTCTACCCGCTGACGATTGTCGAGGCCCGCGCGATTGGCGTCATGCGTATGCGCGACGAAAAAGGGGTGGACGACGAGATTGTCGCGGTGAGCGTGCGCGATCCGTCCTACGCCGATTACACGGACCAGGCACAGCTTCCGCCGCACATGTTGCGGCAGGTCCGGCGCTTTTTTCAGGATTACAAGGTGCTCGAGCAGAAGCAGGTCCTGATCGAGGATCTGCTCGGCCCCGAAGAGGCGCTCGTCATCATCACAGAGGCGCTCGAACTCTACCGGAAGCTTCGACGGGGAGAGCTCGCAAAAAACGGACAGATCTGACGATCATCTCGATCCGGCGCCTCTCGAGACGATCGACAGAGGTCCTACTACCGTCCGTCCGCGGTTAGACCTTCCGAAGCTTCGTCACCCGCCCCACCTCCACCCATTCGACGACGAAGATGTTGCCGTCGTGATCGAAGCACGCGCCGTGCGGGCAGATGAACTGGCCCGGAATGAACGACGTGCGCGGCTGTGTACGCAAGGGGTAGTTGGCGGGAGGGTTCGAGTCGCCGAGATGCTCGATGACGGCATTCTGCTTGTCGATTAGCGTGACGCGGCCGTGCAGATCCGGAACAACGACCGATCCCTTCTGTTCGTCGAAATGACACGGCAGTCTGAACCCCTGCACGAAGTCGATGTGCGCGCCGTCGAGGGTGAAGCGCTGGAGCCTGTTGTTCCGGCGGTCCGCCACAACCAGCATCGGCGTCGTTGCCCGCGTGTCGACCCAGATACCGTGCGGTTCATTGAGCTGTCCGGCTTCTGATCCTTTGCCGCCAAACGTGCGAATGTATTCGGCCTTGCTGGAATACTGATTGACGTAATACGACCCGTAGCCGTCGCCGACGTAAATGTCTCCGTTCGGCGCGATCGCAACGTTGGTCGGGTTGTAACGCTTCGGCGCTCCGTCGGCGCCAGGCTTGTACGCCTCGATGTCGGGCGGCCCGGAGATCTTCCAGACGATCTCCCCCGTCGGCGTCGCTTTCACGACGACGGCCTGCAAGGCCGGCTGCGGCGTCATGCGCGGGTTCGCCGCGTTCACTGTCAGATACAGGAATTCGTCGCTGCCCTCCTTCCGGATATGCAGGCCGTGCGCGACTCCACGGAATTCCTGCCCCCAGGACCGAATGAACTTCCCGTTTCGATCGAACACCACCATGGAGTCGGCGCTGTCGCTCGTCGCATGGACCGTATGGTGCACGTAGATGTTTCGCTGCGAATCTTCGACGACGCCGTGGGTGTTTCCCCACTTGATGCGCGGGGGCAGCTCGCCCCAGTCGTGCATCGCTTCGTACGTGTTGGCGCCGCTCCCGAGCACGGGCGCCCTGGTGCCGCCCTTGTCCTGCGTCCCGAGCAGAATGGGCGAGAGCACTGGCGCAGCCGCGGCCGTGGCAAGAAATTCGCGTCGGGTGGTTTTCATGTTTGTACTCGTGACGTTTTCAAATACTGACGTGTGAACAAGAGAAACGGGAGCGTTCTCGTACAAGTACGTAAACAATCAAACTCCCGTTTCTCCCGTTCCTTGTATGTTTGAGCTTATCTATCCTTGTCGCAGTGACTTCCTTACGCAAACAAATCCAGAATGGGCTCCCCCTTGCCGTCCCTCGTCACATACACCGGGCGTCGCTCGACGAGATACGACGTGTCGGGCGCGATCCCGAGCGCGTGATACATCGTAGCGTGGAGGTTTTCCATCACGACCGGATTCTCGATCGTCGTGCACGGACGCTCGTCGGCCGTCTTGCCATACACGAATCCCTTCTTGATCCCTCCACCGAACATGAGGATCGATCCGGCGGCGGTAAAGTGCCGGTGCATGCCGTAGTGGCGGGGCTCGCTCATGACGGCGGGAATGTTGATGGCCTGGTCCTTGACCTCTTTGCCGACCTTCCCCTCGGTCAGGGCGTCGCGGCCGAACTCGCTGGCGAGCACGACGAGGGTCCGATCGAGCAGGCCGCGCTCGTCGAGATCCCGAATGAGCTGCGCCACGGGCGCGTCGATCAGCTTCTTCATCGCCGTTGCGCGCTCGTGCCCGTTCTCGTGGCTGTCCCAGTAGACAAATGGGATGTATTCCGACGTGACCTCGACGTAGCGCGCGCCGGCCTCCACGAGGCGTCGCGCGAGGAGGCATCCCTGCCCGAAACGGCCGGTGTTGTAGGCGTCAAAGCTCTTCTTCGGCTCGAGTGACAGATCGAACGCCCTGGCCGATGACGACTTCAACAGACGATCGGCGGCGTCGAGCGACTTGACGAGCGATTCGCGCTGGAAATCGCCGCCGTACTGATAGACCGGCTCCTGGCCGAGCAGCGTCTCGAGCAGCTCGCGCCGGCTGCGGAACCGCGCATCTCCCAGCTCCTTTGGCGGACGCACCGCGGAAGCCGCGTCCTGCGGATCGACGATGAGAAACGGCCCATGTTCGGTCCCGAGAAACCCCGCCGTGTGAAACGCCTTCAACGTTGCGATTTCCCCCGCCCCCTCGACAGTCTGTCCGATCGCGATGAACGCCGGCACGTCCGGATTCCTCGGCCCGAGCGTTTTCGAGATCACGGCGCCCAGATGGGGCATCGCCATCGGCTGCGGTGGAATGTAACCGGTATGCCAGTGATACTGGTGGCGCGAGTGCAGGATGAAACCCAGGTCTGCCGCGTTGAACGTCCGGATGACCGTGCCGCGATCGATCACGCTGGCGATCTGCTCGAGGCCCTGCGTGAACTTGATGTGATCGACCGCCGTGTCGATCGCCGGAAACGTGCTGAGCACCTCCTCGACTTTCACGCCAGGGGCAAACGGCGTGTAGCGTTTGGGATCGAAGGTTTCCGTCTGCGCCATGCCTCCCGCCATCCACAACACGATGACGGCGTCGGCGGTTGGAGGCTTCTTTCCTGGCGCCTGCCGGCGCACCACCGCCGGTTCACGGCCGACAAGCGCGGACAGCGTCGCGCCGGCGGTCGCGCCTATGAAACCACGCCGGCTCACGCGCGCGTAAATCGATTGCTCTTCTCGGGTCATGGCATCCTCGTGGCGACAAGTCTGACAAACAGTACTAATAAATCAACTGGAACTCGGGCTTCATCGTCACGGCCCACAGCAGATCCGCCAGCCCGGGGGCGAACGGACGGCTGCCCCCCTTTGGGTCGCGCAGCGCGGCTTCGGCGGCGGTGCGTTCGGCAGCCGACGGCACGCGGCCGAGCGCATGACGGAACACGCGGTCGATCACGTCCGCCGTGGTGTTCATCGGCGCCGGCGGCGGCAGCGGCGTGGTGGACGTCGGCGGCAGCAGACGCTCCATGTTGGGCGCCGCGTCGAACACGAAGAAGCGAACCTGCGGATTGAGTGTCGATCCGATCTCGCTCTGTGCATTCTCGAGGCCGATCACGCCCCGGAAGCTGGTGAAGCCGCGGCCCTCCACGTCGTACTCGAGCACCGACGGGTTCTTCACGCGAACACCGTCGCCGTTCGAGCCCGCGACGCGAACCGGCCCCGAGCCATCCCGCAGTCCTGCGCCCTCGATCGGTTTCAGGGACGAGAGAGGCGTGACCCCCGACGGCCCGACAAGTTCCGCCTGGGCCCATGCCGGCTGAAGCACTTCGGGCACGTTCGAGCCGTTCTCCTGCACGACCAGCCCCAGCCGGGCCGCGCGCGATACGTCCACCTCGAATGCACTGGACGACGCCGTGCGGCCCGCGACAGTCCGGTTGTACAGGCTCAACGGTTCCGGCGGCAGCTCGCCGAGCATCCGCCGTGCCCCGCGTGACAGCCAGCGCGTGAGCATCTCGCCGTTCACGAGCTCGAGCGCCTGCAGCGTGGAGGCCTGCGCCGCCCGCGCGGAGGTGATCTGGTCACGGATCGGACGGCCCAGCGCGCGGCTGAGGCTGCTCGAAGCAACGCGCCACTCGCGCGCGTACACACCGGACGTGGACGCCATCGACGGAGGCGGAGCGGTTTTCGGACGTTCGCCGGTCGCGGGAACCGTGGGCGTACGCGGCTGATAGGTGTTCCATTCGCCGGTCATCGCGCCGATCGCGTCGGCGAACTCCTCCGCGCTCACACGCCGGACCTCCGGCCCGCCAAATACATAGCCGCGCGCCGGCGGCTCGCCCGTACGAGGCACTGCCGGCATCTCGTACGCACGAGACGTCAGAATCGTCTGAATCAGGCGCTTGATGTCGTAACGATGATCGACGAAGTCGCTCGCGAGCCAGTCGAGCACCTCGGGACTCCACGGCTTGCCGTCCATTTCGTCGGGGTTCGCGACGAGGCCGCGGCCCAGCAGCCGCTGCCAGATCCGGTTCACCAGCGTGCGGGGCAGGCGTCCCATGCGCGGATCGGTGAAGGTGGCCGCCGCCGCCGCGCGACGATCGGCAAGCGCGGCCGAGGCCGGGGTGCGCGACAGCTCCGGAAAGAGAAAGCCCGGCTGGGCGTAGCGATTGAGGGCCACGTCGCACCGGTACATCTGAAGCGTCGGCTCCGGCGCAAAGTACGCCGCGAGCGCATACGCGTCCTTCAGCTTCCAGCGGCTGACGAAGCTGTCGTGGCAGGCGTTACATTTCAAATTGATGCCGAGAAACACCTGCGCGCTGTTCTGCGCGGCCTGCATCCACGGCGTCACCGCGGCGCTCGTCTCGCCGCGCCAGTTCACGCCGACCAGAAAGCCATCGGGATCGGTAGGAGCGCCCGGGTTGAGCAGCTTCGCGACGAGCTCGTCGTACCGAACATTCGCCTTCAGCGCCGGGAACAGCCAGTCGGTGATGCTCTTGCGCCCCGCAGTCTCGGAAAAATACGTGACGCCGTCTTCATTGCGCAGCAGGTCGTTCCAGAACGACATCCAGTGCTCGGAGTATTTCTGATCGTCGGCGAGCAGCGTCGCGACGAGCGCCGCGCGCTTGTCCGGCGTCCGATCGTCGACGAAACGCTGGAGCTCGTCGGGCGTCGGCAGCAGACCCCACACGTCCAGATAGACACGCCGAGCAAAGCGCGCATCCGGCACGGGCGCAGGCTCGGCTGTCTTCCGGGCGACCAGGTATTGCGCCACAAACTTATCGAGCGGCGCGGCCCATTGGGTCCACAGGATCGCCGGCATCGCGGGGCGCGTGAGGGCGAGCGGCGCTTCCCACGGCTGCGGCGCGGGCGGCGACGACGAGGTCGCGCGCGCGCCCTGATCGATCCACCGGCGGACGAGCGCAACCTGCGCCGGCGTCAGCGGATCCTTGTCCTTGGGCATCTGCGGTTCGACCGCGCCGGTGATGCGATGGACGAGAAGGCTCCGCGCGCCGTTGCCCGGACGAATCGCGGGACCGTTGCGTCCGCCGTCGAGTGCGTCGGCATACGTCGCGAGCGACAAGCCGCCTTTTCGCTTGTCCTGGCTGTGGCACTCGAGACAATGGTCGGCGATGATCGGCTGCACCTGCCGCTCGAAATCAATCATCGCGCTCCGCGGCGACTGGGTTGGCCGGGGAAGAGACATCGAAAGGTGGCTGGCACCGTTCGCCATCCGTTCAGGCGCCGCGATCATAACCGCAGCCGTCCAAGCCACCGCACCTGTCGCGATCGCGCCGCCAAGGACATGCCGGCTCAACGCGTCCCCTGGGTGGCTTCAGCCAATCGTTGGGTATACACCTGTCTCGCATGATCATACGCCTGCCGCGCGGCGTCGAGCTCAGCAGGCCGGATTTTCGGAGATTTCTGCGTCCAGCACTGGTTCACCGCGGTCAGGCACCATTGAATGCTCTGGCGAGACGCCCGAATGGGCTTGCCGCCAACCAGCGCAAACACCGGATTGGTGTGTGCCGACGGCAGGATGCGCGCCGCGATCCAGCTGCTCCGCTCGATCGGGATGTCGAAGGTCAGATCGTGAATTGTGCCATCGGCCACGAGCGGCTGGGTCGCGACGACCGCGCCATTGACGACGATTTCCACGGGGACCTCGCGCCGGATGCCGATGCGTGCGCGCTCGACATCCCAGTACGGTTTCGCGTCGTACGCCGCATTCCGGACGGCGTCGTTCGGCGATGCCTCGAGATTCGCCGCGGCCCTCACGGTCGCCTTCACATGGCCCGAGCGATCGAGCTGAACCTCGCTGTCGCGTGTGCCCCCCTCGACGCCGTTCACCGTGAAGTCCATCAAATGGCTCTTGCCGTCGGAGACGTAGTTACGGCCCGCCTGCACCGCGTCAATCCATTTTCGATATGTGAGCGTGCCGTCAACTTTCGCGTACGACCGCGCGAGCCCGACCCGATCGTCGGTAATGCAGGGAAAGTCCGTTTCGCCGCTGATGCGCGTCCGGAACCCCGCATTCAACGTGTGGTACCAGATGTTCAGTTCCCAGATGTGCGGCGTGTCGCCGGCCGAAATGAAATCGACGGCGCCGGGATGCGTCACGTCCACGATGAACTCGTTCGCCCCGATGCCGTCGAAGGCAGGCACCTCGTAGTTTGGAAGATCCTTGCTTCGCACTTCGAGGCCCCAGCCGGAGTGTGCGAATCCGGCGACCGCCCCCTGAGCCTTTGCCCAGCGCAGGACGGGCAGCGTCCACGTCGGCCAGTCCTCCAGACGCTTCGCCCCCGGATACTCCTGATCCTTGAGACCGAGCAGCACGAGATGTCCCGCATGGCTGGAGGGAAACCCTGAGATCTCCAGATCGTAGTGCATCAGCCGCTGCCCGGGCCTGGACAGCGGATGATCGGTCCCCGTGAAAAACTGCTTCTGAAAATAGTACGAGGGCCCCCACGTCAGCACCGACGCGACATTGAGCGCTTCACCGGCAATCTGGGGCCACATGTCTTCGGGCATCACCCCCTCGGTCGGGTTCTGGTAATGCGAGCAGCCGGCGGAATGAATGTGGTGGTCGCCGGAGAACCATCCGTAGCGTGACGGATCGATCCAGCGCACGAGGCGAAACAACCACTCGTCGGGGCCCGCGAGCGTGAGACGACGAATCTGGGGCATGTACTCGGGACCGCGGGAAACCGTCAGCGTGAACGTTCCGGACGGCAGATCGATCGTCTGGCCGTCCGCACGGTACACCTGCGGCTGAAAATAAAAATCGGGAGCGAGGCGTTTCGACGCCGTCGGATAAATCCTCTCCGCGTCGTCCTTCACCAGGAACGCGGCGGTTGTGGGTTCGCCACGCTCGTCGACGACGCGGACGCGCACGGGGTGCGCGGGAGCAGCCGTGAACAGGATGTCAACGTCGTTGCGAAAGCCGATGTCCTGAGTGCCCTGTCCGACGTTGAACGCGAGGAGCGCCGAGCGTTGTCCCCGGTCGCGGCTGTAGATCTGCAGAATCACGTACTCAACACCAAGGCCCGAAAGCCGCGGCCGCATCGGGGAGGCCGTGTAGAGAGAGATGTCAGCCCAGCGTTCTCGAACCTGTACGTCGGTCAGTTCCTTCGGCGCCTCGGGTACGCCACGCGAAGAGATGAAGACGCGTCCGCTGTTCGGACTCTGCACGGTAAGGGGCGCCGTCACGCCCGCTTCGTTGACGACTTTCACGAGGAAGAGCC
The DNA here is from genome assembly GCA_038320555.1 of Vicinamibacterales bacterium. Lineage (GTDB taxonomy): Bacteria > Acidobacteriota > Vicinamibacteria > Vicinamibacterales > 2-12-FULL-66-21 > JALZOC01. Next base: position 8,605 of record JBBQEJ010000087.1, on the reverse strand, counting down.
GCGTGCCTCCCTGCAGCAGTTCGGGCCTGGCCGCGCCCTGCTCTACCTTGACGCGACTTTCCGGATTGACGTGAACCGTGGCGAGCACGTAGCGATCGAGCACCTCCTGCAACCGCGAGACACCCGACGCCTCGTCACTCATCGCGATTGCGTCATCGAATGCCTTGCGGTCCGCGGCCGGCAGCGGTTGCCCGAGATACGCGAGGGCGGTTTCCAGCCGGCGGACCTGCTGCGCGAGCGGCTGAAGCGCTACAGGTTCAGCCGGCGTCAGGTGGACATGCTCCTGCGCGCGCAGACCGAGACTCCAGGTGAGGATCACGATCGCAGAAGAAATGTAGAGGCAGCGCACGGAGGAATTGAACCACAGAGGCATAGCGAGCACGGAGTTAATCTCCAGGGTCAGCGTGGGCGAGCAGATGCAGCCTTCCGCACGAGAGCAACGATCTCAGACGCGGCCAATCGGGCTGATTGCGCGCGCAGCCCCGGCACGCTGAACCGGGACCCGGCGTCATGCACCACGATCTCGCCGCGAGCCATCGATGCGGCCGTCTGGAGATCGCCGGCGCGGCGAAGTCCCGGGATGTACAAGTGGTCCACGTAGTCCGCGTCGTTGGACGAGTCGAACTGGTTCACGCCCAGCACGGCCAGCGGCACCGGCACGATCGCGGCGGCCAGAAGGCCGGCCAGCCCGGCGTCTCCATCTGCGACCAACGCGGCACCCGGATGCGCACGCACCGCCGTGACGATGTCGGCCACTCGCTGGCTGGCGGCGGTGCGGTTGTAGGTCTCGAAGTGATGGATCTTCCCCGCGGCCACCGAGTCGAACCGCGTGAACGGAATCACGGTGGCGCGCAGGCCCGCGGCTCCCAGCGCCCGCTCCAATTCCGGGTTCGGCGCACCGAGCAGCACCGTGCGACCATCGCGCCTGTCTTTGTCGCCGCCGGCCCAACTGTCTTTGTGGCTGCCGCCCTCTCCGCTGTCTTTGTGGCTGCCGCCTTTAGGCGGAAGATCAAATTTAGGCTGGACAAGCGAATCCCCAGCGAACCCAAGTGCATGTCGGAACGCCGCGCTGAAAGCCGGCGCTTCGCCGCTCGCACGCTGCCGCTTCGCCGCGGCAATCCACTCATCCGTAAGATGAGCGACATCGACAGCGTCAGACGGCAGCGCCCGCTGATGGAACACCAGCAGATTTGCGAGCGGTTCAGGCGAGAACGATCGCTCCGCGGGATGGACGTCGGCTGGCGCATCCTGCAGCCACCGCGCCATCCAGGCATACATCGCTTCGCGGCTGTCCTTGTTGTAGTTGTGCTCGGCAGTCATCCGCACGGCTCGCACGCGATCGGCAGCGCCGAAGAGCTCGTAGATCGCGCGCACGGCCGGGTATTCCTTTTCGAGTGTCTCGGCCGTCCAGTCGCCAGTCGCCGAGATCATCAGGAGCGGCCGCGGGGCGATCGTGGCTGCGATTTCCACGTTCGTCGTCTCGAGCCGGAGGCCGGGCGGGTTCTCGCAGAGGCATCCGCCCTGCATGTGCAGCGAGATCATGTTGACCGGCGCCGCAACCGCGATGCGCGAGTCGGCCGCTGCCGCCAGAAACGTTTGTGTTCCGCCGCCAGATTCCCCCGTCATGCCAATCGCATCCTTCCGAACGTACGGCAGCGTTTCGAGGAAGTCGATCGCGCGAATGCTGTCCCAGAGCTGTAACCCCGACAGGCTGAGGCCCCACAGGTACTCGCGAGGACCACTGAACGTGTGCGGCACCTGCTGACTGTCGTTGTAGCCGATCATGTCGTACATGAACACCACGAAACCCTGGCGCGCCAGGTTGATCGCGCGACCGGGGCCAGACATGACCGCGGTGTTTTCGAGACGGCCGTAGGTCCAGTGGCCGTGCGGTGAGAGAATCGCCGGAAACGGGCCGTCTCCGGCGGGCCGATACAGATTCCCCGTGACGAAGAATCCCGGCAGGCTTTCGAAGTACACCTTCGACACGCTGTAATCCGCGCGGCGGACCTCGCCGAAAATCGATGGCCGCAGCGGTGTTTTCTCCGGCAACGGCAGCAGGCCGGCAGAAGCCAGCACGTGCTCCCGCAGATACGCGGCGCGGGGCTTCCACGCGTCCACCGTTGCGTAGTGCGGCGGATCAAACCGGTCGTCGAGCGTCCGGTATGGTGAAGGCCCGGCCGGCGTCTGGACGGCGGCGGCAAGCGCGGCAAGCGCGCAGGCGGCGATGAACCTCATCCCAACCTTTCGTGTGTGTTCCGATGCGGGAGCGACTCGAGATCCCGCGCATTGTAAACCCTATCGCGAATCGCGAACCACGAACCGCGAACCGCGAACCGGGAATACCGCTCCGCCCCTATAATCCGACAACCCCATGTTCACTTTTCTCAAGCCCGCGCTCCCCGCCGTTGCCGTGCCACCGGCCGCAGTCGATGTCGAGTACCGGCGGCAGCGCCGGCGCGTGTTCATCGGAATCTTCGCGGGCTACGCCGCGTATTACCTGGTCCGGAACAATCTCGCGCTCGCGATTCCAGACATCCTCCGTGAACACCCCGAATACTCGAAAGCCCAGCTCGGTCTGGCGCTCACGACCTTGTCAGTGGCGTACGGGGTGTCGAAATTCCTCATGGGGTCGGTCTCGGATCGCAGCAATCCGAAATACTTTCTGCCGCTGGGTCTGATCCTTTCGTGCGTCATCATGGCCGCCTGTGGTCTGTTCAAGACGCTCTACGCCTCACTCGGCGTCCTGGTCTTCCTTCAGACAATCAACGGCTGGGTCCAGGGCATGGGCTGGCCCCCCTGCGGCAAGACGATGGTGCACTGGTTCAGTACGCGCGAACGCGGGCTCGTCGTTTCGGTCTGGAACGTCTCGCACAACGTGGGAGGCGCGCTGGTCGCCAATTTCGCGCTGCTCGGCGTCGCGCTCTTCAATGACTGGGGGGCGAAGTTCTACTTCAATGCCCTCATCGCAGCCGTGATCGCCGGCGTGGTGTTCTTCCTGCTGCGCGACACGCCCCAATCGCGGGGCCTTCCGCCGATCGAGGAATACAGGAACGACTACCGGCCCGACTACAGCGCGGATCACGAGCGAACGTTCACGTTCAGGGAAATCTTCCTCGACCACGTGCTGAACAACCGGTATCTGTGGGCGATCGCGGTGGCGAATGCCTTCGTTTATTTCGTCCGGTACGGCGTCGTGAACTGGATTCCGACGTACCTCGAAACCGCCAAGGGGTTTTCGTTTCAGCAGTCGAGCCTCGGCTGGAGTCTGTACGAGTACGCCGCAATCCCGGGAACGATCGTCTGCGGCTGGGTCTCGGACAAGGTCTTCAAAGGACGCCGCGCGCCGGCGACGATGCTCTTCATGAGCCTCACGATGGTCGCGGTGATTGTGTACTGGCTCAACCTGCACGGGCCGCTCTGGATCGATTACGCCGCGCTCATCGCGATCGGGTTTCTGATTTACGGACCGATCATGATCATCGGTCTCCACGCGCTCGATCTCGTCCCGAAGAAGGCCGCCGGCACCGCTGCCGGATTCACAGGGTTCTTCGGCTACGTCTTCGGATCGGCCATCGCAGGAACGGGCGTCGGCTGGATTGCGGACCACTGGGGATGGAGCGGCGTGTTCGTGACGATGATTCTGTGCTGCATCCTGACCATCGTCTTCAGCGCCATGACGCTGGGCCACACGGTGGAGAGCAGCGAACGGCACGGAACGGGAAAGTAGTCAGTAGCCAGTAGCCAGTTACCAGGTCGGAACCGGTTACTGGCAACTGGCAACTGGATACAGGCAACTCACTCCGAACGCAGCGTCGTCAACGGATCGACGCGCGTGGCACGCCGTGCGGGCACGTAACCGGCGAGCAGGGCAACGCCGAGCAGCGCCAGCGACAGCATCGCAAAGACCTGCGGATCGTCCGGCCTGACCTCGTACAAGAGCGCGATCAGCAATCGCATGGACGGCACGGCGAGCACGATGCCAAGCATGATGCCGGCAAGCGCAATGGTGACGACGCGGCCGATGATCAGCTTCATGATGTCGCGACGGTCCGCACCGAGCGCCATCCGTACGCCGATCTCGCGTCTGCGCTCCTCGACTCCCTGCGACATCACGCTGTATATGCCCAGGGCGGCCAGCAGCAGGGCCAACGTCGAGAAGACGCCAAGCAGCCAGGCGCTCATGCGCGTCCGCCACGTGGCGTCCCCAATGCGCTGATCCATCATTTTGATGTCGGTCAAGGGCAGATTGGGATCCAGGGCCTGCAGTTCGTGCCGCAGCGTTGGCACGAGCGATTCGGCATGGGTCCGGCTCCTGACAAAGATGAAGCCGAGCGTCCGTGTCGACTGCAGGAGAGGAAGGTAAACGTCCGGGGTCACGGAGGTCTCCACCGCGCCGTATCGGACGTCGGCGACAATTCCCACGACCTCGGCGCCGTCGCCGAATCCACCCTGTCCCACAGCGATGCGCCTGCCAATCGGATTCTCGTTCCCCCAGAACGCGCGAGCGGCCGACTCGTTGATGACCACGACTTTCGGCTGTCCGGCTCGATCGATATCGGTGAAGACCCGTCCTCGAACCAGCCGGATCCCGAGTGTCTGGAAGAATCCGGGGGATGCCCACATGACCCCAGCGGACGGGTTCGTCCCCCCGGGGACCGGCGGGCGGTCGGGGAACGTAGCTGGCGTTCGATTGCAGCCGCCGGAAACCGGAGCGCAACTGCCGTAGGCGACCGAGTCGAGTTCGGCGCGCGCGGTCAGCCGACTGACCGCCTGCTCCAGGAACTGAGTCGCACGCTGCCGATCGTACTGTGGCGCGGGAAGCATCACGCGAAATGACAGCAGCGAGTCGGCACGGAAGCCGAGCTCGGTTGCCTGCAGCCGGGACATGCTCTTGATCATCAGGGCCACCTGCGCTGAGCAGCACGAGCGCCAGCGCTACCTCTCCAACGATCAACAGACTTCTGAGCTTGAAGCCGTGCGTGCCAGGGGAAACCGCTCCCGACGCTCCCGCCTTCATCGTCTCGCTGAGGTCGCGCCGCGCGGCCCCCCAGGCAGGACCCAGGCCAAACAGCACGGCAGCAGCTGTAGCGACGAGGATCGTAAAGATGACCGTGAAGCGGTCGAGCCCAAGCATCCCGAGGCCGACCCGCGTCAGACTCGCGGTGCGTTCGGTGAGCACCATCCGAAGGTCGGGCATCAGCCGGATGCCCGCCAGAACGACTCCATACGCGACTGCGAGTCCGGCGGCGGCGCCGAGAAGCGCCAGCAACAGGCTCTCGGTCATGCACTGGCGGACGATGCGAAGGCGGCTTGCGCCGAGCGCGAGCCGTATGCCGACTTCGCGCTGTCGCGCGAGTCCCCGGACGAGCGTCAGATTTGCGAGATTGACACACGCGATCAGCAATACAAGGGCGACCGCCCCGAGCAGGAGCAGAACCGATCGGCGAATGAGTGGATCGATTCGCTCGTCATTGAGAGGTACCGCGTTCGCGCTCCAGGCCCCACCGGCGGGGCTTCCCGGTCCTCCTCCTGGATCCTTGAATGCTGCGTCGATTTGACTGCCAAGCACCGTCACAGCCGCTTGCGCCTGATCCACGGAGACGCCGGTCTTGCGACGGGCCACGACGCGGTACGAGTGGTTCCATGCCTCTCCGAGATCACGCGCGGCGAGCGTCGTGATAGGAACCCAGACGTCGGCTTGTCCACCTAGTCCGCTGAAGTCTGGCGGGAGTACACCGACAACCGTGTATGGGACGCCGTTGAGGCCGACCGTGCGACCGAGCACCGCAGGATCGCCTCCGAATCTCCGGATCCAGAAGCCATGACCGAGGATCGCGAGCGGAACGGATCCGGCCGCGCGGGTCTCTTCCGTGGAGAACGTGCGACCCAGTTGCGGGCTCAGGCGCAGCACCTCGAAGTAACTCGATTCCACCAGTTCGCCGAGGACGCGCTCGGGGGCACCGCCACCGGTGAGATTCCAGGTGGCATCTCCAAATACCGACGTGGACTCAAAGACACGTTGGTTGTCCCGCAACATGCAGTACTTCGGATAGGACCAGACGACCTGGCGAAAGACACCCGGAGCCTCGCGATCCGGCGCGAGCATGTGCACGATCATCAGGCGAGCGGGATCCGCAAATGGCAGCGGCTTCAGCAACACCGCGTTGACGAGCGCAAAGATGGCGACGTTCGCGCCGATGCCGACGGCGAGCATCCCCACGGCCATCGCCGCGAACCCCAACTGCTTGCGCAGGGAGCGCAGCGCGTACGCAAGATCCTGTCGAAAGGCCGTCATCACCCTCGGGGGTTGCGGGTCCCCCGACCCGAACGTCGCCGCACGCATGCGGCTGCACACAATGCTTGCGACCTGACGCCAATACCAGAGTCCGGCGGCGCCTGATCCCGCCCACGCCATGGTGTCGAGCGTCTCGTCGAGATCGCCGGAAATGACTTCGAAGTCATCAGGCGGGAGCGTCCACCGGAGGAGCGTCTGAGCGAGCCGAGGAGGTGATGGCGGCATGGCTAGTCCTTGACCGGACGCAGGCGCGCAGCGAGACCGCCGGCCATCAGCCGGAGTGATTCGTAGACACGCGCGAGTGCGCGCTCCCCCGCCGGTTGGAGCGTATAGAGGCGCTTCCGTTTCCCGCCGCGCTCGGGGGTCGGTTCTCCGAGACGCGAGGAGACGAAGCCGCGCGTTTCAAGACGATCGAGCGCGGTGTACAGGGCGCCGGCTGAGATCGTCCGACCCGTACGCGCTTCAATCTCGCGACGCAGGCTGGCGCCGTAGGCATCCGGGCCCAGCCGCACGAGCGCGAACAGAATGAGCTGCTCGAAGTCGCCGATGGTGTGGGTCATGCCAGTTGCCAGTCCCCAGTTCCCAGTCGCGAACCGCGAACCGCGAACCGCGAACAGCTAATGACCACACTGTAGTTTTAATCAAACGGTGTGTCAAACCCGCCTCTGTCTGCGACGACGTGGGGCATTTCGCGATAGAGTGACGCGTTTTATGACACTGGTCGACGCGACAAGCCCTGAATCTGCCGCACGTCACCGCCAGGTGATGACCCGCGTCACGCGTCGGCTCATCCCCTTCGCGTTCATGTGCTATGTCGTCGCGTACATCGATCGCGTCAACGTCGGGTTTGCCTCGGCCGTGCTGCAGCGGGACCTCGGGCTCTCGAACACCCAGTTCGGCTACGGAGCGGGACTCTTTTTTATCGGGTACTGCCTGTTTGAAGTGCCGAGCAACCTCATTCTCGAGCGCGTCGGCGCACGGCGCTGGATCGCCCGGATCCTGATCGGCTGGGGCATCGCGTCGATGGGCATGATATTCGTGCGCGACTCGTGGTCCTTTTATGCGGCGCGAGTCATCCTCGGCATTGCCGAAGCCGGATTCTTTCCCGGCATCGTGCTCTACCTCACCTACTGGATTCCAGCGGCTGACCGCGCGCGAACCGGCGCCTTGTTCATGATGGCGGCCCCTGTGGCCATTATCGTGGGCGCGCCGATATCCGACCGTCTCCTCGCGCTCAACGGCCGGCTTGGGCTGCACGGCTGGCAGTGGTTATTTCTTGTGGAGGGATTGCCGGCGGTCGTGCTCGGCCTGGTTGCCTTGCGCGTGTTGACTGACCGGCCGAGCGGCGCGCGATGGCTCAACGACACCGATCGCGAATGGCTGACCGACAGGATGGAAGCGGAACGAGAACGCCGGGCACAAATTGGGCACACGTCAGTCACGCGCAGCCTGCGGAGCGGACGCGTGTGGCTGCTCTGCGCCGTCTACTTTCTGAACACGGTTGTCACGTACGGGATTTTTCTGTGGCTTCCGAAGATGCTGACCGAAGCAGCCGGCGGAAGACAAAGTTTTCGCCTGAGCCTGATGACCGCGCTTCCATTTACCGCGGCGCTGGTCGCGATGTTTTTCGTCGGGCGCCATTCCGATCGCACCGGCGAGCGGAAGCGCCACATCGCCGCGTGCGCGCTCACCGCGGCCGCAGGTCTCGTGCTGGCGGTCATGTTCCGCGGCAATCTGTGGCTCGTTGTGCTGAGCTTCACGCTGTCGCAGATAGGTCAGCGATCGGTGCAGGGCGTATTCTGGTCGATTCCGCCGATTTTCCTTGGAGGGACCGCCGCGGCTGCGTCCATTGGCCTCATCAACGCAATCGGCAACCTTGGCGGCTTTGTTGGGCCGTCACTGATGGGAGCCCTGCGCGACGTGACCGGCTCGTACACAACCGGACTGCTCGTCCTCGCCGCCGCGCTCGTCGTCGAGGCCACCGTCGTGATGACGCTCCGGATCCCGTCGCGCGATCCAAATGCCGCTGCCCTTTGACGCCACGGAAGCACACGGAGGGACACGGAACTCGCGCAGAGATCGCTGAGGTCGCAGAAGTGGCTGCAAACGCGCGTTCCGCGTTCTCTGCGCGATCCTCGTCGTGACAAGCAACCAGCGTCCGGTTCATGAATCTGAGATAGTAGGACGATGGACTGCGTAATGGGCAAGCCGGTCGAAACGGAGCAGGGATGGCGGTGACGCGCGCGCGCAAGCAACCCAAAGATCTGCGGAGCTATCGCTGGTTCGGACCCGACGACATGCGATCGT
>JBBQEJ010000086.1:0-21484 GCA_038320555.1 Vicinamibacterales bacterium | reverse complement strand
AAGCGCTCGCGAAGCGCCTTCGCCACCGCTTCGCTCTTCGAGTGCACCTGAAGCTTGTCGTAGATGTTCTTCATATGAAACGACACCGTGTTGATGCTGAGGCCGAGCGCCTGGGCGGCCGTCTTCCGGTGATGACCGTCCACGAGCAGCTTCAGCAGCTCGTTTTCCTGCGGCGTGAGCTGATACGACGCGTGAGCGGGCGGGCGGAATTGACGAAACAGCGCAACGACACGGCGCGCGATTTCCGGGGACATCGGCGCTCCGCCATCGGCGACCTCGCGCAGCGATTCGAGAAGACGTGCCGGGGGCGTGTTCTTGAGCAGATAGCCCGAGGCCCCCGCACAAAGCGCGGAAAACACCTCCTCATTGCTGTCGTGCACCGTCAACGCGAGGATCGGCACGCCGGGCATGCGCGCGTGCAGTTCGCGGATGCCGTCGATGCCCGACATCTCGGGAAGCCCAAGGTCCGTCAGAATGACGTCGGGCCGCGCCGACACGACGCCCGCGAGCGCATCTTCCATCGTCCGGAAGCTGCGCGTGCACCGGAATCCTGGCGATCCGTTGATCAGTATCGCAAGGCCTTCGCGGACGTCGCGCAGGTCCTCGATGATAACGACGGCGAGGATGTCGCTTCGTTTCGATCCGGCGGAGGCGTCGCTCCTTAAAGGCATCGGTCAGAGAACGTGCAGGGTACACCGACGATAGTTGGAAACCGCCTCGAGGTCACCTACTTAGACAGGTAGGCGCCGGGGCCCCGGGCGGGACTTGAGCGGGACGTCGAAGCGTATGGTGGTACCGGTGCCCGGCCGGGACTCGATTCGCAGCGTGCCGCCGATGCGCTCCGCACGGCGGCGCATGCTCATCAGTCCGTTGCCCTCGACCGGCCGCGCTCGATCGAATCCGATCCCGTCATCGCTGACGCTGAGTACGGCGTCTCGTCCATCGACAGTGAAGACGACGGCAACCGCGGTGCAGCGCGAATGGCGCGCCGCGTTCGTGACCGCCTCCTTGAAGATCAGGAACACGCCGCGGCGGACGTCGAGGCCGATCCGATCGTCGTGCAGCGCCCGGTCGACGCTGAACGTGAGACGCACGTCGCGATCGGCCAGCAGATCGTCCGCATGTTCGCGCATCTTACGCACCAGATCGTCGACGCGGTCGCGGTCCGGGCTGATCGCCCAGACGATGTCGGCCATCGAGCCGACCGATTCGCGCGACAGCGTCGCGATCGACGTCAACGGGTCGTCCACCACGTCGGTCGCGTATCCGTAGCGCCGCCGCGCGACTTCGCTCAAGACGGCGATCCGTGTCAGATTCGCGCCGATGTCGTCGTGCAAATCCGTCGCGATGCGCGTCCGCATGTTGGCGACTTCGAGCAGACGCGTGAGACGCCGGCGGAACAGGACGTACGTGGCCATCGCCGCGGTCGAGACAACGAGGAGCAGGAACCATGATCGCCGCCACACCGGAGCGACGACGGTGAACGAAACGCTTGCGGTTGCCGGGCTGACGCCGCCTGCCGTAACCGCACGCGCCGCGAAGCTATAGCGTCCAGGTGCGAGTCCCGCGTACGTCACCGTCCGCAGCCGGCTCGGAGCGCTCCAGGAATCGCCGTTTCGCAGCCGATATTCGTACTGGAGTCCGTCACCCGCGCCAAACCATGGCGCGACGACGTCGACGCGCAGTGACGCGGCGCTCGGAAGGCGGAGCGCTTCGACGTGCGCTTCTCCGGTCGCCGGTACCGGCTGCGGCCGTCCGTCAATCTGGACCCCACTAATAAAGATGGCCGGCGGCGGAGGCACTTGCGGTTCCCGCTCCGGCACCAGGCGCACAATGCTGTCGGAATAGACGAACCACAACGCCCCCGTCCTGTCACGCAGGGCGCTGAGCATTTCCGCCGACGACAGCCGGTCGCGCACCATGACATGGGTGAACTCACCGGTCGACGGCTTCAACCGATCGAGGCCTCTGGCCGTGCCGATGTACAACTCGTCAGGCGATGCTTCGACGATGCCGGTCGTCTCATTGCTGGACAGTCCATCCTTCGACGTGTATGCGCGAATCGCCGGGTGCTGGCTGTCCGGATGCTCGATTCGGCAGATGCCGCCCCGGTACGTCGCCGCCCACAACCGGCCGCTGGAATCGAGAATTATGTTGCGAATCTGGCCCGGCGGCACTCCTTGATCTGAGGTGAAGCGCACGAAATGCGCGCCGTCATAGCGGATGAGTCCCGCATCGCCGCTGAAGCCGATCCAGACGTTGCCGGAGCGATCGCTTTCGAACGACGACACGTAGTACCGGTCGAGCGCCGGCAGGCCATCGCGCTCGCTGAAATGGACGAATGCGTCGGCAGCTCCCGCGCGCCGCAGCGACAGGCCGTTCGGCGAAACGCCCTGGCCGACGGTCCCGATCCAGAGATTCCCGCGTCGGTCTTCGAACAGCCGGATCACTGTATCTGCCGCGAGCCCTTCAGCGCTGGTGTTTCGGGCCGCCGGCCTGGCCGACGCCATGCGATCGATGGGTACACCGGGTTCGTAGTGGATGACGCCGTCGTTGCCGCCAAACCACCAGCCGCCCGCGCGATCCTCGAGCGCCATCTGGTTCCACGCCCACGCGGCGCTGAAGCGCGGCTGCCCGCCCGGTATGCGCGCGAGCGCGTGTCCGTCGAACCGAGAGGCGGATACCTGGCTGTCCTTCTGGCTGAACGCGACCAGCTCGCCGCCGCGCGTCTCCACCATCGTCATGAACACTTCTCGCGCATCATCCGCCGTGAACGTCGTGAAGCCCGAGCGCGACAGTTTGGCCGCACCGTAAGGATTGACGCCGGCCCAGATGTTGCCGCCCTCGTCTTCGGCCAGCGCCGACACCTCGTACGCGCGAAGTCCTTCGCGCTCTGCGATTGGCTGGACGCTGAGGCCATTCTTCGCCGTCCGATCGGGAAGTATTCGAAGCAACTCGCGGCTCGCAGCTACCCACAGCGCACCGCGAGTGTCCACGAGCAGATCGAACGTGCCGCCTGAGGGCATACCGGCGCGCGACGTGAGGTGCCGCAGGACGCGCGGGCGCGACCCGAGCGAGTCGTTCGTGATCTGCAGGAGTCCTCCAAACAGCGGCGTCAACCAGATGGCTCCCGATTTGTCTTCCACGATCCTCGTGATGGTGGACGGCGGCACGCCGTCTGCCTCGCCGAGCGTGTCGATCCGGCCATCGGGCGCGCGGCGGAGCAGTCTGGAGCCGGTGCCAATCCACAACGCGCCGAATCTGTCCACCAGCAGGGATCCGATCGCGCGCGCCTGCAGCACGTCCGGAATGTTCAGATCGACGGGAGTGAACGTGATGCGGCCCGGCGGCGCGATGTCCGTCCGAAACAAGCCGCCGGCAGTGCCCAACCAGAGCGCGCCGGAGGGATCTCGCTGAAGAAATGAAATCCGTGCCGTTCGCGGATCCTCCTGTGCGGGCACATACGTCGTAAACATGCGCGGCACGTTCGGCTCGCGCGATTGCGGTGCGCTGGCAGGCGCGCCTCGAGGATCGAAGCGGACGAGCCCGCGCTCCGTCGCGATCCAGAAGATGCCGTCCGGCATTTCCAGCAGGTCGCTAATATCGCTGCTGGGCAGCCCGTCGTCCACGCCCCACGTGACGAACTCCCGTCCGTCGAATCGCGCCAGCCCGTCGCGTGTGCAGAACCAGAGGAAGCCGCGGCCGTCACGGACGATCCGGTTCACCACGTAATGGGGGAAGGCCGTCGGAGGTCGAGTAGTACGTGATCGGAAGGCGCTGTGCGTAGGCCGGCGCAGCGACCGCGAGCAGAGCGGCGGCGACGCCAATCGCTTGCCGGCCGCAGCTCCGAAGGAGCGTAGGCTGGCGTCGCACTCGTGAAAAGCTTCTACCGCCGCTGTGAGCCATGGCTCGCGAGGTTGTGGGTCGTGTCCGTGATCCCGGAGGTGTGCGGACGATAGGAAACATTAGAGACGATAGGAAACATTAGGGCCATCTCGCGGTTAGCATAACGCCCGTTCTAGCCCCCGACAGCCCCTCTCCCCCTCCCGACAGCTCCTCTCCCGTCACGACAGCGCGGATAAGACGCTGGTCTCCGGGCCGATTATCGCCAAATTGGTGGGAATGCCCAAGGGAAAATGACCATCGGGGCGCAGGAACGACGCGCCGGGCCGACACCGCTCGGGCGACGCGACGCCCTCACCAGGCGGCATCCCATTCGGGAGCGTCCCGGGACTGATCCTCAAGCGTCTCGAGTCGCCGCGGATCTTGGGCTGCCCGCTCCGACCGCGCTTGATCTCGTAGCCCAGGGTAGTCAGTCGCTCCGCAAGCTCATACCGGTAACACGGCCGTTGCGTCGGTTGCGTGCCGTACTGCTTCCGCGATTGCAGCGGGCGCGTTCGATGTGCTCTTATCGCCGGCCATCCTGCACACGCCCTCGCGGTTCATTTGGAACAGATGCCAGGCGCGGCGTGGCGGCAACCGTCGGCCGGACCCGACCGGGAAGACGGTGGCGGGCCCGATCCACACCGAACCAAGCCGGAACCTGGCGGATGAGGTGCGGGCATCCTCTCTGCCTGACTGGCGGTACCGCGTTTCTCCAGGGCGTTGTCCGGCCCGTCGTATCAACCGCGTTGTCGGCCAGGCCGGACGCGGATGTCCCTCATCAAGGAAACGTAACGACTAATACGCGACCAGCCGTCATGCCACTGGCCCCATTTCAAGCTCGCCCACACGAGTCTTGCGCTATCGTGATGAGGATGCCGGTCACATGGACCGTCGAACCTGAAAAACAGTTTGTTGTCCTGTTGCCCGCCGACCCTTCTACGATCGAGGAATGGCGTACCGCCATGTCGGAGATTCTTGACTCGGCTCGGCCCCATCTGACGATGCTGGTGGATCGCCGCAGGACCGAGACATTGACCGCTGCGTTCGTCAGTCAGATGACTCGATTCTTCGCCGAACACCAACACGGCCTTCTCGGTAGCCGCTCCGCGATCGTCGTGAACGATGACGCCGGCTTTGGAATGGGGCGTATGACGCAGATGAAGGCGGCGCTCGAAAACCCTGATTCGACGATTCGGGTGTTCCGGAGCTACGAGGACGCCGTACGGTGGCTGACGGCGCGGTGAGCGCCCGCCTGAATCCTGGCAGTGCAGGGCGAGGCGATGGCCCACGGTGATTACCCGCGCCCTATTCATGGGGCTCAGGGTGCAGACTGGATGGTTCAATGATCTGGGCGTTTGCGCGGGCCGATGAGGTCCTCCGGCTCGAAACGCGACGAGATAACCGCGACGGCGCATACGTGTTGGTTATCTCCTGGACCGATCGTCCTCCGCAGACGGAGCGATTCTCCGCCTTCAAGAGCTACCAGGCGCGCCTCCTTGTACTCGAAAGGCAACTCGCCGACGAGCACTGGACGCAGCTGGGCGATCCCGCAATCCTGCCGGATGGCTGGCGCGGTCCCATCACACATTGACGGTTCTCGGGTAGTGGTCAAGTTTCAAAAGCTTGTACCGCTTGCCATTTCACCGCCCATCCGATAGTCTCCCATAACTGACTTATGGGAGACGTCGCGCCACGGCGGGATGACCGCGACCTGATTGCGGGCACGCTCGATATGCTGATTCTCTACGCGCTCGACCGTGGCCCGGCGCACGGCTATGGCATTGCCCGGTTCATAGAAGCGGCGTCCGACGACGTCCTTCGCGTCGAAGATGGCGCCCTATACCCGGCGCTGCATCGGCTCGAAGTGCGCGGCGAAGTCCGATCGCAGTGGGGCACGTCCGAGAACAACCGGCGCGCGAAGTTCTACCGCCTGACGGTGCTCGGTCGGCGTGCTCTTCACTCGGAGGCATCGCAGTGGCAGCGATTGTCGGCCGCGGTAACGCGGGTGATTCAAACCGCTTAGGCCGAGTGGTGATAACGGCCGCTCAGAGAAGACAGGCCACTACACGAGCTGCCGGCTGAGAAATGATCAGGAGCCGTCAATGCGGGAGCCAGGTCGCGCGATTGAACGGCTCATTGCGATCTGGCACCGGCTGCTCGCGATCGCCCGGCGGCGGCGGTTGGACCAGGATCTGGACGAAGAGATCGCGTTTCACCTGAGCATGCGCGAGGCGGAGTACCGCGCATCGGGAGCCAGCCCGGACGCTGCGCGCCATGCGGCACGGCGTCGATTTGGCAACGTGGCCCATCTCAAAGAACGGACCCGCGACATGTGGACTTTCCCCTCATTTGAAAGCGTGCGTCAGGACGTGCGGTATGCGTTGCGGGCGCTCCGGCGATCGCCGGCGTTCTCGTCGGTGGCCATCGGCGTCCTCGCAATCGGCATTGCGGGCAACACCGCGATGTTCAGCCTGGTTGACGCGGTCAGGCTGCGCGCGCTGCCGTACGCCGAATCCGACCGCCTCGTCATCCTCTGGGGCAACGTGATGCGCGCGAAGCTCGAGCGGCGAGGCGCTTCGTACCCGGACTTTCTGGACTGGCGCTCGCAGGCGACAACATTCGAAGCGATGGCGGCGGGCGACGAGACCCGCATGACACTGTCGGGCTCCGGCGAGGCGACCCGCATCCTGGTCGAAACAGTATCAGCGTCGTATTTTTCGGTCCTGGGCGTCAACGCCGCTGCGGGCCGTACCTTTGCCGGCGACGAGGACCTGGTTCCCCAGAAAATCGCCGTCGTGGTGTTGTCGGACGGGTTCTGGCGCCGCCAGCTCGGCGCCGACCCACAGGTCATCGGTCGCCCGCTCGTGCTCGATGCGCGTCCCTACACGGTCATCGGCATCATGCCGCCCGGCTTCCGCGGCGTCGGCGATCGGGCGGACGTCTGGATTCCGTTTGTCATGAGCAGTACGGCCGAGGGGCTCGCGCAGCGCGGTAGCCGCGGATTCCAGGTACTCGCGCGCCTCAAACCGGGGACATCGCGTGCGCAGGCGCAGGCGGAACTGGATGCGATCTCCCGTCGCCTCGAACAGGCGTATCCGGAAACGAACGAGAAACGTGGCGTCGAAGTGAGCCCGCTCGACGACGAGCTGCTCGGCGCAGTCCGTCCGGCGCTGCGCGCGCTGATGATCGCCGTCGCGTTCGTCCTGCTCATTGCCTGCGCGAACGTCGCCAACCTGCTCCTCGCGCGATCGGAAGCCCGGCAACGCGAGATCGCGGTTCGCATGGCAATCGGCGCGGGGTGGTCACGACTGTTCCGTCAGCTCGTCACCGAAAGCTGCGTACTCACGGGCATTGCCGCCCTTCTCGGACTCGGGCTCGCGGCCGCCGCTCTTCGCGCCCTGTTGCAAGCCTCGCCGGTGACATTCCCGAGTTTCGTCCACCCGCACATCGATCTGCGCGTCGCGCTGTTTACTGCCGGCGTGTCGGTGGCGTCCGGCATCCTCCTGGGGCTTGCGCCCGCGATGCACGGCCGCGTCTCGCGGCTGTCGGACGCGTTGAAGGCATCGGCTCGCGGCAGCGACGGGACGCGCGCACGCAACGCACGGTCCGCGCTCGTCGTGGCCGAAGTCTCGCTCGCCGTGCTGCTCCTCATCGGCGCCGGTCTGATGATCCGCACCGTCCAGCACCTCGTCGCAATTGATCCCGGCTTCAACCCCGATCGTGTACTCACGGCGCGCGTCAGCATTCCGCGTCAAGCAACGTCCGCCGCGTCCGATGCCCCGGCCCCGCTGGTCGTCGCCGCGCGCACGCTGCTGGATCGAGTCCGTGCGCTGCCGGGCGTCACCGGCGCCAGCCTGGCGTCCGATCCGCCGCTCTCCGGACTCGATTCCGCGGTGTTCTACTCGGCGGAAGGCCAGGAGGCGACCGATGCCCGAACGATGCCGCGCGCGTACGTTCATCGGGTCATGCCGGACTTCTTCGCGACCATTGGCATCCCGCTGCGCAGGGGACGCACCTTTCTGGAATCAGAGCTGACCCCGGTCTCGCGGGTCGTGCTGGCCAGCGAACACGTGGCAACCCGGTTCTGGCCGGGACAGGATCCCGTTGGAAAGCGTATCAAGCTCGGCGCCCTTGCGTCGCAGAATCCCTGGCTCACGATCGTCGGCGTCGTCGGTGAGGTGAAGTACCGCGGGCTTCCCGAAAACCCAACCGCGGATCCCGATCTGTACTTCCCCTTCATCGACCGGGCACAACAGGTGTCGCTTGTAGTCCGCACGAGCGGTGACCCGGCGTCGCTGGTTCCGCCGGTCCGTCAGACGATTCGGGACGTGGATCCGGGGATTCCGGTGTTCGGCGTGTTCACCATGACCGAGCGCATTGCTGACCAGACCGCGCAGGCCCGCTTCACGACCTGGATCATGGGGGCGTTTGCGGCGATGGCGTTGGTGTTGTCCGCCATTGGCATCTACGGCGTGATGTCGTACCTTGTCTCCCAACGCACCCGCGAGGTAGGCATCCGGATGGCGCTCGGCGCGACGCGGCGTGAAATCGTGCGGCTGATCGTCGGACGGGGCGCGCGTCTGATCGGCGCCGGGGTCCTGATCGGAGCGGTCGCCTCGATCGCGCTCCAGAAGCTGATGGCGACTCTTATCTACCGCGCATCAATTCTGGACGGCGCGACGGCGGTAGCGATTGCCTCCTTGACGCTGGCCGGCCTCCTGGCCTGTTACCTGCCCGCGCTCCGCGCCGCGAGCGTCGATCCGCTGGTCGCGCTGCGGGCGGACTGAGCGCGGCACGAAGACCGGACGACGCGACGGCGTGGGTGTCGGCGGCGATCGCACGTCGCCGAATGTCATCAACAAGAGCGTCGGCGTGTGGTCGCAGCGGGCGTCGGTCTTTCTCATCCCGCCGATAATCGTGATTCTTCTTGCCTCGATTGAACGGCGGGACAGACCGCCGCGCCTCATTTTGTCCGGGGTCTCGGGATTTCTCGCCATGCTCCTGTTCACGCACGACTTCTACACCGCTCACTTCGCGCTGTTCTTTGTTGTCCTCTTTCTAGCCGCGGGGCTTTTTGTCGAGGCCCGACCGTCCGTCGCTCAGAAAATCTCGGCGATCTGGAGAACTCAGAAGCTGCCGGCGAGGGTGGCCGGTGTGGGTGCGGTGTTGGGTACGGCGTGGACCTGCTACGTGTGGAAGTCGGGGGCGGCAAGGTGCGAGTCCTTGGCGTGAAGATCGCGTCGGAGGACTGGCGCCGCCCGGCGGCGTTTGTTCTTGCCTGTCTCGTGGTCCTGGCCTGGGTGCGCGGCGGCAGGCGCATCAAGGCTGATCTCTGGGCGGCTCGCCCGTGGCTTCGGGCCTTCATCCTGGGTGTCCTCGCGGGGAGCGCCGTCTTCCTCTGGATCTACCTGCCTGCTTACCGCGAGCACCGGAGCTTTCCAGAACAGGACCTTCTGAATTCCCTCCTTGTGCGGGATCCGTCTCGCTGGACCGACCCGGTCGCAGCGATCAAGGCTCTCGGCGCATACAGCACGCTTCGGTCGTTCGAGCTCGTCGCCGTTCTGGCAATCGTGGCCTGGATCCCCTCGCTCAATGTCGATCGAATCACTCGACGCTATTGCCTCTGGGCCGTCGCGGTCTCGCTCGTCGTCCTGGTCATCCCGCTCAAAGTCGGCGACTTCTCGATCTGGCTGACGTTTTTCCGCCACCTTCCGGGATTCAGCGTGATACGCGACCCGACACGCATCATCTATTTATACGAGCTCGCTCTCGCCCTCGCCGCGGGACTGTTCCTTATGAAACTTCGCGGCAACCCTGTGTGGCGCCTGTGCGTCTGCCCGCTTCTCCTGTTCTTCATCGTCACGGATCACAACCGGGATGTGTTGGATTACGAGCGTCCCGTGAACGTCTACCGTCGCTGGGTCGCCGCACCGATCGATATCGATCGCGCGTGTCGATCGTTCTATATCAGGGGCGCCTCGGACCAATACATGTCCCGCTCGCCTCACAAGTGGGCCCTCTATAACATCGATGCGATGTTCGTCTCGCTCAACGATGGACTCCCAACGCTGAACGGTTACAGTGCCTGGTACCCGGAAGGGTGGAACCTCCTGAGCCCCCAGGACGAAGCGAACTATGTCGACGCGGCACGGCGATGGATCGGGAAGTACGAGCTCACGGGTGTCTGCGAGTTCGACATCGACGCACGCACGATGCACGTGGTGACCGCGCAGCAATAGGCGTTGCTCCCTTTATCCGGATCACGAATCACGTTCGATTCTGAGTGACAATCGTCTCTTCAGGACTCGCAGAAAGGCGGCCCGCGAATATCCACCCGTAACGGCTGGAAACGGCGCCGACCAGGAAGCTGATTGCGGCGATCGGCGCCAGGCTTCTCGCTCCTCAACGATGAGGGCTCGATCACAGACGTCGCGCGGGAACTGCTCGTCCGAGCGGGCTGGCTGTAGCTGGCTTCGGCCGCTTGACAAGCTCAACCTGCAGATCCAGAATCGCCGCTCTGTATATTGCTCGTCTGGAGGTCACCTGTGACCCCGTTCGGCGCGCGTCTGGTGGCCGCATCGGCTCTGATTGTTTTCTGTGGCGCCGCTCCGGGCCTGGCCACCAGATCGGACGACCCGCGCCTTTCGCCCGATCAGATTCGGGAGTTCCTGCTCACTGCGAAAATCGTCAAACACAAAGACCTCGGCAAGGGCATCACGCGTCCCGTCCGGCTGACGCTGACCGACGGCACGGTGACGCACGACGCCGTCTTCTCGTCCGTGCAGGAAACCCAGTCGGTCATGAAATACGCGGGCGGCCGGACCGAACTCGATTTCGTCGACTCCTACGCCTACAACATCGCCGCCTACCGCCTGGCCGAGCTCCTCGGACTGGACGGCATGATGCCTGTCACGGTCGAACGGGAATGGGATCACCACAAGGGATCGCTTGCCTGGTGGATCGACGCGACGATGGATGAAGAGACCCGGCTGAACAAGAAAATTCAGCCTCCGGATCGCGAGGACTGGAACCGCCAGATGTACCGCATGCGTGTCTTTGCGCAGCTCGTGGCGGACACCGATCGTAACCTGGGCAACGTGCTCATCGGTCCCGACTGGAAGCTCTGGATGATCGACTTCACACGTGCGTTCCGTCACACACGCAAGCTGCTCGCGCCGGGGGATCTTCAGCGGTGCGATCGTCAGCTGCTGGCCAGGCTGCGCGATCTGACGACGGAGGCGGTCGAGGCGAAGACGAAACCGTTCATCGATCGAGCGGAAATAGAGCCGCTGATGGCGCGGCGCGACGCGATCGTGACGACCTTCGAGAAGCTGATCGTCGAACGCGGAGAGGACCGCGTCCTGTATTGAGGCGAGCCGATCGACGTTCCGTCGATCGGGCAAAGAGCAACGTGAGGCAATGAGGAGCCCGCTATGTCAATGAGACTGGTCGTGTCGGCCGTCGTCGTCGCGTCCGTCCTGGGTCTGGCCGCCGGATCGGCGCAGGCACAGGGCAGCGCACAACCCAAACAGTACGGAGGCCTCAAGCTGGTGGATCCGCAGAATCCACGCGGCCTCGAAACGGACATCTCGGTCCGTGTGGACACCGACCATCTGATCCTCATCGACCCGCATTTGAAGAAGGAAGTAAAAAGCCTGCCCTACAGCAGCATCAAGGGCATCGACGACACCTTCTCGATCACACCACCGCTGCCGGCCGGCTCAATCAGCGGCGCCTCGACAGGCGGCGCCTCGATGCCCTCTTACATGGGCCGGGAGCCTCGGCACTGGTGGACCATCAACACCGACAGCGGGACTGTCATTCTCCGGGTGAGCCCCAAGGTCTACGACCAGCTGAAGGCCGGGGTCGCTGAACACAACGTGAAAATCCAGGAATCACCCACGAAGAAGAAGTAGTAGCGAGGCGTCCTGACCCCGAAACAGGATTGAAACAGCGCTGTTGTATCCTGCCTTCGTTCCTTTGAGGAGGCAGAATGCGTGAACCTTTCACGATTGAACATTCGGTCGGCGGCGGCAGGGCGTTCATTCGGGGCGCCGGAACGATCCTGCTGCTTGTCGTCGCGGCCATCATCGCGCTGTCGTCGACATCGTGCGTCCGCACCGGTCATGTGGGGGTGGTCAGCATCTTCGGGCGCGTCACGGGCCGGACCCTGTCCGAGGGCATCCACCTCGTCAACCCGGTCGCGAGCGTGACGGAACTGAGCATCAAGACCCAGGAGATCAAGGAGAAGGCCTCGGTCCCGTCGAAAGAAGGCCTGATCATGGGACTCGAAGCCTCGATCCTCTATCACCTCGATCCCGCGCAGGCGGGGACTGTCTATCAGCAGGTGGGACCGACGTACGCGGACATCCTCCTGATCCCGACCTTCCGGTCGGCCATACGGGCGATCACGGCCGGCAATACCGCTGCGTCTCTGTACTCAGACGGGCGCGAGGGCATCGCGCAACAGATCCTGGAAGACGTGCGGCGACAGGTCGCCCCGAGAGGCGTGATCGTGGAGAACGTCCTCCTCCGCGATCTGCAGCTGCCCGAGACGCTGAAGCACGCGATCGAGGCCAAGCAGCAGGCGCAACAGGAAGCGCAGCGGATGGAATACGTGCTGCAGCGCGAGAAGCAGGAGGCCGAGCGGAAACGCGTGGAGGCGGCCGGCATCAAGGATTTCCAGGACATCGTCAGCCAGGGGATCAGCGAGAAACTGCTCGAGTGGAAAGGTATCGAGGCGACAATGGAGCTTGTCAAGAGTCCGAATGCCAAGGTGATCGTCGTCGGTAACTCCAGGAACGGTCTACCGTTGATCTATTCGGGCGACAAGCAATAGCGGGGCGATCGCTTACTCAATATGCCAACGAAACCTGACGTAGAGCCGGCTGCAGGCGAAGACAGCCTCGACTCGTCCAAACGGAGCGTTACCGTGCCTCCACCGAACAACGGCGAGCCTGAGAGCCAGCCCAAGCCGCTCGATGACATGCCCGTTGCGCCACTCACCGAACCGGCCGACACGAACGGAGGGTGATCCCAGACTGCCAGCCACGCCCCGCTAGCCGCCAGTCGCCGGTCGCGAGCCGGTAGTCGCGAGCCGCCAGTCGCCAGCCGCTCATCCGTGTTTCTCCGTGTTTCTGTGACGTGTAATGCGTTGCAGAACCACGCCGTATTCGTATCTAATTCGCTTTGCTGTTTTTTGCCAATCCCTGTTCCTCAGGAGGATTCGCGTGATCGCACGTCACCTCGGTCGCCTCTCGATTGCGGTCCTGGCCGCGACGCTCGTGGTTTCGGCCGTCAGCCGCTCGGGCGTCTCGGCCCAGCAGCCTCCCGCTCCGCAAGGGGTGCAACCGCCTCAGGGGCCCCCGGGTGCACCGGGGGGGCGCGGTGTGTTTCAGCTCAAGAACGTCCAGGTCCTCAAGGACGTTGCTCCCGACCAGTGGCAGCTCGTGATGCAGTATGTCGCGGCATCGCTTGGGGTGCAGTGCAACTACTGCGCTCCGGGTGCGCCGGTCGCCGCTGGAACTCCGGGCATGGCGCCCGGCGGTGGCGCTCCAGGTGCGCCGGGCGCCGGCGGTGCGCCTGGTGGTCCTGGCGGTGGACAAGGACGCGGACCCGGTGGCCCGCCGGCTCCGCCCCCCGTCACCGAGACGGTCGATCAGGTGATCGCAAAGTACGTCCAGTCGCTCGGCGGACAGGCGGCGCTGCAAAATGCGAAGACACGAGTGACGACCGGCACGGTCACCAATCGGGATCTGACGACGGCGAATTTGACGATGACGGAAAAGAGCACGGGGGAAGCCCGCATCGAGCTTGCGACACAGCCGAACCCGACGATCCGTGCGACCAACGGGATGGCGTCATGGCAGATCGGCGGCGGAGGCCCCGGCAGCGGGGTCAACGCGCGCGACATCGCCGGTTTCCAGGTGCAGCAGGGATTCCGTCTTGCCGACTTCTCGCTGCCGCTGCACATCAAGGAGCGCTATCAGGATCTGTCGGTGAAGCCTGCTTACGAGACTGTCGACGGCAAGCCGTCCGTCGTGCTCACGGGCAGTCCGTACCCGAATGTTACAGAGGAACTTGCGTTCGATCGCGAGTCCGGCCTGCTTCCGCGCCGCACAATTACGTCGGGAACAGCTGGCGGATTCGGCATCATGGCGCTCGGCGAGCAGATTGACTACAGCGACTACCGCGATGTGAGCGGTGTGAAGGTGCCCTTCGCGTTGCGGGACTCGACCTGGAACGCCGTGACCAGCGAGAAGCTCACCGACGTGAAGATCAACGCGCCGGTCGCAGACACGATCTTCGCGAAGCCGGCGGCCCAACAATAAATTGCTGATTGTCGATTGCTGATTGTTCATTGATTCAATCAACAATCAGCAGTCAGAACTCGGTACTTCCTTACTTCTACTTCGCCAGCGTCCCGGAGGCAGTTCCGGCGAGCCCGTTGAATGTCCATGTGGCATCGACAACGGAAAAAGTCATTTCTGACGTACGGGCGATAAGACTTCGATCGTCCTGGTACACGATCGGCACACTGACCGACCCAAGTACGATCCGATCGGCGTAGCGCGTGACGTCGAACGTCGGCGATGTGAACACGGGTGCGTCGAACCATTGCGCCGAGAGTTCATGAGCCTGCAAAAGCTCGGCCGTTTAGCCGTACAGAATATACCGGCATTACCTCGCCGGCTCATCTACCGGATCCTTGAAAACCCCAAGAATTGATCCTCTGGTGGGATGGCGCGCCGGACCGCTCTCAAGAGAATCTCAGCTGCCAGGAAGGTGAAGGCCATACCGTTCCCGCCGTACCCAAGGGCGAAGAGGTGACGCGGGTAGCGGCGGTTCGTTCCGATGTACGGCAGGCCATCGGGCGTGGACGCAAACAGTCCTTCCCACGCGTACTCCGGCGACATGCCGCGCAGTGCGGGGTAGAGCGCGACGAGATCATCGGTCAGGCCCGAGGCGTGACGATCGAGCGCGTCGCGGCGGGCTGTTCGCGGGAGCCTCGGTTCATCTCCTCCCCCGAACAGGAGTCGGTGATCCGGTGTCCATCGCGCATAGTGATACGGGGTGTTCGTGTCCCACAGCATCACGTCACTCAGTCCCATCTCGCGGCGGGTCTTCGCGCCAATTGGTGGGGTTGCGATCACGTACGTGTTCGACATTCGGAATCGGCCGGCGAGTGGCTTGAAGTCTGGGGTCGCATACCCCGTGGCAATCACGGCCCAGTCCGCGGAAAGCTCGCCGCGATCGAGCTCGATCCGGACGCCCTGACGATCCCCGATGACGCGGCGCGCGGATGAGTGCTCGTGCAGCCTCGCACCTGCTGCTCGGGCATGGACGGCAAGGCCCAGACATGCGCGATAGGGATCGAGCTGGGCGTTTCCGCGCGTCAGGATGCCCCCCGCGCCTTCGATGCCCGTTACGCGTTTCAGCGCGGCCCTCGTCAGCGACCGGCCGCCAATTCCGGCGGCACGGCGCCGCGCGAGCTCCCGCCGCATATCAGCCGCCATGGTCGTATCGCCGGTCCAATGCACGGACGGCACCGCTCGAAGCGTGGCGTTGATGCGAAGCCGTTGCAGCAGTGCCGCCAGCCCACGGACCGACGCGCGGCTCTGCATCCAGACCGTGCGGGCGCGCGCGGTGCCGTAACGGCCGGCGAGATCGCGGAAGTTCACATCAGGCTCGTGCATCAGGAGCGCTGTGCTCGCGGCTGTGCTGCCGCGGCCGATGCGCTGCGCCTCGAGCAGCACGACACGCAGTCCGGCTTCGGCGAACCGGCACGCGGCCACGCAGCCGGTCAGGCCGCCGCCCACGATCGCCACGTCGGCCGAGACGGCGCCCTGCATGGGCGCAAAACGCGGCGCGCGCCCCCCGTACTGATCCAGCCAGTAGCTCTTGCCAATGCGGAGCTTAGCCATTCGTCTGCCGCTGGCGGGCGGATTGCTTTCTGTTTGCTGATCTTCCGCCTGAAGGCGGAAGCCACAACGAGAGAGGGGAAGGATTGCTTGCTGCGTGCTGAGACCTTCCGTCTGAAGGCTGCTTGTCCTTCCGCCTGAAGGCGGCCTGTCCTTCCGCCCGAAGGCGAAAGCTACTTCTAAACTCTCTTGTGGCTTCCCCCTTTAGGCGGAAGGACAAGCAACGGAACACGCGAAAGAACAAGGAGGCAGGTAGATGGCTCAGCTCGACGGAACGCCGTACTGGCAGGAGGCGGCGCCCATGCCGCGGTATCCGGCGCTCGACCGGAATCTCAAGGTCGATGTCGCCATCATCGGTGCAGGCATCACCGGCCTGACGACTGCATATTTGCTGAAGCGCGCGGGCCGGACAGTAGCGGTCATCGATCGCGGCCGGTGCGGGGGTGTGGACACCGGGCACACGACCGCGCACGTCACGTGCGTCACGGATCTGGATCTTTCGGCGCTCCTGAAACATTTCGGACGTGACCACGCGCAGGCGGCATGGGACGCGGGCCTCGCTGCGCTTGCCGAAATCGACACGATCGTTGCGAACGAAGACATCGACTGCCATTGGGAACGGGTGCCGGGCTACAAATTCGCCGCGCTGACGGCCAACGCCGACGACGAAGGGCCGCGGCTGAAGAAGGAAGCGGCGCTCGCCTCGGAGCTCGGCTTCGACGCCCGCTTTCTCGACGCGGTGCCGTTTTTCAACCGGCCCGGCATCGAGTTCGGCGGGCAGGCGCGGTTCCACCCGCGAAAGTATCTGAGGGCGCTGGCCGCCCTCGTGACCGGCAAGGGATCGCACGTGTTCGAGCATACCGAATCCGAAGAGATCGTGGGCGATCCACTGTCGGTGAAGGCCGCGGGACACACCATCGGGTGCGACTATGTGGTTATCGCCACACACACGCCGCTCCAGGGAAAGACGAACATTGCCAGCGCCACGCTGTTCCAGACCAAGCTGTCTCTCTATTCGAGCTACGTCCTCGGTGGCAGGCTGCCGAAGGGGACGATTCCGGACGCGCTCTACTGGGACACCGCGGATCCCTATCACTACCTGCGGCTCGACCCTCGCCGTGACTACGACTACGCGATCTTCGGCGGCCAGGATCACAAGACGGGCCAGGCCGCCAGTACGGAGGCCTGTTACAGCGCGCTCGAGCGAGCGTTGACGGACGTCCTCCCGCAGATCGAGATCACGCACCGATGGTCGGGACAAGTGGTCGAGACCCACGACGGACTCCCGTTCATCGGCGAAACCTCATCACGCCAGTTCGCCGCCACCGGCTACGCCGGCAATGGCATGACCTTCGGAACCCTCGCCGGGCTGATGGCGCGTGACGCCGCGCTCGGACGTCCCAACCCCTGGGCTGAGCTGTTCGACACGGGGCGCACGAAGGTCACAGGTGGCGCCTGGGATTACCTGAAGGAGAACAAAGATTATCCGTACTACCTGATCCGCGATCGCTTTGCGGGCGCCGACGGCAGGAGCCTGCGCGAATTGGGGCGTGGGAAAGGAAAAATCCTCGAGCTCGAGGGCAAGCGCGTCGCCGCCTGGCGAAGCCACACCGGCACGGTAACCCTGCTGTCGCCAATCTGCACGCACATGGGCTGCGTCGTGGACTGGAACGACGCCGAGTCGACGTGGGACTGTCCCTGCCACGGTTCGCGATTCAAGCCGAATGGCGACGTGTTGGCGGGCCCGGCCGAATCGCCGCTGGGGAAGGTGTAGGTGCAAGATATACTGGTGACGTGGCAGTCAGACGAGGTGTCTGGATCGTACTCGTGCTCATCATCGTGGCCGTCGGCATTTCCGCGATGGGCCTGGTGGGCATGGCGTTGCTCGTCGGACGAGCCCCTCAGGTGTCGGGCAACTCCACGCTCGTGTTGAAGATCGGCGGAGATCTGCCCGAACTGGAGCCTGGCGGCGTCATCGGACAGTTCTTCGAAGCGCCCCCCACCGTCCACTCCGTAGTCGAGTCGCTCCGGAAAGCCAAGGTCGACCGGCGCATTTCCAGCGTGATCATCCGGCCGACGAGCGCGGCCGCGCTCTGGGGAAAAGTCCAGGAAATCCGCGACGCGATCGTGGATTTTCGGCGCTCGGGAAAGCCGATTATCGGCTATCTCGAATACGGCGGCGAGCAGGAGTTCTACCTCGCGAGCGCGTGCGACAAGGTCTTTCTGATGCCGGCGGCGTCGCTCGACCTGACCGGCATGGCCAGCTACGAGCTCTTTCTCCGCGGGACCCTCGACAAGATCGGCGCGTATCCCGACACGCTGCACATCGGCGAGTACAAAACCGCGTCCAACACGTTCACCGAGCACACGTACACGCCCGCCCATCGTGAGATGGCGGAGTCGCTGAACACGGACCTGTACGAGCAATTGATTCGCGGCCTCGCCGACGGCCGCCACAAGTCCGAAAAGGACATTCGTGCGCTCGTCGAGCATGGTCCGTTCCTGCCGGAGGACGCCGTTCGTGCCGGGCTCGTGGACGACGTGGCGTACGAGGACGAGATCGACGACAAAGTGAAGTTGTCGAAGGGAACGGTGACCTATCTCTCCGACAGTGATTACCGCCACGTCAGCCCCGTTTCCGTCGGCTTGAACAGGGGGCCGCGTATCGCCGTAATCTACGCGACCGGCGTAATCGCGTCGGGCGAGAGCAACTCCGACTCGCCGTCGGGACAGGTCGTAGGCGCCGATACGATGGTCGAGTACCTGCGGAAAGCGCGCGCCGACAGCTCCATCAAGGCCATCGTGCTGCGCGTCGACAGTCCCGGAGGATCGGCGATCGCGTCGGACGTGATCTGGCGTGAAGTCTCGCTCACGCGGAACACCAAGCCGGTGATTGCTTCGATGTCGGACGTCGCCGCGTCAGGCGGTTACTACATCGCCATGCCCGCAAACGTGATCGTCGCCGAGCCCGCCACGCTGACCGGTTCCATCGGCGTGGTGATGCTGAAGTTCGTCATCGATGGCACGCTGAAGAAGCTCGGGATGAACATGGAAGGGGTGAAGAACGGCCGGTACGCCGATCTCTACTCGCCTGTGCGGGCGTTTTCGCCGGAAGAGCGCGCCAAGGTGCAGGAACAGATGCAGGCGACCTACGACACGTTTGTCGAGAAGGCCGCCGCCGGACGCAACACGACGCCGGAGCGAATCGACGCGATCGCCCAGGGCCGCGTCTGGACCGGCGCGCAGGCCAAGGCGATTGGGCTGGTGGACGAGCTGGGCGGCCTCGAGCGTGCGCTCGCGGTCGCCAAGCAGCGCGCGAAGCTTCCGCCTGACAGCGAAGTCGAGCTCGTGGTGTACCCGGGAAAGAAGTCGTTCTACGACATCGTGAGGAACCCGTTCGGCGCCTCGGAACGCGCGACCGCGCTGGGCGTGCTGCTCGGAATCCGCGATCCACGTCCGCTGCAGTCGCTGGCCGCTCCGCTTCAAGTGTTCCGCAGAGGCGAGACCCTCGCGATTATGCCGAATGTATTCATCCGGTAAATTGCTGATTTCTGATCGCTGATTTATTGAGAATTGCATTTCAATCAGCAATCCGAAATCAGTAATTCTTCACGCCACCAGCTGCGCCAGCAGCTCCCGATTCACATTCACCTTCATCCGTTCCCGCGCCTTGCTCATGTAAGAGGCGTAGAATCGGCTCCGCTGCTCGTTCAGCAGCTCCGTCTTCAACGTCGCTTTGGCCGACCCGATGTCCGACGGCGCCGGATCCTGCCGCTCGAGGACCTTCACGATCACCGTGGCATTGTCCGTGACGATGGGGTCGCTGACGCCGCCAATCGGCAGGGTGAAGGCGACCGCGTCGATCGCGGGGCTGGCGCCGGCATCGCCAATCGGCGCACCGCGCGCGATGAACTCGGTTGTTTTCACGTCGAGCCCCGCAGCCTTCGCCGCCGCGCTGAAGTCTCCCGACTTCATCTGCGCCCCGATGGTCGCCGCACGCTGACGCGCCACATCGACCGCTTTCTTCTTCAATACCTCGTCGCGCACGCGCGCTTTGACCTCGTCGAGCTTCGGCACATATGAATCCTGCCGGCCCGTGACGGTCACGAATGCGAAGCCTTGCGGGGTTCGGATCGCTTCGCTGACCTCTCCCTCCTTCAACTCGAACGCGCGCTCGGCCACAGCCGGCGCGACGCCAAGGCCGGCGATCGGCTCGTCCTTGCTGAAAAGGCCGGACTCGCCCACTCTCAGGCCGCGTCCCTTCGCCACGGTGTCGAGGTCGGCCGGCTTTTTCAACACGGGGGCCACTTCGTCCGCGCTCCGCTGGGCCTCGGCCTGTGCGCGCTCCCACTTCACCTGGTCCTCGATTTGCGCGCGCACCTCTTCGAGCGGCTTCGTGCTGGCGTCCTTCTTCTCCGTCAGCTTGATGATGTGGTAGCCGTACTGGGTTTTCACGAGATCGCTGATCTCACCCGGTTTCATCGAGAACGCCGCCTTGTCGAACTCCGGCACCATCTGGCCCTTGGGGAAGAAGTCGAGATCCCCTCCCTTGACCTTGCTGGTGTCGTCCTCGGAGTATTTGGTCGCCAGCTGCGCGAAGTCTGCGCCCGCCTTCACCTTCGCCAACAGCTCCTCCGCCTGCTTCTTCACCGCGGCGTCGTCCTTGCCTTCGGTCTTCAACAGGATGTGGCTCGCGCGCACCTGTTCGGGTGCGGAGTACTGCTGCTTGTTGTCCTCGTAGGCCCGCTGAATGTCCTGCGGCGAGATCTGGATGCGGTCGCGAATCGCCTGCATGTCGACCAGCGCATATTTCACCTTGCGCTTCTCGGGGATTTTCAGTTCGTTCTTGTGCGCTTCGTAGTACGCGGCCAGTTCGGCGTCAGTGGCTTCGAGCCCTGCGCGGAACTTGTCGGCTGGAAACGACACGACAGCCAGCTTGACTTTCTCGTTGCGCCGCTTGAACTCGGCCTCCAGATCCTTGTCGTCGACCGTAATCCAATGGGTGAGCGCCGCCTGGAGCTTCTGCAGGGTCACCCCGCGCCGGATCTGCTCCTCGAACTCGCCTGGCGTGAGCGGCGGATTCTGCATTTCCAGCATCTGGCGATAGCGCTGTTCTCCGATGAACTGGCCGTTCTCGAGGAGACCCGGCATCGTCGCGATACGGGTGCGCACTTCCTCGTCGGTCGCCGAAATGCCCAGCCGCGATGCTTCGGCGAGTGCCGTCTCTTCTTCGATCATCTGCTGGACGATGCGCTGGTCGATGCCCAGCTGCTTGAGCATCTTTTCGTCGACGTTCCCGCCAAACTGCGCACGGTATGCCTGCATCTGCCGCTGGTAGGCCTGGCGGAACCGGCCGACCGTGATCTCGCGGCCTTCAACCGACGCGACGACATCATTGTTGCCGGCCCGTCCCGGCCCGAGAAAGCTGGGAATATAGAGAATTACAAACGCCAGAATCACAATGGCGAGGCTCCACTTGAGCCAGCTCTTGTGTCGGCGCATCCGGTCGAGCATTGTCATGGGTTCGGCAGCCTCATTCGATCATCTGGAAACGACAATTATGACACGGGCGGGAGCTCCCAGCTCCCAGCTTCCAGCTCCCAGCTTGCAGCCCGAGAACGCCTTAGGGCCCCGTCTCTTCTTGATGAGGAATCTTCGGAATTTCGCGCTGAAAGAGC
>JBBQEJ010000085.1:0-21494 GCA_038320555.1 Vicinamibacterales bacterium | reverse complement strand
CCCGCCCCCCACGACAAAGTCACCGTCGTATATAACTACCGCCTGTCCCGGCGCGACGGCGCTCTGGGGATCGTCGAATGTCACGCGCACACGTCGTCCGGGCAGCGGGTCGACCGAGGCGGCAGCCTCACGATGGCGATGCCGTATGCGTGCGGTGACGCGCGTGCCGGCCGCCGGCTCGACGCCTGAAATCCAGTTCACACCGGACGCGGTGAGCTCGTGCCGCTCGAGCGCATCCTTCGGGCCGACGGTGACGGTCTTCGCCGCGGCATCGATGCCGACGACGTCGAGGGGGATGGGGGAGGCAAGGCCCAACCCTTTCCGCTGACCGACCGTGAACCGGTGGACCCCTTCGTGCCGGCCGACCACGTGGCCGGAGACGTCGTGAATGGCACCCGCCGAGGCGGTCGCGCCGTGGCGCTCGAGAAACGACGTGTGGCTGCCGTCGGCTACGAAGCAGATCTCGTGGCTGTCCGGCTTATCTGCGACCGACAATCCGAGTTCCCGCGCCTGCTCGCGAACGACCGCCTTGTCGAGATGGCCGACCGGGAACATTGCGTGCACCAGCTGAGCCTGATCCAGCGTGAAGAGAAAGTACGATTGATCCTTGGCGGAATCGGTGCCGCGCTTCAAGCGATAGCGGCCGGTGGCCGGATCGAGATCGACACGTGCGTAGTGTCCCGTCGCCACGAAGTCCGCGCCGAGGCCTTCGGCGCGGGCGACGAGCGTGGCAAATTTCAGATCGCCGTTGCAGTGCACGCACGGAATGGGCGTGCGGCCGGCTGAATACTCGCTCACGAAATTCGAGATGACGGTGTCGGCAAACTCGCGCTCGAAATTGACGATGTAGTGCGGGATGCCGATGCGTGCAGCAACACGCCGGGCGTCGTGGAGGTCGTCGATCGTACAGCAGGTGCCGAAGCGGCGCGGCTCGGGACCGAGGCCCCGGGCGGGGGCGGATCCTGGACCGGGCTCGACCTTCGATTCCGCGGATGACGCTCCGGGATCGAGGGCGGACCCCGCGTCGTACAGCTGCATCGAGAGGCCGACGACCTCGTGCCCCTGACGCGCGAGGAGCGCCGCCGCCACCGACGAGTCGACGCCGCCAGACATGGCGACCACGATTCGCATGGCGGTCAGCCTCTCGTCCTTACCCGTGTGCCGGCGCTCGTCAGACTGCGGAGCTTGTCCACGATCGCGGGCAGCTTCGATACGACGAAGTCCACTTCGGCGTCGGTGTTGCCCGCGCCGAGGCTCAGCCGGATTGAATTCTGCGTCCGCGGGGAAGGCAGACCCATCGCGCGGAGCACGTGTGAAGGCTCGAGGGTTCCGGACGAACAGGCGGAACCGGTGGACACAGCGATTCCCTCGAGATCGAGC
Organism: Vicinamibacterales bacterium; assembly: GCA_038320555.1. GTDB lineage: Bacteria > Acidobacteriota > Vicinamibacteria > Vicinamibacterales > 2-12-FULL-66-21 > JALZOC01. The sequence goes on along the minus strand of JBBQEJ010000085.1, from coordinate 20,114 downwards.
GCGATCAGAAGGGACTCGGCCTCCACCGCCTCGAAGCTCATGTTCGTCGTATTCGGCACGCGCGGCTCGCGATCGCCGTTTATGGCGGTGCCCGGCACCTGCGCGAGGATCGCCTCTTCGAGCCGATTGCGCAGGGCGGAAAGGCGCGGGGCCTCGGTTGTCAGTTTCTTCGCGGCCAGCCGCGCGGCCACGCCGAGGCCGGCGATGGCCGGGACATTCTCCGTTCCGGCACGCCGGCTGCGCTCGTGCTTCCCGCCTGTCAGGATGGCCGTCACCCGCGCGCCTCGCTTGATCCACAAGGCGCCCGCTCCCTTGGGTCCGTTGAATTTGTGCGCCGAGAGCGAGAGGAGATCGACCCCGAGCGCGCGTACGTCGGCGGGAATCTTGCCGATCGACTGGACCGCGTCGGTGTGGAACAGCGCGCCGCGCGCATGTGCCAGGCGCGCGAGCTCCGCGATCGGCTGGATCGTGCCGATTTCGTTGTTGGCGTGCATCACGGAGACAATCGCGGTGTCGTCCGTGAGGACCTCGGCCAACGCCTCGAGTTTCGCGATGCCGGACGCATCGACCGGAAGCAATGTCGTGCGCCATCCGCGCCGGGCGAGGGCCCTGAGCGTGACGAGCACCGCTTCGTGCTCGATGCTGCTCGCGATGAGGTGCCGGCGTCCCGTCGGCTCGAGTGCCTCGGCCACGCCGCGCAGCGCAAAATTGTCGGACTCGGTGCCGCCGCTCGTGAACACGATTTCCGAAGGCTCCGCGCCGATGAGCGCCGCGACTGAGGACCGCGCATCGTCGAGCACGGCCTTGGCGCGCTGGCCAAAGTGGTGAACGCTCGAAGCGTTGCCGAACTCTTCGGTCATCACGCGTACGATCGTTTCAGCGACCGCAGGGTCGACTGGAGTGGTAGCGTTGTGGTCGAAGTAGATCCTCATCCCCGATCGCTCATCATAGCATTCGCGCTAAGTCTCAGCAATAAAAGGACTAGACACCGGGCAAGGGGCTTGCGTATACTGACCAGGCCCTGCTGCCCAGCCGCGGAACTGCGACCAACTTTCGGACAGGTGGAGAGTGCCCAATGTGGAAACGGGATGATGCGGCAAAGCCGAATGCACCGGGTGGCCCTGCTGGGCCTGCGCCGGCGCAGCACGGAAGTGTGCCGCCAGCCGCGGAGGCGGCGCCGGGCAAGCCGGTGCCTGCCGGCGACCCTCAGCGTGGACAGGAGAAGACTGCTGTGAACATAGGCAAATCGGTCGTGATCAAGGGGGAGCTCAACGGCAGCGAAGACCTGACAATTGAGGGGCAGGTCGAGGGCAAGATTGAACTGCGCCAGAACGTGCTGACCATTGGTCCCAACGGCAAGATCAAGGCGCAGGTATTCGCGAAGGCCGTGATTATTCTGGGCGAGGTCACCGGCAACGTCACGGCGTCGGAAAAGGTCGACATCCGCGATAACGGCTCGGTCGACGGCGACATCGCCTCCCCGCGGGTCGCGATTGCCGAAGGCGCCCACTTTCGCGGCAGCATCGACATGCAGAAGGGGGCCGGCGCCCAGAAAGCCGATGGCAAACCGGCCGCGGCCACCACGCCAGCCGCGGCGCAGCAGGGGCAGAGCTCACCGGCCACCGCCGGGGCCAACCGCTAGGCCGTCGCATCGGCGGATCGGGCGGTCGGGTCGTCGCGTCACGGCGGTGTGGCGCGGTCGCCTGGTCGCTCGATCGCTTGATCGCGCGATCCCATGCTGTCAGACATCCTTCGCTGGGGCGGCAAGCGTTCCGGTCAGCCGGACGCACCGCGCGACGCGCCCGTTGTGCGCGGCGGTGAGGCGATCGTACCCTCCAAAGCCCTCCCGAGGTTTCTCTCCGCGATTTCCAACCGGCCGGAACCGCCGGTGCTGATTGACTTCGGCCCGGTCATCGGCTCCAACGTCGCGTTTTTCGGCGAGCATCTCGGGTGCAAACTGTTCATCGAGGATCTGTTCGCCGATTTCGATCGGCACGCGCGGGCGGGGACACTCGACGCCCTCCCCGCCACGATCGATTCGCGCTTTCGCCACGCCGACGGCAGCGTTGACGGCGTCCTCTGCTGGGACTTCTTTGACTACCTGTCCAAGCCGGCGGCCCAGGCGCTTGCCCGGCAGATCGTTCGGATGCTCCGCCCGGGAGGCGCGGTGATGGGGTTTTTCTGCACCTCCTCGTCGACCGACCAGGCGCCTTTCACAAAATACGAAATCGTCGACCAGGCCTCGTTGCGGCACAAGCCTCACCCGGGCAGCGGCGGCAAGAAATACGCTTTTCTCAACCGCGACATCATCAGGATGTTCGACGGTCTGATCGTGTCGGATTCCTTTCTGCTGAAGAACAACATCCGGGAGATCCTGCTTAGACGCAGGAGCTAACCTGGCATGCGTCCGGTTATCGCGCTACTGAGCGACTTCGGGTCGCGCGATCACTACGCGGGAACGATGAAGGGAGTGATGATCGGCATCTGTCCCGACGTCACGTTCCTCGACATCACGCACGACATCACCCCCCACGACGTGGTCGAGGGCGCGCTGCAGCTCGTTGCGAGTTACCGGTTTTTTCCCGCAGGCACGATCTTCCTGGCAATCGTCGATCCCGGTGTCGGCTCGCCGCGTCGCGGCATTGCCGCGGAAGCCGGCGATTATCGCTTTGTCGCTCCCGACAACGGCGTGTTGACGGCGGTGTTTCGCGAGCTGCCGCCCAAGCGCATCGTCGAGCTCACGGAGCGCCGGTACGCGCGACCAACCGTGAGCCGCACCTTTGAGGGACGCGATCGTTTCGCTCCGGCGGCGGCGTGGCTGGCCAAGGGTATTCAGTTATCGGCGCTCGGTCGAACCGTGACCGACCACCAGCAGCTCGAGCTGCCGCAGGTGGACGTTGGCGAGTCGCACCTGGGGGGCGTCGTTCTGCTCGTCGATCGTTTCGGCAACCTCGTCACGAATATCGATCGGCGCACGTTCGAAACGTTCACTCGCTCCCAACCGGTCTCGCTGCGCGTCGCCGGCCGTCCCATCGCCGGCGTGGTCGCCACCTACGCGGACATCCGAGCGGGCGAGGTCTGCGCCCTCTTCGGCAGTACCGAGCATCTCGAGCTCGCCGTCAACGGCGGCAGCGCCGCAACCGCCCTCGACGCCGCACGCGGAGCCGCCGTGGAAATCACGCGCGGGTAAGTACCCAAATCCGCAGCGCTCGTCCCTCTCCTGAATTCGACGCCCGAACAAGAGTTACGTGAGGAACGAGAGGCAAGAGGATTTCTTTTGGAAATCATTCCTCCCATTCCTCTTGTTTGGATGCCCGACTTTATAGAACGGACACCAGAGACTAGAATGGTTCGTTGATCTTTAGTTCAAGGACTCTCCATGCTTGATTTCGATTTGACAGACGAACAGCGGCTGCTCGAGCAGTCCGTGCGCGAGTGGGGTGCCCGGGAAGTGGCGCCGAAGATTCACCAGCTCGATCGCGAGCATCGGTTCGACAGGAACATCCTGCCTCAGATGGCGAAGCTCGGGCTGCTCGGCTGCTCCGTTCCGGTCGAGTATGGCGGAGCCGGGATGGACTACGTCAGCCTCGGCATCGTGTCCGAGGAGCTCGAGTACGTGGATACGTCGCTGCGGGTCATCATGTCCGTGCACGCGGGTTTGAACTGCTTGTCGCTGCTCACGTGGGGAACGGAGGATCAGAAGCAGCGCTATCTCGTGCCGCAGGCGCAGGGACACAAGATTGCGACATACGGATTGACCGAGCCGGGCGCCGGCAGCGATGTCCGCGGAATCCAGACCGTCGCGGTGAAGAAAGGCGATCGGTACTACCTGACGGGCGAGAAGATGTGGATCTCGCTCGGTGACGTGGCCGACAACTTCCTCGTGTTCGCGTGGACGGACATGGAGAAGAAGAAGCAGCGCGATCCGTCAGGGATCAGCGCCTTCATCCTCGAACGGGCGTTCAAGGGTTTCTCGAGCGGCACACTCAAAGAGAAATGGGGCATCCTGGCGGGCAATACTGGCTTCTTCAAGATGGAAGAGGTGGAAGTGCCCGAAACGAACCTCGTGGGGAAGTCAGGAGAGGGCTTCAAGATCGCGATGTTTGCGCTCGATCAGGGCCGCTACACGGTCGCCGCCGGCGCGACGGGCCTGATTCGCGCGTGCCGCGACGCGAGCGTCAACTACGCGAAGGAGCGCAAGGCCTTCGGCTCAGCGATCGCGGAGTACCAGCTCGTAAAGGAAATGATCGCGCAGATGGAATCCGACTATCAGGCGGCGCGGCTGCTGTGGCTGCGCGCCGGGTTCCTGAAGAACAGCGGCCGCCGCAACACACGCGAGACAGGGCTGGCGAAGTGGTTCGCGACGGTTGCCTCCGAACGCGCCGCGGGCGACGCCGTGCAGGTGCACGGCGCCAACGGATACTCAGACGAGTATCCGGTCGGCCGGTTCTACCGCAACTGCAAAGGGGCGGTCATCTACGAGGGCACGCGCGAGATTCACAAAATCATGCAGGCCGATTACGTGCTGGGTTTCCGGCAGGATCGCCCGACGCGCTGCGAGTTGCCAGGGTACAAGGGGTAGTTATCAGTTTCCAGTTTCCAGTCACCAGTTTCCAGTGGTTAACCGGTAACTGGAAACCAGTTACTGGAAACTGGTAGCTGGAAACTGGTGACTGGAAACTGGTAACTGTTGATCACACATGGATTCCGACCTCTCCCTCGAATTCCTCGGCGTCGTCGAACAGGCGGCCATCGCCTGCGCCCACACCATGGGGCTTGGGGACTGGCGCAAATCCGATCAGGCCGCCGTCGAGACGATGCGCAAGTGCATGGACAGCGTGCCGATCGAGGGCACGATTGTGATCGGTGAAGGGGAGCGGGACGAAGCGCCGATGCTCTTCATCGGCGAGAAGGTCGGGCTCGCGGCGAGTGGGCGGGCGCGCGCGCGAGAGTTGCCGGCAGTCGATATTGCGGTTGACCCGCTCGAGGGCACGAACCTGTGCGCGACGGGTGCCCCCAACGCCATGACGGTTCTCGCGGCCGCCAACCGCGGCGGTCTCCTGCACGCTCCCGACCTCTACATGCAGAAGCTTGTTGTGGGGCCCGGCGCGAAGCACGCGGTCAGCCTCGACGCGAGCGCGAGCGAGAATCTTCTGGCTATCGCGCGCTGTCTCGAACGGGACATCGAGGATCTCGTGGTCATCGTCCTCGATCGGCCGCGTCACGAGCAGTTGATCGAGGAGATTCGCGCGACCGGCGCCCGCATCCGTTTGATCAGCGATGGCGATCTGTCAGCGGGTATTGCGGCAGCGGTTGTCGGCAGCGGTGTGCACGCGGTGATGGGGATCGGGGGCGCGCCCGAAGGCGTGATCACCGCCGCGGCGATGCGATGCCTGAATGGCGAGATCTTCGGACGGCTGATGGTGAGCACGCCCGAGCACGAGGCGCGCTGCCGCGCCATGGATATCACCGACTTCCGGAAGATCTACACGTCGAAGGACCTCGCCTCCGGTGACAACATCATCTTCGCCGCGACGGGCGTCACCGACGGGACGCTGATGAAAGGGGTGCGTTTCTTCGGCGACGGCGTGCGCACGAGCTCGTTGATCATGCAGAGCCAGCCGGCGCGCATCCGGTTCATCGATACGATCCACGTCGAGCAGGCGGGGATGGTCAAAGTGAGGTTCTGATCACCGCCTCCTCCTCGCTGCGCTGGCGCCGGAATCTCTTCGCTGTCACCGCCGCGAGCTTCATCGGCTTTACCGGCTTCACGCTGGTCATGCCGTTCCTGCCCCTCTATTTCCAGGCCCTTGGCGTCCACGATGTCGGTGAGATCGCGATGTGGTCCGGCCTGAGCCTCGGCGTCACGCCTGCCTTTACGGCGATGCTCGCTCCGTTCTGGGGACGCCTCGCGGATCGATACGGCCGCAAGATCATGGTCGAGCGATCGCTTGTCAGCTTCGTCGTGGTCATGGGAGCAATGGCGTACGTGCGGCACCCGTGGCAGGTGTTTGCGCTTCGCGCGCTGCAGGGATTTTTTGCGGGTTACGGGTCGCTGACGCTCGCCATGGCGGCCGATTCCGCTCCGCGCGATCGCATGGCATACGCGATAGGATTCGTGCAGACCGCACAGCGGCTCGGACCGGCCATTGGGCCGATCGTCGGCGGCGCGGTCGCGCAGGTCGCAGGTCTGCGCAACGCGTTTCTCGTGACTGCCGGTTTCTACCTCGTGGCGGCGCTCATCGTGCTGATCATGTACGACGAGCGCAGCGCGCCGCACTATGCGGCGAACGATTCGGCCGAGCGCGTGACGTTCCGGAATGTCCTGGCCTTTGAGAACTTCATTCTGCTGTTGGGGGTCGTTTTCGGGTTGCAGTTCATCGACCGCAGCTTCGGGCCGGTGCTGCCGTTGTACGTCGCGGAGCTGGGGACGCCAGTGGAACGGGTGCCGATTGCCGCCGGCGTGCTGTTCTCGATCGCCGCAGGCGCGGGGGCGGTCGGCCATCACATCTGCGGCCGTCTGCTGCGGCGCGCCACCGTACGGCGCGTGATCGCCGGCAGCGTCGCCACCGGCGCAGCCGGCGCGTCGGTCTACGTGCTGGCACGCAGCCCATGGCTGCTCCTGCTCGGCACGCCGATCTTCGGGCTCGCCATCGGCATCGCGACGACGGCGGCCTACACCGCCGCGAGCAGCGTCATGCCGGCAAGCGCCCGTGGCGCGGGGTTCGGATTGTTGACGACGGCATCGCTGACCGGTCTCGCGCTCAGTCCGATCGTGAACGGCATCCTGGGTGCGACGAGCATCCGCGCGGTGTTTCTGCTGGATACTGTTGGCCTCATCGTGCTTGCCGTCGCCGTTTCACGCCTGATGATCGCCGCGCCTCTCCTCGAGGCAACCGCGCCGTCGACGGAGGAGTTGTAGGGTTCCAACGTCATAAACATCACAAGATCACACAGGAGAAGGAGAGAAAGGGAGAAGCCTATGTGGCTCTCTTACTTGTCACGACGAGTTTCGCGCAGAGAGCGCCAAGCCCGCGGAGAAGACAAGTAAGAAGCGGCTGCTGACACCGTTCCGGCGACTCGCGCTTCGCGCGAGCAGGAGGGCCACAAGATCTCGAAACCAAACAGCGGGAGCTTCAGACGCTGCTTGTTTTCGGGATCTCGTGACCCTCATGGCGTCGCCGGGACGACTGCTCGCAGCCCTTCTCAGCGCGCTCTGCGGTCTCTGCGCGAGATCGTTTTCTCTGCGGAGTGCCGAGCGCCGGGATGTCTGATCCCTAGTCTGTGCGTCTCTGTGTTCATCCGTGGCTTCACGATGTGTAGGATGATAGAGCTCTCTTTCTCGCCTTCTCCTGTGAGATGTTTCAAGCGAACCTTGTTCGAACGATCGTAAATGCGCCGATTTGCTGTGAGTGCTGAACGTCCGGAGCCAGCCGCGATCGCGGCGGCGGTCGTGGTGTTGCGCGACGGTGGCGTCGTGGCGTTTCCGACTGACACGCTGTATGGGCTGGCTGTTGATCCGCGAAACGGTGAGGCGATCGAGCGCCTGTTCGCGCTGAAGGCACGCGATCGAAACGTGGCGGTGCCGCTCGTGGCGTTGGATTTCGAGCAGGCCACATTGGCAGGGGAGTTCGGTCCGCGGGAGCGGCGCGTCGCCGATGTCTTCTGGCCTGGACCTCTTTCGGTCGTCATCCCGGCGAGGCCGGCGATTGCGCGGGGGTTGCTTGGCGGGGGTCGCACGATCGCCATTCGTGTGCCGGCTCACGCCGTCGCCCGCGAATTGGCGGCGGCATTTGGCTTCTGTGTGACGGCGACGAGCGCCAATACGGCCGGGCAGTCACCCGCAGCGTCTGCCGATGCCGTCGCCGAGGCTCTGCCTGACGTGGACCTGTTGCTCGACGGTGGACACGCACCCGGCGGCGCGCCATCGACGATCGTGGGCTTCGATCGTGACGGGCCAGTGCTCCTGCGTGCCGGCGTGGTGGCGTGGGACCGCGTGATAAAATCGCTGCAGTGATGCGCCATTCGGCTTCGCGGTCGACCACGCCCGATCGGCAGGAGCGTGCGGCGCTTGTCGGTTTGTTCAACAGCGCATCCCACTTCGATCCCGAGCATTCACTGGACGAGCTCGCGGAGCTTGCGTCGGCCGCAGGCGCGGCCGTCGTTCTTCGCGTGCTGCAGGAGCGTCCCAGACCCGATCCCGCGACCTTTCTCGGCAGCGGCAAGGTCGCAACGCTCGCGGCGTCCTGTGATGAGCTGAACGTGGGCGTCGTGATTTTCGACAACGAGTTGACACCGGCGCAGCTCCGCAACCTGGAAGAGAAACTCGATCGCAAGGTTGTCGATCGGACTCAGCTCATTCTCGACATCTTCGCCCGCCGCGCGCGGACGCGTGAAGGGAAGCTGCAGGTCGAGCTGGCGCAGCTGAGATACCTGTTGCCTCGACTTGTCGGTTCCGCCGACGCGTTATCACGGTTGGGCGGTGGTATCGGCACCCGCGGCCCCGGCGAAACGAAACTGGAAACGGATCGACGCCGGATCCGCCATCGCATCAGCATTCTGTCGAAGGAGATCGACGTCGTTCGCAGACGCCGCTCGCAGCTCCGCGAGCGGCGTCAGAAAGCCGCGGTGCCGACAGTGGCGCTCGTTGGTTACACGAACGCCGGCAAGACGACGCTGTTCAACGCGCTGACGGGGGGCGACGCGGTGGCATCGAACGCGCTGTTTGTCACCTTGGATCCGCTCGTGCGCAAGGTACGATTGCCCGATCGCCGCGAGCTGCTGGTGTCGGACACGGTTGGGTTCATCGAACGGCTGCCGCATTCGCTTGTTGCGGCGTTCCGCGCCACGCTTGAAGAGGTCGCCGCCGCCGACCTCCTCCTGCACGTCATCGACGCGTCGAATCCGGAGCGCGATCGGCAGGTGGCTGCCGTCCGCAGCGTCCTCGCCGAAGTGGGAGCCGATACGGTGCCGTCGGTCGATGTCTTCAACAAATGCGATCAACTGGACGGGGTCGAGCGGGCCCGGATCCGAGTGCTCCATCCAGGCGCGCTGACCGTGTCGGCCATTACAGGCGAGGGGCGCGACGATCTCGTCGCGGCGATGGAAGGCCGCCTCGCCCTCGATACCGCGCACGTAACGATGGAGTTCGACACCGGGGAGGCCGATCGCGAGCGGATCTCGCATCTCTACCGGGTGGGCCGTGTTCTTCGTCACGTCTCAACGGACGGACGCGTCTCAATCGAAGCGGAAGTGCCTCGCCGGATTCTCGATCGATTTCCGTCTGCGGTCGTGCAATGAATCGCGCTCTGGCGAATGTCCTCGTGCTCACCGCCCTGCTGGGCCTGGCGTCTGGTTGCGGTTCGAATGTCGCCCCGGTGGTGCCGGCCCCCGCTGTTGCGCCCAGATTTCCCGAGTTCGTGTTTCCTGCCGTGCCCGAGCGCCTGGGCGCACCGGCGGTCGGCGCGACGCACGAGCTGGCTTGGCAATGGCTGCAGGCCGGCGACCTCAACGCTGCCGAACGGAACTTCACCGCCGCGCTGAGGCTGGCGCCCGGCTTCTACCCGTCCGAAGCCGGGCTCGGATATCTCGCGCTCGCGCGCAAGGACAACAAGGAAGCGGCCACACATTTCGATCGCGCGCTGGCTGGCAATGCCGCGTACGCGCCGGCGCTTGCCGGCCGCGGCGAAGCCTTGCTCACGCTCGGCCAGCGCGAGCAGGCGCTCGCCAGCTTCGAGGCCGCCATCGCGGCCGACCCGAAGCTCGCGACGCTGCGGAGCCGGATCGAAGTGCTCCGCTTTCGCGGTCTGCAGGACGATGTGGATGCGGCGCGGCAGGCGGCCGACGCGGGCCGCCTGCCCGAGGCGCGCCAGATGTACGAGCGCACCATCGCAGCCTCGCCGGATAGTCCGTTCCTGTATCGCGAGCTTGCCAACGTCGAGAAGCGCGAGGGCAACCTGCCGAAGGCCCTCGAGCACGTCCAGAAAGCCGCCGCGCTGAACCCGGTCGAGCCGCGGAATCTCGTGACCATGGCGGAGATCTACGAGGCGCAGGGAGATTACCCGAAGGCGGTCGACGCCTACATCGCCGCGGCCGCCCTCGAACCGAGCGACGCCGTCGACGCCAGGATCGAAGCGCTGCGGGAGAAGGCGGCCTTCGCCGCGATGCCCGAGGAATACAAGACCATTGAAACGTCGCCGACCGTGACGCGCGCGCAACTCGCGGCGTTGTTCGGCGTCCGCCTGGACGACCTGCTCAAGAGCGCACCGCGCCCCAACGCCGTCGTCATTACCGACATGCGCGGCAACTGGGCGGCTCCGTGGATTATGGCCGTAGCGCGGGCGGACCTCATGGAGGTCTACCCCAACCACACGTTTCAACCGAATGCGATTGTCCGCCGCGACGATCTGGCCCAGGCCGGGTCGAAGGCGCTCGCGCTCATCGCCGCCGGCAATCCGAAGGTTGCTGCGACGATTAAGAATGCACGGGGCCGTTTCCCCGATGTCCCGCAGGGACACCTCAGTTACCAGGCGGTGTCGATGGTCGTCGAGTCCGGCGTGATGTCGCCGACCGGCGACGGCACGTTCCAGCTGCCCCGGCCCGTCACCGGGACCGAGGCGCTCGCGGCGATCGCCAAGCTGGAGGAGCTCTCCGGGCGCAAGCCGCGATGAATCAGCTGACCGCGGCAAATCAGTTGACGCTGCTGCGGATGGTCTTGATTCCGCCGTTTGCGATCCTGCTGCTGTACGGCTTTCGAGGCTGGGCGCTGCTGGTGTTCCTCGCTGCCGGGATCACGGATCTGCTGGACGGTCTGATTGCGCGCCGGACCGGGCAGAAGACCACGCTGGGTGCGTGGCTCGATCCAATGGCGGACAAGCTGCTGCTCGTCACGATGTTCGTGATGTTGACGTTGCCCAGCATCGGGTCAGCCAACCCTCTGCCGCTGTGGTTCACGATTCTGGTGCTCAGCCGGGACATCGCGATCGTGCTGACCGTGGCGGTCGTGAACCTGGCGGTGGGTCCCCGGACGTTCCGTCCGTCGATATTCGGCAAGATCGCGACGGCCACCTACATCATGACGGGCGTCATCACGCTGTATTTCAACTTCCTGAACGTGCGGTCTCCCGTGATTACCGCGTTCGTCTACGCCTCGCTCGCCATCACGATCGTCTCGGCCTTCCACTACCTGATCAAAGTGGTCCACCTGGGGCACTGAGTCCTGGCTCGCGGGCCGGGCAGGCCTAAAGGCCTGCGCTCAATTGCCGGGAATCGCCGCCAGTTCCAGTAGGTGGCGGTCGGGTACTTGTCACGACGAGTTCGCGCAGAGATCGCCAAGGGCGCGGAGAAGACAGGTGAAGAAGCGGCGGTCTCTGCGTCTCTGCTTCCTCCGCGTGAGATCGTCTTCTCCGCGCGCTGTAGAGTAACGGCACCCGTCGAGGGCTTGGCTACACCTTCGTGCGGAAGTACTCCAGCGTCCGCGTGAGGCCTTCTTCGAGACCGACCTTGGGTTCCCAGCCGAGCAGCTCGCGGGCGCGCGTGATGTCGGGCTGACGCACTTTTGGATCGTCTTCGGGCAGCGGTCTGTATACGAGCTTGCTCTTCGATCCGGTCAACTTGATGATCATCCGCGCGATGGCCTCGATCGTCATCTCCTGCGGATTGCCGATGTTCACCGGATCGTTGACGTTGGACTCCATGAGCCGGATGATTCCGTCGACCAGGTCGCTGACGTAACAGAAGCTCCGGGTCTGCTGCCCGCTTCCGAAAATCGTGACGTCCTCGCCCCTCAGCGCCTGGCTCATGAACGCCGGGACCGCGCGGCCGTCGCGCAGCCGCATGCGCGGACCGTAGGTGTTGAAGATGCGCACGATTTTCGCGTCGAGACCGTGATACCGGTGATACGCCGTCGTCATGGCCTCGGCGAAGCGCTTCGCTTCGTCGTACACTCCGCGCGGGCCGATGGGATTCACGTTGCCCCAATACGTTTCCTTCTGCGGGTGCTCGAGAGGATCGCCGTAGACCTCGGAGGTCGAGGCGATGACGAACCGTGCGTTCTTGGCCTTCGCCAGCCCGAGCGCCTTGTGAGTGCCGAGCGCGCCGACCTTCAGAGTGGGAATCGGCAGCTCGAGATAATCGATCGGGCTCGCGGGGCTCGCCCAGTGCAGGACAACGTCGACCGGTCCGTCCACGTTGATGTAGTTCGTGACGTCGTGCTTGATGAACACGAAGTCCCGGCCCGCGAGATGCGCGATGTTCGCCGTGTCCCCTGTCAGCAGGTTGTCGATGCCGACGACCGAGTGTCCGCGGTCGAGCAGGGCCTCCGAAAGGTGCGACCCGATGAAGCCGGCGGCGCCGGTGATGACGATCCTGGACATAGGAAGAATTGCTGATTGGCGATTGCTGATTGCTGATTGACGAATTGCTGATTGACAAATTGCTGATTGACGAATTGCTGATTGTCGAATTGCCTGTTGTGGATTATCCGGATCAATCGGCAATCAGCAATGTAAATCAGCAATTTCAATACGCGTGTTTCTGCAGGCCGCGCAGTACCGTGAGGCACATGATCTTGATGTCGAGCGTGACCGACCAGTTCTCGATGTAGTACAGGTCGTACTCGATGCGTTTCTCGAGCGACGTGTTGCCGCGCCAGCCGTTCACCTGCGCCCACCCCGTGATGCCAGCCTTCACCTTGTGGCGCAGCATGTATTGGGGAATTCTGTGCTTGAACTGCTCGACGAAGTAGGGGCGTTCCGGCCGGGGACCCACGATCGACATGTCGCCGCGCAGCACGTTCCAGAGCTGAGGCAGCTCGTCGAAATCCATGCGCCGCAGCCATCGCCCGACCGGGGTGCACCGAGGGTCATCGTCTCGCGCCCAGATGGGTCCGGTTTCATCCTCGGCGCCCGGGTACATCGAACGGAACTTGTACACCTGGAACGCCTTGCCATCGAGGCCCATGCGCTCCTGTTTATAGAAAACCGGTCCGGGTGACGTGTACTTGATGATCGCGGCGATGATGCCGAAGGGGACCGACAGCCCCAGGAGCGCTCCAGCCGAGATGCAGGCGTCGATGGCGCGCTTCAGGATGCTGTTGAAGCCGCGCAGCGGCACGTCGTTCAGGCTGATGATTGGAACGCCGTCGAGATTTTCAAGCCGCGCGCGCAGGGCGATGAACTGCAGCAGATCGGGGACCACGTGGACTTCGACCGCTTCCCGGTTCGTGGCTTCCACGATGGCGAGCATCTTGACGTGCTCCTCCAGGGGAAGGGCGACGTAGACATGATCGATGTTTTCCTGGCGGATGATGTCGTCGGCTTCGTTAAGCGTCCCGAGGAGCGGCAGGCCGCGATACCCGATGTGATCGCCGGCGGCGCGGTCGTCGAGGAAGCCGACGACTTTGAATCCGAGCTCCCGATGCTCGAGGACTTTGTCGGCGACCAGCTTGCCAAGGTCGCTCGCGCCCGCGATGAGGACACGCTTCAGGCCGATGCCCGCTTTCCACCGGCGCTCGAGCGCCTCGCGTACGACTTCGCGGGACGCATACGCGAGCACGACGTTGAGCACCAGGTAGAGCGCCCAGACGACCTGCGACACCTCGTAGACCCCGGCGTCCTTCAACGGATCCGGCACGAAGTACGTGTTGTAGTACAGCGTGCCGCCGACACCGAACACCACCGCGAGGATGCTGCCGACGAACACCGCAAAGAAGTCGTCGACGCGGGAACGCCCGCGGCGCAGGTGATAGAGGCCCTGGATGTGGAACGCGACGGGAAGGATCACCATCACGAACGGAAGAAGCTTGCGGTAGTACTCGAACTGCGGATACCCCTTGGTGACCGGAACGACGCCGGCCAGCCAGTGGAACCGGAGCATGTATGAGAGTGCGAACGACACCGCGCTGATGGTCGCGTCGGTAGCGACGAAAAACAGCGCGAGCAGCCGGTTGTACCGCCGCATCATCGCGCGGCCTCTCGTGCGGCCAGCGCGTCGGCAATGGCGGCCTGGAAATCCGTCATGAATCGGGCACGCGAGAATCGTTCGGCATTTGCGCGAATGGCCGCCGGGTCTCTGTCGAGCGCGCGGGCGCGCGACAGCCCGGTTGCGAAGGCCTCGGCCGACTCGTCCTCGACCAGCACGCCGGTCACCTCGTCCACGACCGTCTCGCAGGCTCCCCCGGCCCGGAGGGCCACCACCGGCGTGCCACAGGCCTGCGCTTCGACCGGCACCATCCCGAAGTCTTCCGTCCCAGGGAGCAGCACAGCCGTGGTCCGGCCATACAGATCGCGGATGTCTTCGTCGCTGCGCCATCCCAGGAACTCGACGTCGGCTCCGGCCAACTGACGCAATCGGGCTTCTTCGGGCCCTCGCCCTACAATCTTCAGGGGGACCTTGGCCCTTCGGCAGGCATCAATCGCGACATCCAGTCGTTTATAGGGCACTAACGCAGACACAATAAGGAAGCTGGTTTCGGGCTGATGGCGCCCAGAAGGCTCCGGAAGCCGGTAAAAGGTCGTATCAACAGGAGGATACACAACGGTCGACCCGCGATTATAGTATCGGCGGATCCTGCCCGCAACATATTGAGAGTTCGCAAGAAAGCGGTCGACACGCCCGGCCGTTGCGGCATCCCAGCGGGCCAGGTGCGCCAGAATAGGGCGTAGGACCCGGCTTCTTACCTTGCCGACCTGGTCCGGACCAAAATACGCCTCGAACTGATCCCAGGCGTACCGCATCGGCGAGTGGCAATAACAGACATGGGTGGCGGCGATACCCCGAATGACCGACTTCACCGCGCAGTGACTGCTGCTGATCACAAGATCGTAACCGTCCAGGTCGAAGAGCTCGACGGCTGCCGGAAACAGCGGGAGGTACTGACGATAAAGTTGGCCCGATCGAGGCAGCCACTGGACGACTGACCGCTTGATCCTGCGTTGCTCGATGCCTGCGGACACCGATCCGGGCACCTGCACCAGCGTGTAAAGCGTCGCATCAGGATAGAGCTGACAGATGGCGTCGAGCACTTTCTCGCCGCCACGCATCCCGGTCAGCCAGTCGTGCACGAGGGCCACCTTCGGTGGCCGCGGTTCGCGGTTCGCGGTTCGCGACTCGGCTGGCGGTTCGCGCTTCGCGCTTCGCGATTCGGGTCGCGGCTCGCCGTTCGCGAGTCGCGATTCGGGAGTCCGATTGAGATCCGAGCTGCCAGGCACCATCCGGGCTTCCAATGGACTGGCGGACGCCGAACCGCGAACCCCGAACGGCGAAGCGCCAACCGCGAACCGCGAATGTCGTGTCAATCTGCCAGCACCTCGTCGTAAATCTCCCGCACCCGGCGAATGGAACGCTCCCAGGAGAACTCGCGCACTCGCTTGAGCCCTTTCTCGCGAAGATTCTCGCGCAGATCGGAGTCCATCAGCACACGGCGCATCGCGTCGGCGATCGCTGCGGGATTGAGAGGATCGATCAGCAGCGCGGCCTCACCGACGACTTCCGGAAGCGACGACACGTTGGACGTGATGACCGGCGTGCCGCTCGCCATCGCTTCGAGCGGCGGCAGCCCGAATCCCTCATACAACGACGGGAACACGAACACGCGGGCCAGACGGTACAGGACGGCAAGCGTCTTGTCCGGCACGAATCCAAAGAACCGCACGTGCTTGTGCAGCTTGTATCTGTGGACGGCGCGCCGCAGCGTCGCGTACTTCGAGATCTCGTCGCCGATGATGAGCAGCTTCACGTGTGCCAGATCGCCGTCCTGGCGCAGGGTGTGAAACGCCTCGATGAGGCGTTCGAGGTTCTTGTGCGGCTTGATGTTGCCCGCATACAGCACGTACGGCGCATTCAGCTGGTACCGATCGCGCACCCGCTCGACCTCGTCTGCCGAAGGGGTTTCGCCGTAGCGTTCGTCGATCGCGTTGTAAATGACGTCAATCTTGCCCTCCGGGACCCGAAAATACCGGAGGATGTCGCGCTTCGACGCCTCTGAGACGGTCAGCACGCGATTCGAGCGATGCGTGGCAATCCAGAGCGACGAGCGCGCATACGCGTACGCGAGCCGATTCGGCAGGTACTGCGGGAAGCGGAGATGAATGCAGTCGTGGATGGTGACGACCGACTTGCACGGCGTGAGCAGCGGGAGCACGTAGTGGGGCGCATGGAAGAGATCGATCCCTTCGCGGCGGATATCCAGGGGGATGCGAAGCTGTTCACTGACGGAGTACGGCCGGGCCCCTTCCGGGATCGTCCTGAAATTTTCGCCGAGCTCATCCACCACGCCGGAATCCTCGGCGCGACAGAGCAGGACGTAGTCCGTCTCGGAATCAAGCCGCGACAGGTGCCGGAGCAGGTTACGAACGTAAGTGCCGATGCCGTAATCGCGCAGCTTGCGGGCGTCGATGGCGATTCTCAAGACACGAGATTCTACCGCGGGAGCTGTCCCTTCATGCGCAGATAGAGCCGCAGGAGCGGCGCCCACCCGGGGTGATGCTTGTCGTAGAACGCAACGTGGCTGCGGCGATAGGCCGCGTTCATCGCCTGCGGAGCGGTCGATCGGGAGCGACCGCGAAGATGGACGACCTCGGCCGCCGGCGTGAAGAGTACGCGTCGGCCCCGCGCTCGGATCGCCGCGCAGAAGTCCACGTCTTCAGTGTACAGAAAGTACCGCTCGTCGAGGAGCCCAGCCTGCTCCGCATCCGTCCGGCGTACGAGGAGGCATGCCCCGCTCACCCAGTCAACATAGCGCTCGCGGCGTGTGGCGCGCTCCACCCAGCGTGCGACCCCAAGGTCGTGCAACTTCGTCGTCAGTTTCTGGCGCGCTTCATTGATCGGAGAGATCATCGGACCGAACGACAGCTCGGCGCGTCCCGTCTTGTCGACCAGCCGCGGCCCGGCCACGGCCGCATCCGGACGGGCCAGCAGCCGCCCCACCAGCGCATCGATCGCGCCTCCCGGGACGATGGTGTCGTTGTTGAGGAGCAGGATCAGCATGCCGTGCGAGGCACGGATACCGGCATTATTCCCCGCGGCAAACCCGACGTTCGACGGCTGTTCGATGACCGTGATCCCCGGCCAGCCGGCGCGGACGGCCTCAACGCTTCGGTCCGTTGACGCGTTGTCGACGACGATGATGTCGTGAGCGATTGAAGGCGGCGAGGAGGTCAGCGACGCGAGACAGTTCTCGAGATGCTCCTGCGCGTTGTAGTTCACGATCACGATCGAAAGCGTTGGCGCGATGCTCATCGCTGGTTATTGTCAGGAGACAGGAGACAGGAGGCAGGAGACAGGGTGATACATATCGTGCGTGACTCCCGTCGACACTCTGATTCCTGTCTCCTGACTACTGAATTCCGTCCTCACCCTATCTCCGGTCTCTTGCCTTCTGAATTCTGTCTCTCACCCTGTATTCTGTCTCCTGTCTCCTGTCTCATGTCTCCTTCGCAATCCTCTCGATATGCCCCAGCGTTTCCGCGGCGGCGCGTTCCCACGAGTAGCGCGCGAGTACCGCGGGGGCCCGCGCGAGCTGCTCTCGGCCGGCGGCGGGGGAGCGCAGAAACTGGCCGAGAGCCAGGGCAGTGGCCTCGATGTCGCCGCGCGGGACGTATTCCGCCGCCGCCCCGTACACTTCGCGTGCGACCGGCGTGTCGAGCACGACGATCGGCACGCCCACGGTCAAGGCCTCTAACGGAGTCAGGCCGAACCCCTCGTACTCGGACAGGAAAGCAAAGACGGACGCCCGTGCATAGAGGTCGCGCAGTACGTCCTCGCCGACGTAACTGAGGACCTGCACCTTCGCGCCGGCTCCACATGACGCCGCTGCGGCTTCCAGATCCTGCGCCGGCCACGTGCGATCGGCCCCGACGATGACGAGCCGCGCGTCGGGAAGCGTCGAGGCCGCTCGCGCAAATGCGGCGATGAGATCGGGAAGACGGCGGCGGTTGAAAAGAGAGCCTACGAAGAGGACTAACGGGATCCGGGATCCGCCCCTCGAGAGCCTCGGGGCGCCCTGAGCATGTCGAAGGGCGGGATCAGGGGGCCGGGATCCGGGAGACGCAACGCCCGGCGGAATCACCTGCACTCGCTGAGGTTCGATCTTCAGCCGCGTTTCTATCTCCGATCGTGAAAACTCGGAGTCCGTAAAAATGACTCGAGCAGTGCGAGCCGCGTGCGTTGTCAACAACCGCCGACGCAGGCGTTCACGTGGGCGGAACCACTCCGGATGGGCGAAGAACGAGATGTCGTGGATCGTGACCGCAAGGGGCACCCCGAGACCAAGCGGCGCGGTATACGCAGGGGCAAAGAAGACATCGGGTTTGTCGCGGCGCACAGCCTTTCGAAGCGCCATCTGTTCCCACGACGTGCCAGTGCCCCCGGGGAGGATCCGTGTCTCGGCCAGCCCTTCGCCGAGCGGCAGACGCAAGGCCTCCGGGCTGTAAAGAATGAAGCGCCGCGCGGCCGCATCCTCTCTCGCGGTCCATCGTCGCAACAGCTCGCCAAGGTACCGCCCGACGCCGGTGGTCTCGCCAAGGAGCTCGCGCGCATCAATCCCGATACGCAGCGGGGAGCTCACGCGGCTCTCCGTCGAAGGAGCGCCGTCCGGTATGCCTCGTGAAGCCGGGCGGCGCTCGATGCCCAGCTGAACCGCGCAGCGCGCGCCACGCCTCCGTCCGCCATTTGCCGTCTCAGCAGTTCCCCGTCGAGGACGCGCTCAATCGCCGCCGCCAGCGCCGCCCGATCTTCAGGATCCACGAGGATGCCGGCATCCGCGACGACCTCCGGCAGGGCGCCGCGGTTCGAGGCCACGACCGGTACACCAATCGTCATGGCCTCCAGGGCGGGGATGCCGAAACCTTCGTCGAGCGAAGGGAGAACGAGCATTGACGCCTCGCGATACAGACGTTGCCGCTCGTCGTCGCTGACATAGCCCGTCAGCCGAATGCGGTTGATTGCCTTTTCGGGAGACGTGGTCCCCTTTAACAGGCCTCTCATCGACGCAGGGAACGCACCCGCCAGCACGAGGTCGGGCATGTCGGCCCTGCGCTCCAGCAGCCCGGAGTAGGCATCTATCAATTGGCGCAGGTTCTTTCGCGGTTCGACGGTCCCCACAAACAGTATCGGCCCTGGCCTTTGAGGCTCAGCCCGGCGCGCCCATCCCGGATTGCCTGGTGTGCAGACGGTGATTCGTTCGCCGTCAACGCCCAACCGCTCGATCACCTGACGTTTCGTGTAATCAGAGTTGACGATGATCCCGTCGGCGCGCCGTGCGTGATCGGCGGCCAGCGTGGGATAGTCCCGGCGGATTTCCGCCGCCGTGTGTTCCGGACGGTCGAGGAAATAGAGGTCATGGATCGTGATGATCCGGGCGGCATTCCGGGCCGGAATCATCAAAGGGTGCATCGATTGGACGATGTCGGCCGCGCCCCCGAGCCATTCGACGGGCGGCCACTCAAGCCGATGCCACGCGAAGTTGAGGAGCCGGACAGGGATGCGGATGTCGTGCTGAAGCGTGCCGGGCACCACCCCTGCCGGAAGCCGGTCTTTCCAGGAACTGGAAAACAGCGTCACCGAGTCCTCCGGAGGGAGACGCACGGCGAGCGCGGTGGCAAGGCCGTGGACGTATTCCCCGACACCGGTCCGTTGCCGAAGCGCCGGGCGGTAGTCGATCAGGATGCGCACGCGGCTGGATCGTAGCACACCGAAAGTAACGCAAATCCTTGTCGTTCAACAGATTGACACCCTTTTTCAGGCTATGCTACCTTTAACGATTTATCACTCTGGAAGGGCAGCGAGGATGAAAATAGCCGTCGTTGGGAGTGGCTACGTAGGACTGGTGGCAGGCGCCTGTCTGGCCGAAAACGGTAACGAGGTCGTTTGCGTCGACAAGGACCCCGCCAAGATCCGGTTGCTGCAACGTGGGAAGGTTCCGATCTATGAACCCGGCCTGGAAGAGCTGGTCCGCCGGAACCGCAGTGAAAAGCGGCTGACTTTCACCACCGCGCTCGAGCGCGGTGTCCGGAACGCCCAGATCATCTTCATCGCCGTCGGCACGCCGACGGGGGAGGACGGCTCGGCCGACCTCCAGCACGTCCTGGCGGTCGCGCGCGACACGGCGCGCGCGA
>JBBQEJ010000084.1:0-21546 GCA_038320555.1 Vicinamibacterales bacterium | reverse complement strand
TCGATGGGCGAGGCCAACCCCGATGCTGGCGCGATGCTGATAGTGCCACGCTGCCTCCACCAGCAGCCGGCGCACCAGCGTGTTTCCCGTGCGCGTGATCCGGCCGCGCCGATGTTTCTCGCCGCTCGAGTCCTCGCCCGGCACGAGCCCCAGATAGGCCATCAACGCCCGCGCCGAGGGAAACCGACGCACGTCGTGCAGTTCCGCCAACACCAGTATCGCCGTCAACGTGTCGACGCCGCGGAAACACCGCAGGTACCCGACCGGCTCCCGATACGGATCGGTCCCCGCGACCTCGCCCAGACGCGCATCGAGCTCGCCCATGCGCGCCTCCAAGTGATCGATCGCCAACAAGTAGTCGTCCACGACCACGCGCTCGGCGGCGTGCGTCCATGCGAGCCCATCGATCCAGGCCCGGTGCGCCCGCGTCCAGTTGCGACCGCTGTAGTGCAGTCCCCGCCGGAGCAGCAACTTCCCCATGCGATGACGCGCCCGCTGCAAGTCTTCCCGCACATCGTCCCGCGCCCGGCAGAGATCCCGCACCGCCTCCTGGTCGGGCGTCGGCGGGTGGACCTCGGTCAGCAACCCTGCCCGGAACAGCTCCGCCAGCTTGCGTGCGTCGCGACGATCCGTCTTGACCCGATCGCCCGGCTTGCGGGGAATCATCCCGGCGCAATCACCTGACACGTCACCCGCGTCGTCGTCAGCTGCCGCTGCAACGCGTAGCCGCACGGGCCGGCTTCGTAACAGACGCGCACCGGACCCGGCGCCTCGCGCTCGATCTTGCGCACCAACCGTCGAACGGCGTTCGGCTCGTTCGGGACCGTCCAGGTCACCGGCGTCGCCGCGGTCCCGACCAGCATCGCGATAAAGAGATCCTTCTTGTGCGCGTCAATGCCCACGTGCGTGATAACGTCCTCCATGACCGGCTCCCTTCGATGCGGCTCTGGCGCCTTCGTGGTGCCAACCCGCGCTGTCGGTGGCTCCGTCCACCGTGGTTGAGTGCTGCAACGCACCACAACGTTACGATGGAGAGCCGGTCATTTCCATATTGTCTAGGGCGCGCTAAGTTTATAACGTTGTCGAGCCGACAAAGCTGATATGAAGTGGTCGTGGTGTGTTCCCGCCGTCGTCGCGGCCTTTGCTTTCGGCTGTTCAGCTCCCGCCGGGCGGGCGATGCTCCCTCCGACCAAGCCCTCAGCGCCGGCGACGATCCGCGTCGGCATCAGGAACGGAAACAAGCTCACCATTCGCAAGGTGCCGCTCGAGGACTACGTCCAGGCGGCGATTCTCTCGGAATTCGCGCCTCCGTCCGGCGAACCCTCCATCGTCGAGCGCATGCTCGAGGTACAGGCGGTAATTGGACGCACGTACGCGCTCGCACATCTGGGCCGACATGCGGCGGAAGGTTTCGACGTGTGTTCCACGACCCACTGTCAGTTGTTTCAGCCGTCACGCCTGACGACATCGCGATGGTCCCCACAATCGGCTGAGGCCGTGGGCCACACGGCCGGAACGGTGCTGTGGTTCGATGGCGCGCCGGCAAACGCACTCTTTCACGCGGATTGCGGCGGGCACACGAGCAGACCGGATGACGTCTGGGGCGGCCCTGGAAGTCCGTACCTGGTGTCGATTGCTGACGGTGGCCCGGCCGCAGACGCGCACGCCGCGTGGCGGTATGAAGCGCCCGGCAGTGCCGTGCTCGCGGCGCTCAACAAGGATCCACGAACGCGCGTCGGAGCGAGGCTCGACAGTATCCAGGTGCTCGAGCGCGACGGCGCGGGACGCGCCGAGAGCGTCGCGATTCGCGGGACCGGGGAACGTATTGTGCGCGGCGAAGCGCTGCGCGAAGTGCTGGCGCAGGCCTTTGGCGCACGAACGGTCAAGAGCACGTGGTTCGACGTGCACCGCGAGGGCCGGACGTTCGTCTTCGAAGGACGCGGGTTCGGTCACGGCGTCGGCCTGTGTCAGGCGGGTGCCCTCGCGCGCATTCGCGCCGGCGCCAGCATAACAGCCGTCCTGCAGCGCTACTTTCCCGGCACAAAACTCATCACAATGCGCCGCGCCTCGCGCGGCTGATCCACGCGCTTTTCACCCCGCCCGACGACAACTCTGTCGATATAGACAACTCTGTCGATATAATGGACGGAGGTCCGTCCGCACGCTGCTGCCCGGATTCTTGAAGCCCAGTAAACGTTCCGGCCCTTGAGGCGTAATGCATGACAGGAGCTCAGGCGACCGGCTTGGCCGGCCGCGAAGCGGACAGCGTCGCCGCCTCGGCCGTCAAAGGCATGCAGGCCGAAGGACGGCATGCCGAGGCCCGCGAGCGCTACGCCGAACTGGTGGCCAGGCACCAGCGACGCGCCTCGCGGATCGCGTTTCATTACATGCGCGATGTGGCTGAGGCCGACGAGGCGGTGCAGGATGCCTTCGTCAAGGCATACTCCCACCTGGCGTCCTTCCGCGAAGAGCTCCCCTTTGAGGTCTGGTTCACGCGCATTCTGATCAACGGATGCCTGGACCGAATCAAGGCGCGCACCCGGCGTGAACGCTGGATCGCGCCGATGCCCGACGGCCCATCGGGCGAGCGCGACTTCGGAGAGCGGGTGGCCGGCAAGGGTCCGTCACCCGAAGATCAGATGTTGTCACGCGAGCGGCGTGAACGGCTGGCGCGCGCGCTGTCCAAGCTCCCGGAGCGGCAGCGCTCGGTATTCATGTTGAGCCACTACGAGGGCTGTACATCGCGGGAGGTCAGCGCGCTGACAGGTTTGAACGAATCGACCGTGCGCGTGCACCTGTTCCGTGCGATCCGGAAGCTTCGCACGCTGATGGCCGAGGGCCCCGCCGCCGAAATGAAACTGGAGAAACGCCATGTCAATCCTTAACCGATTGAGGCTCAGCGCGCACCTGGACGACGCCGGCCTGGCCGCGATCTGGACGGACGGGCGGCTTTCGCATCCCCATCTCGACGGCTGCGTGGCCTGCCGCGCTCGCTTTGCCGACTTTTCGGCCTGGCTCGAGAGCATTCGCGTCGACGCCATCACCCAGGCCGACGAGAGTTTTTCCGCCGAACGGCTGGCGGCCCAGCAGGCGCAGATCTTCCGTCGACTCGAAGCCGCCGGGCGGCCCGCGCGTGTCATTGCCTTTCCGCGATTCGCACAGCCGCTGACCTCTCGCACCTCGCACGTGTCACGCTGGATTGCCGCCGCGGCGGCCGCCGGCCTCATCGTCGGTGTCGGCGTCGGGCAAATGATGGATCTGCGTCATTCGCTGGTGGCGCCCAACGCGTCTGCCGTCCAGGCACGCGTCGCGAATGCTCCTGGCTCGGCCGGACGCGACGCGCGCGTCCAGACGGTCAGCGCGATTGGCGATGAGGCGTTCCTCTCCGAGCTCGACGCGTCGCTGTCGCGCACCGCGGTTCCGGAGCTGCGGGCACTGGATGCCTTCACGCCGCGCGCCGGCGATCGGGCCAGGTAAGGGGCTTGTCCCAACCGTTGATATTTCGCAAGGGCCTCGACATGAAGGAGGCCGTTGCCGGCGAGCTCGCCGCCGCCTACGACAGCGCGATCGTCGATCGGGTCAGGACCAACGACTTCCGCTATGACTCCGGCAGGTTGACCGTCCATCTCGCGCGCGAGTTCGGCTTCTGTTACGGTGTTGACCGCGCGGTCGATTACGCGTACCAGGCGCGGCGCCGGTTCCCCGGCCGCAACGTCTTCCTGACCGGCGAGATCATTCACAATCCGCACGTCAACGATCGCCTCCGCGAAGCCGGCATTCGCTTCCTGTCGGATCCCGGCGAACGCACCGACCTTCTGGGCCCCGACGATGTCGTGATCCTTCCGGCTTTCGGCGTTACGGTCACCGACATGGCCCAGCTGTCGAGCCAGGGAAGCACGCTGGTGGATACGACGTGCGGGTCGGTCTTGAATGTGTGGAAGAACGTCGTGCGGTACGCGCGGGAGGGATTCACCTCGGTTATTCACGGCAAGGTGAAGCATGAGGAAACCCGCGCAACCGCGTCACAGGCGCTGAAATTCCCCCAGGGGCACTACCTGATCGTGCTCGATCGGACGGAAGCGAACATCGTGTGCGAGTACATTCGATCGGGCGGAGATCGCGCGGCGTTTCTCGAGCGGTTCACCGCCGCCGCCTCCCCCGGCTTCGATCCGGATCGAGATCTCCAACGTGTCGGCTGCGCAAACCAGACGACCATGCTGATGTCCGAATCGCTGGAGATCGGCGAGATGTTCCGCGACGCGATGCGCGCACGCTACGGCGAGGCGGCTCTCGCGACCCAGTTCCGCGCGTTCGATACGATTTGCAGCGCGACGCAGGAACGCCAGGACGCCGTGATTACGTTGCTCGACCAGGAAAAGCTCGACCTGATGCTGGTGGTCGGCGGGTACAACAGCAGCAACACATGCAACCTGGCGCGTATCTGCGCCGAAAAGGTGCCCACATACCACGTCGCGGATCCGGAATGCATGACATCAGCCGCCGACATCCGTCACCGCCCGGTCGGGGCTCCGTCGACGACGGTGGGAATCGAGGACCTCACCCGCGGGTGGCTCCCGCAGTCGGGACCGGTGGTCATCGGCCTGACGGCAGGCGCATCGACGCCGAACAATATTGTGGGTGAAGTGATCAGGAAACTGGAACAGTTCTGCGGATCGTAACAGGCCACTCGCACGACACCGTCAAATCAGGCAGTTTCGCTCGGCGACGCGGCGCGCCCCTTGGTCAGCTCTTAGCGTTCGAGCCGCGAGAGTTCCGGCCCTTTGGATTCCTCGAGCAGGATCTTCACCTTGTGGCCGCGCTGGCGAGCGAGGAAGCGGTAGAGGTCGCTTCCCGGCTTGACCATGACTGTGGCGCTATCCCCCAGAGAGAAACAGCCCTCCTCCATCTCATGGTCGGCTGATGAAACCTGGACGGTGAGAACCGTTTCGTCGCGATCGTAGGCACGGCCGACGCCGACGCCGCCGAGGAGCGCGGCCAGGATTAAGCATGCTGTGAGTGCGATACGCACGATCGTCTGCTCCCGTCTGCAGGGCCCTTGCTGGCCTGGCCACGGTGCAAGGAACAGCCAGCCGGCATCTCCTCACGAGTCAGTGATTTAACTGTGACAGGGGACGGGTATGGGGCATCGGGCTTCACAATGGAAGGTAAACGACGTGCCGAAGAGGGTCGTATTACGCCCTGTAACCAGTCCGGAGAAAGTCAGCACGTTATGGCAAGTCGAACAGCTTGGTTCCTCGCAGCCGCGCTTGTCAGCGCAACACCCATCTCGGCCGCGTCTCCCCCTTGCGACCAGGCATCGGCCCAGAAGCCTGAGCCGGGCGCTCGCGGTGCGGACACTCGGCCTCCTGACAGCCGTGGCGGCACCGACGGTAAAGGCGGGAGAGACAACAATAAGGACGGCAAAGACCCCCACCGGGTACCGTGGTGGATTGCAGCCGACACCCGGGCCGACCTGGGGATTACGGACAAGCAGTCGAAGGACATCGACGACATTTTTCAGGCGACGCTGCCGTCGCTTCGGGCCGCGAAGGAAGAGCTGGACAAGCTCGACGACGCGGTGGCCAGCCTCATCAAGGAGGGGACCGCCGATATCGCCGTCGTCACACGTCAGGTTGGGCAGGCCGAACAGGCCCGCGCAAATCTGACCACAAAACGCACGGTCATGTTGTACCGTATGCACCGCCTGTTGACGCCGGAGCAGCGCACAAAGCTCGACGCGTTGTTTGCGCGCCGCGAGGCCGAGCGTCGTAAGAACGATCCCAACGGCCGCCGGTAGGCGGCGATCTCAAGCTCGCACCACATCTCTGGAGGCTTTCGTGACTACCACACGCATGCTGGCAGTAGCCGGCTTCGTTCTCGCCGCCGCGTTTCCCGCCGCCGCGCAGGACACGAGTATCGAACACGTCAGGGCGCTGATCGCGCAAGCGCAGGCGCAATCAACGGGCGCGCAGACGCCGGTGGCGGCTGTGCAGGCTGTCCCGCCGTTTCAGACGCCAGGGCCGCGTGTCGACATCACGATCGAGGACGCGGTCGCGCGGGGGACGGAAAAAAACATCGACATTGCCGTCGCGCGCATTACGCCGCGCCTGACGGACTTCACGATCGCGGGGCTCGAGGCGAGCTACCGGCTCAATCTCACGTCGGCCGCGAGCAACAACAAAACCACTGACCTGCCGCGCGTGACCACGCAGGGTATTTCCACGCCGACGACGAGCGTCCGCGACAGCTGGTCGAGCGGCATCGCCCAGAACCTCTGGAAGGGTGGCGGCAACTACGCCCTGAGCTGGACGAACAGCCGGTTCAACAGCCCGAGCTCGGTCAACATCCGTAACCCGCAGTTCCAATCGGGCCTGACGGGGAACCTTACTCAGCCTCTGTGGCGGGGTTTCAAGATCGACTCGACGCGCGCCGCGATAAAGACGAACCGCCTGTCGCAGCAGAACGACGAGATTACGCTCACCGCGACGACCGCCACGACACAGGCCAACGTGCGGAATGCCTACTGGGATCTGGTCTACGCGATCCAGGCCGTCGAGGCCGCGCAGAACTCGTTCGATCTGGCCAACCGGCTGATCCAGGACAACCAGTCGCGCGTCGAGATCGGCACGCTTGCCCCGATCGATGTGGTGTCGGCGCAGGCGGAGGCCGCATCCCGCCGGAACACGCTCGTGGTGTCGCAGGCAACCGTGAGGACGTCGGAGCTTGCGTTGAAACGCCTGATCGTCAGCGGCACCGACGATCCGTTGTGGACCTCCTCCCTGAATCCTGTCGATCGGCCATCGACCACGCCGGAACCGATTGATCTGGAGGCCGCCGTCGCGCGTGCGCTGGGCCAGCGCACCGATCTTCAGCAGTCCAAGAACAACCTGAAGATCAGCGACATCAACTTGAGCAATCAGATCGACGCGACCAAACCGCAACTCAACCTCACGGCGAATTACGGGCTGAACGGTCTCGGTGGGCCGTTCCTCCAGCGAACCGGCGAGGTCGACCCGCTGACAGGCGGACCGGTCTCCACGGTTATCCCGTCCGGGTACCTGGACGCGCTGCGGAACATCAGCGGCTTCGACGCGCCAGCATGGACCGCGGGATTCACATTCGCGTACCCGCTCGGCAAAAGCGCGCAGGAGGCAACGGTAGCGCGATCAAAACTGTCTCTTCAGCAGACAGAGGTCAACCTGAAGGCGCTCGAGCTCCAGATCGCCACCGATGTCACCAACGCGGCCTTGACGGTCCAGAGCAGCCTCGACAGCGTGCAGACCGCCGCCGCCGCCCGCGAGCTCGCGCAGAAGCGGCTCGAGGCCGCGCAGAGCAAAGCCGATGTCGGGATGGCGACCAACTACGAAGTCGTCCAGGCGCAGCGTGACTTCGCCGATGCGCGAAACAACGAGCTCCGCGCGGTACTCAATTACCGTAAAGCCCTGGTCAACTTCGACATGGTGCAACGCGTCGGCACACGCGGCGTCGGCGCAGCGGTAGCCGGTGGCGGCACCGCGGTGGTCGGCGGCGGCCAGTAGTGTTTCGGAGAGACCTCAATACGGAGACTATGCGCAAGACTGTTCTCGTCGTCATCGTTGCCGTCGGTCTGGTGCCGATGTCGCTTGGGAATGGAGAAGGCGCCGAGCTGCAGGCGCCGCGCGCGCGCATGGTCATCGGCGGACTCGCCGCGTCCTCGCTCATCACGCTGGTATTCGTGCCAACCGTGTACACGATCTTTGAAGAAGGCTGGAAAGGACTGCGCTCGGGGCTGCCCAGCACTCGTAGCGTCCAGACGCACACATGAAAAAACTCATCACGATCATCATCCTGCTTGCCGTTGTCGGTGGCGCCGGTGGCGCGTATTACATGCGCAAGACCACCAAAGAGCCCGAGGTTCGGACCGCGCAGATCACGCGCGGCGATGTCGTCGATTCCGTGCAGGCGACCGGTACGCTCGAGGCCGTCACGACCGTGCAGGTCGGCACGCAGGTCGGCGGCATTGTGCAGGAGCTCTACGCCGACTTCAACTCGATCGTGAAAAAGGGGCAGGTGATCGCACGGCTCGACCCGACGATTCTCGACACGCAGATCGAGCAGCAACGCGCGAACGTTACGCGATCGGAAGCGGATCTGGAACGCCTGAAGGTCGCGCTCTCGGACGCAAAGCAGAAGCTCGACCGCGCGAAGGCGCTCTTCGATAAGAACCTGCTGCCACGAACCGAACTCGAGACGGCGGACGTGAACGTGCGGTCTGCCGAAGCGCAGATACGTTCGTCCGAAGCGGCCCTGGTTCAGGCGAAGTCGCAGCTCCACACCGCCGAGGTCAACCGCGAGCACACCGTCATCACGGCCCCCATCGACGGCATCGTCATTCAGCGTTCCGTAGAACCCGGCCAGACGGTGAACGCAGGGATGTCGGCGCCGACACTGTATATCCTCGCGGCCGACCTGACGAAGATGCAGGTCAACGCGAACATCGACGAAGCGGACGTGGGCCGCATGCGTCCGGGCCAGACCGTCACGTTCAGGGTCGACGCGTTCCCGACCGAACAATTCACCGGAACGGTCCAGCAGGTGCGCCTGCAGCCGACGACCGTGCAGAACGTCGTGACGTATCAAACCGTCATCAACGTGCCGAACGCGCAATTGAAGCTGAAGCCGGGCATGACGGCGAACGTCATTATCGAGATCGCGCGCAAGACGAACGTGCTCCGTGTCCCGACGGCGGCAACACGCTTTCGGCCGACCGCGGAGATCTTCGCAGCGCTCAAACAAGCGCCACCTCCCGATTTCGGCCGCGGAGGATTCGGCGGCCGCAACGCACGTAACGGAGGCCCCGGCAACGGTGCGCCTGGGAGTGGTCAGCCGGCAACGGGTGCGCCTGCAACAACCCCGGCCGCGAATCCGCCCGCAGCGCCCCCCACATCGTCGGCGACGGTTGCCGCGCCGCAGGCTGGCGCAGCTCCTCAAGGACAGCGGCAGCGTCAGGGCTCTGCAGCAGAGAGCCGCGGTGGCGGCGACCGAATGGCAACCCCTGGCCCTGGAACTCCCGGCGCAGGTAATGCCGCAGACGCTGGCGGCGGCCGGGGCGGGTCTGGCGGGGCCGGACTCGGCGGATTCGATCCGAACATGACGCCCGAAGAGCGTCGCAAGCGGATGGAAGAGCGAATGGCGGCGATGACGCCGGAAGAGCGCGCGGCATTCCAGGAACGAATGGCGCAGCGCGCCGCACAGGGTGGCGGACGCGGCGGCTTCGGCGGCGGCCAGGGTGGCGATCGCGGCGGTGCCGCGGCACAGGGACCGGGCGGCGGACAGGCTCAGGGCGGCCGCGGCGGGCCCGGCAGCGCACAGCCTGGGAGCACCAACCGACAGAACGCCAACGCTCAGGGCGGCAGTCGTACATCTCCGATGGGGCGTGTCGCCAGCACTCCGTCGATGTCGGGAACCGCGACAACTATCGATTCGCTGTTTGGCCCGCTGCCGACAGTTGAGAGCCGCGGGAGCGCCTGGCTGTGGGAAAACAAGCTGATCAAGCAGGTTCGACTGCGCCTCGGCGTGACCGACGGTACGAACATCGAAATCATCGAGGCGCCGCCGGAAGTACACGAGGGAGCAGAGGCCGTGACCAACGTCATCCTCGAGCAGCCGACGACCCCGGCCGGCGGAAACGCCAATAACCCGCTGATGGGTCCGCAGCGCGGACGCCCCGGCGGCCCAGGAGGCCCCGGCGGTGGAGGTGGCGGAGGCGGTCGAGGCGGGCGATAACGAATCGGATCGGACGATCGGACCGGAATCCGATTGTCCGACGTCCCAATAATGAGCGCGCTGACCGACACGAATTCATCCAATGGCAGCTGTTATTTCGATCCGCGACCTCGTTAAGACGTACCATGTCGGCGAAGTCACCGTGCGCGCTCTTCGCGGCGCGAACCTTGACGTTGAGCCCGGGGAGTTCGTTGCGGTCACGGGTCCCTCGGGATCCGGCAAGTCAACCCTGATGCACATCCTCGGGTGCCTGGATCGCCCCACCAGCGGCACGTATATTCTGGATGGGAAGGACGTCTCCCGGATG
This sequence comes from Vicinamibacterales bacterium, assembly GCA_038320555.1. GTDB lineage: Bacteria > Acidobacteriota > Vicinamibacteria > Vicinamibacterales > 2-12-FULL-66-21 > JALZOC01. Next base: position 11,474 of record JBBQEJ010000084.1, on the reverse strand, counting down.
TCGAAGGACGAGCTCGCGATCATCCGGAATCGAAAAATCGGCTTCGTGTTCCAGGGATTCAACCTGCTCTCGCGCACCACAGCGCTCGACAACGTCGAGCTGCCGATGCTCTACAACGGCGCGGAGAAGCTGAAGACCGCTGAGCGCCACAAGCGGGCAATGGACGCGCTGGCGGCCGTGGGGCTCGGCGATCGGTTCCACCACTTCCCGAATCAGTTGTCAGGCGGCCAGCAGCAGCGCGTCGCGATCGCGCGCGCGCTCGTCACGCAGCCGACAATCCTGCTGGCCGACGAGCCGACGGGAAACCTCGATACACGGACGTCGATCGAAGTGATGGACATCTTTCAGCGATTGAATGTGCAGCGCGGCATCACGGTGCTCCTCATCACGCACGAAATGGACATCGCCGAGTACGGCACTCGACTCGTGCGGTTCCGCGACGGCAAGATCCAGATCGATCAGAAGATCGCAAACCGGCGCGACGCCGCGCAGGAGCTCGCAGCGCTGCCTCCGCCTGAGCCCGAAGTCCCACACGTGGCCGCCGACGAAGTCTCCGCCGAACACATGGGCGGCGTGGTTTAGGAGAGCAAATGTCGATATTCATGACGTTGCTGATCGCGATCAAGGCGCTCAATCGCAACAAGATGCGCACGATGCTCACGATGCTGGGCATGATCATCGGCGTCGGCGCAGTCATCACGATGGTTGCGCTCGGCAAGGGGGCCCAGAGCACAATCGAGGCGCAGGTCAAGGCCGCAGGAACCAACATGATCACGGTGATGGCAGGCAACTTCACGCAGGGCGGCGTCCGCCAGGGGGGCGGCATGTCCACGACCCTCACCGTGGACGACGCGACGGCGCTTCGCAGCGTGGAAGGCGTGCAGTATCTGGCGGCCGGGGTCAACTCGCGCGCGCAGCTCATCGCCGGCAATCAGAACTGGTCGAGCCAGATTCAAGGCACGGACGTCGAGCTGCCGCTGATTCGGAACTGGCCGATGAAATTCGGCAGCTTCTTCACGCAGCAGGACGTCGCGGCGGCGGCGAAGGTGGCCGTCCTCGGTCAGACTGTGTCGGACAACCTCTTTGGCCCTGACGCAGACCCGACCGGACAAATCATCCGTGTCAAGAACCAGCCGTTCAAGGTCCTCGGCGTACTGGCGCCGAAGGGATCCACCGGCTTCGGGCAGGACCAGGACGACGCGGTGTACGCGCCGTACACGACCGTCCAGAAGAAGCTCCAGGGGATTCAGCACATCAACAACATTACCGTGTCGGCCACCAACCCCGAGACCGCTCCCGTGTCGGCGGCGATCACCGAGACGTTGCGCGCGCGGCACAAGCTGATGGGCAGCGACCCCGACGACTTCATGGTCCGTACGCAGGAAGAAATGGCGAGCGTCCGCACCGAGACGACCAAGACGATGACGACGCTGCTGGCAGCGATCGCCGGCGTCTCGCTGCTCGTCGGTGGCATCGGCATCATGAACATCATGCTGGTCTCGGTGACCGAGCGGACGCGAGAGATAGGCTTGCGCATGGCGATCGGCGCGCGCGGCAAGGACGTGCTCATGCAGTTCCTCGTCGAAGCGGTCGTGCTCAGCCTCTTCGGCGGGCTGCTGGGCATCGGGATGGGATATGGGCTCTCCGCCGCGGCGGAGAAGTTCCTGCAGTGGCCCACCTCGATTCCCGCGAACGCGATCGGCATGGCATTCGGGTTCGCGGCGGGGACGGGAGTATTTTTCGGGTTTTATCCGGCCAAGAAAGCGGCCGGGCTTGACCCGATCGAAGCGCTTCGGTTCGAATGATCGGGCCGGACAGTCGGAGCAAGGCGCGTCAGCGGGTAGTTACGTTCATCATTTCACGAAGGAGCAACGCATGAAGCGGGCACGAGTCGGAATCATCGCCGCCGCGGTTTTCGCGGTGGCAGCAGTGGCATTCGCCCAGGCGAAGCCGGACTTCTCGGGCACCTGGACGCTCGACGATGCCGCGAGCGGCATGGCGGCGCCGCCGGCCGGAGCACCGCCGGCCGGGGCGCCGGGCGGTGGGGGTGGTGGTGGTGGTCGTGGCGGCGGTGGCAGCTTGGGCAACGGCCCGGCAACCGTGAAGCAGACCGCGGACGCACTCACCATCGAACGCACGATGGGCGAGAACAAGGTCGTCACGACCTACAAGCTCGACGGGACCGAGAGCAAGAACACGATGATGGGCCGTGGCGGGCCGATGGAGACCGTGTCGGTCGCCAAACTTGACGGCGGTAAGCTCATCGTCACCACCAAGCGGGATATGGGCGGCCAGATGGTCGAAACGACCGAGACCTGGTCGATCGCGGGTCCCGTCCTGACAATCGAGAGCACGGGCGGCCGAGGCCCGGCGAAGCGCGTCTACAAGAAGACGACGTAGTCGCAACACTCAAGGGCCGGGGAGCTGACGCTCGCCGGCCCTCTTCTTAGTTTCCAGTTTCCAGTTTCCGGCTTCCAGCTTTTCTCTTTTCCCTCTTACCGCCCCTCGTCTCTCAATAAATTCCTGAGCAGCTCCGACACCTTCAATCCCGTGATCGGATCGATCAGGTCGGGCGCGATTTCGGCGAGCGGACCGAGGACAAAGAAACGTTCACGGAAACGGGGATGGGGAACCTGAAGGCCGGGTGAATCCTCCCGGGTATCCCCAAGAAGAATCAAATCGAGGTCGAGGGTGCGGGCGGCCCAGGGAAACGGCCGCTCACGGCCGTAGGCCTGCTCGATGGCGAGGAGTGCGTCGAGGAGCTCTCGCGGGGTCAGCGAGGTTTCGCCGATCCCCACGGCATTCAGATAAGGCGGTTGATCCTGAAGCCCCTCCCCTTCAGGCTCGGTCTCGATGAAGTCTGACACGACGAAATCTGACACGAGGCGCGACAGCCGTTCGACGGCGAAGGCGAAGGCCGCGCGGCGGTTCCCCAGGTTGGCGCCAAGGGCAATGGCAACGGTGGGCAATTCCGCGTCAGCGCTCGATCCACCTGACGGGGAGGACGCCACCGCCGGTACCGGCGCCGTCGGCTCGCCGCCCGAGAAGATCGGTGCGCCCGGCAATCGCCTGCTCGAAGAACCGTTTGTGCTCGAGCGCCTCTCCCAGGATCACTCGCAGCAGGCTCCGGTGCCTCGCGTTGGGCATGGCCTCGACGCGCGGGCGCCACTTCCCGACGAATTGCTGCGCCCCATCCCGATCCTCGCGAATCAGCTGCGACTGCACATCGTCCGCCTTGCCGGACGTGGGGATCTCTGGCTCCGGTACGTCCTCGAGCGTGCCGCCCATATCGGTGATCGCATCGCGCAGCCAGTTGAGCTGCACGTCCTCACGCGCGATCACGTACTGGTAGGTGTTGTTGAAATCGTAGTGAGGGACGTGTCTCGCTACGGCCACATGCCGTTGCGCAAGGGCCAGCTTGTCCCGATAGAATTCGCGCAGCAGCGCGAGTAGTTCGGTTGCGGTCACGAGCTTTGCTTTTCCTTGCAGGTAATGCAGACGCGCGTCCACGGAATGGCGTTCAGCCGCGCCGGGGCAATCTCTTCACCACAGTCCCTGCAGATTCCGTAAGTGCCCTTTTCCATCCGATACAGCGCTTCTTCGATCGCCTGAAGAATCTTGGCGTCGGTCTGCTTGAGCTTCAGCTGAATATGTACTTCGTTGTTTCCGCTGGCCTGATCGGCGAGATCGCCCTGCCGCGAGTTGACCTCTATCGTCGCGGGCAATGGCTTCACGCCGCCACCGGCTGACAGGATCTCTCCGCGTTTGCGCAGGAGCGCTTCCTTGTACGGAGCGTAGTCCATGCTGACGTTTCTCCCCGGCGGCAGCGCCCGACGGGTCCCTGCCACCACCGGCAAAACCTCATCTTAACACGTGCTCCAATCCCGGCCGGTGCCCGGTTCCCCGAGGTTTCGTCGGCAACGTACCGACACTGGGGTGTCGCGAGCCCCCGCCGATGATGTCGCCGATCTTCCCGAGCGTACCGCCGAAGTCGCGCCTGAAGGTGGGAGCTGGAAGTGGGAGCTCGGAGCTGGAAGCTGGGAGCTTCTGTGAGCGCACGGGTCACTCCGCTCGCAATGTTGCGAGCGGCTTTTTCCGTAATACATCCGCGCTCGCGAGCACACCGACGGCCACGACGAGAAGCGCCGTCAGGAGCGCGCCGGCCGCGAGGAGGCCAGGCACCGGTCGCCAGGAAATATCGAACACGTAGCGCGTCACTCCCCAGCTCAACCCCAGCGCCCCGGCCGCGCCGATGGCTCCAGCCAGCAGTCCCAGCGCGCAATATTCGATCGCCAGGGTCGTCATCAGGAGCCGGGTGCTCGCGCCAAGGGTGCGCAGAATGGCCGACTCGTAAACGCGCTGAAACTTCGTCATGGCGACGGCGCCGATCAGGATGAGCACGCCGCTCAGCAGCGCAATGCCGCCCACGACGGAGATCCCGAGAACGGCATTGTCGATGACGTGTTGAATCCGCGCAAGAATCTCGCGGCCGTCAATCGCGGTGATGTTCGGATACCGCGCGACGAGGTCGTACTGAAGACGCGCGCGCGCGGTCGGATCGTCGGGCGCCTTGACGAAGCCGATGAAGGTATGCGGCGCCTGCGACAGCGAACCGGGGCGGAAGACGAACATGAACCCGCCGCTGCGCGCATCCCCCCATTCGACGTGACGGATGCTCGTCACGCGGGCGGCCAGCGTCCGCCCGAGCACGTCGAAGCGCATCTCGTCGCCGATGTGGATGTTGAATCGCTCGTGAATGCTCTCCTCGACGGAAACTTCCGAGAGCGGCGCATCGGCGGGTAGCGGCCCGGCGCCGTTCCAGAACTTTCCCTCGACGATTCGCTCGTTGGACTCGAGGTTGTCGCGATAAGTGATGACGTACTCGCGCGCGAGTGAGCCGCGGCCGCGGACGTCGCCTACATTTTCGAGGTTGACGTCACGGCCACGTACCGCCGTCACGCGGGCGCGCAGGACCGGCACGAGGCGCGCGGGGCTGGTTCCCGGATCCTGTCGCTCGCGCAACAGCGATTGCACGCCCTCCACCTGGTCGCGCTGGACGTCGATGATGAACATGTCGGCGCCACCCCGGGTCACGCCGACGTCAAATTCTGAGACCAGGTTGCTCTGCAGGGCGCGGACACCGAGGACAAAGAAACTACCAAGCCCGACCGCCAGCAGAATCACCCGCGTCTGGTTGCCCGGACGACGCAGGCTGATGACCGCATGGCGCAGCGGAAACCACGGGGCCGAAGCGAGCGGCATCACGAACCGCACCAGCGCGAACGCGGCGACATAGAGCACGGCTGACACAGCCGCGAATCCGATGCTGACGGCTGCCCCGGCCCGCCAGGATCCTGCCTGCCACGAGGCCACCCCGACGAGCGCCGCGCCGACCGCGGCCGCAAGCCCCATCTGGAGCCAGTCGATGTGGCGGAGTCTCGCGCTCAGGCCGCGAGCGCCGGCGGCGGTGGGCGTGACCGCAATGGTTGTGTCGGCCCCGCGAATCAGCAACAGCGGCTTGATGCGACGGATATCGAGGAGCGGCACCAGGGCGAACAAGACCGACACGAGCAGACCAACCGTCAGACCCTGCAACACCGCCGAGCCGGTCAACCCGTACGGCAGGCCTCCGAACGATTCGGTCAGCGCAGCAGGGATCGCACGAATCGCCACCGCCGCAATGGCAACGCCGATCAGGCTTCCCGCAGCAGCGAGCAGCGCAACCTGCAGCACATACGTTGCGAGCACCTGCGCCGTGGACGCACCCACGCACTTCAGGATGGCCACGCTTCGGATTTTCTGTCGCACGAACACCCGCGTGACACTCCACACCCCGATCCCGCCAAGGACGACAATGACGAAGCCGACCAGGCTGAGAAAGTTCTCGGCCCGCTGCAGGCTCTCGCCGATTTGATCTTCAGTGGATCGATAGGATCGCGCTGTTACGAATCGATCGCGGAAGCCCGCACGGACGTCGCGCGTCAGGTTGTCCACGCCGTCTGCGCGCACTTTCAACAGGAGCTGGTAGTTGGCGCGGCTTCCAAACGTGAGGAGGCCCGTCTTTCTTAGATCAACGAGGTCCACGAGGACTCGCGATCCCAGGCTGAATCCGCCGACGCGGCGACCTGGTTCCTGGTCGATCACACCGCGAATCGTGAATGGTTGCCCGCCGATCAGAATCCTGTCGTCGAGTTTTACGCCAAGTTGTGCAAGGAGTTCCGGCCTGACCAGTGTTCCGGCATGCTCGATCAGGGCGTGTGAGTACGGTGCGCCGTTCTGCAGCACGACTGTCCCGTAAAACGGGTAACCCGCTTCGACGCCCCGGAGCTCGACCATCCGCGCGACGGGCGCGCCGCGCTCGGCTCGAACCATCGTCGCGGTCTCGATCGATTCGGTGCGAGCCTGCACCGGGGCCTTCGCCAGCCGGTCGTCGAGCTCGGCGCGGATTTCCGGGGTCCAGGGCCGAGTGCTCTGCACGAGCACGTCGGAAGCGATCGTCGCGCGCGCCTCGCGCATCAAACCGGTACGGATGCTCTGGATGATCGAGCGCAGCGTGACGATAGCGGCTACCCCAATCGCCACGCAGACGAAGAAGAACAGCAGCCGCCGCCATGACGCGCGCAGCTCCCGGGCGACCATCTTGAGGACGAAGTTCACTGGCCGGCATCCGGGATGTGGGATGTGGGATCCGGGATCGGGGGTGCGGGATCCGGTCCCGTCTGCGAAACCACCCGCCCGTCACGAAGCGCGACGGACATATGGGCAACCGCGGCAAGCTCCGGATCGTGTGTCACGAGAAGCAGGGTCGTGCCTCGCGAGCGATTGGCCTGCAGAAGAAGATCGATGATCTGCCGGCCTGTCGTGCTGTCGAGATTTCCGGTCGGCTCATCGGCCAGCAGCAGCGGCGGGTCGTTGGCGAGTGCACGGGCAATGGCGACGCGCTGCTGTTCGCCGCCTGAAAGCTGCGACGGATAGTGATGGCCCCGCTGCGACAGGCCTACTTCCTCGAGCAGCGCGATCGCCCGCGTTCGCGCTCCCGGCACCCCCGCAATCTCCATCGGCACGAGGATGTTCTCGAGCGCGGTCAGCGACGGGAGCAGGTGAAAGAACTGGAACACGAAGCCGATGCGCCTGCCACGCAGCCGAGCGAGCGCGTCCTCGTCAAGCGCCGTGATATCGACACCGTCGATAGCAATGTGCCCGCCAGTCGGCGCATCGAGGCCTGCGATCAGCCCGAGCAGCGTCGACTTTCCACTGCCCGATGCCCCCGTAATCGCGACGACCTTTCCGTCAGGTACGACCAGATCGATCGGATGAAGAATCGTGAGCACGCTGCTCCCGCTCGGAACCGACTTCGAAACGCCGCGAAGCTCGATCATGAGACAGAGAGTTGATCGAGCAGCGGTTTGAGCACGTTCCAGACGGTGTCAGCCACGATCTCGGCTCCCTGAGGATTGGGGTGGATGCCGTCGGCCTGGTTCAGCGCAGTCTGTCCTGCAACCTTGTCGAGGAGAAATGGAATGAGCGGCACGCGGTACTGCAGGGCGAGCTCGCGGTACGCCTGCCGGAACGAGGACGCGTACTCGGCCCCGTAGTTCGGCGGCGCTTCCATGCCGGCGAGGATCACACTCACGTGTTTCGCACGCGCGGTTTCGATAATCTTCCCAAGATTGTGCTTCATCTCGGACACCGACAGTCCGCGAAGGCCGTCGTTCGCGCCAAGCGCCACAATCAACACACGAACGTCTTCCTGCATTACCCAATCGAGACGGCGCAGGCCCCCCGCGGACGTATCACCCGACACGCCGCCGTTGATTACTTCGTACCGAAACCCATCCGCGTCGATTTTCTTCTGCAGAAGGTGAGGATATGACTGCGTCTCTAGCAGCCCGAGGCCGGCCGTCAAACTGTCGCCAAGAATCGCAATCTTGGGCCGTTCATCTTCGGTGCGCGAAGCCGGAGGATCGGGAGGAGTCTGAGGCGCGCGCTGCGAGGCGGGCTGATCACCCGGCTTGTCCACCCCACAGCCAATTGCCAAGGCGGCGCAGGCGCTCGCGAGCACCACGAGCACACACACACCAAGGGGCCCTGGAAGGCGGGAATACCGGCGAAGAATGGGCACTAGGGTTCCATTATAGTTGGACGCTCAGGACGATCCGTGAGGTCCACGATTCCCCACAGCGCGTTCGCCGGGGCACCGTACAATGAAGGCATGGCTCGAGGTTTTGAATCGAAGTCGGTAGAAGCCCAGCAGGAAGAGGCGGCACGAGACAGAAAGAGCCCGCGGCCGGCGATGTCGCCGGAAGACCGTATCATCGAGCAACGCCGGCGCACATTGGAACTGACGCGGACGCGCGCCCGGCAAGACCTCAGCCGCGCCACGGCCCCCGCTCACAGGCGCATGCTCGAGCAGGCCATTGCCACGCTCGATCAACAGCTTCGTGATGTGGGAGCGAGGTCTTAAGACGCCACCCCGACCGACTTCGTCCTACTGCCCTTTTTCCGCGGTATGCATCTTGCTCCGTCCCATCCGGGAGAGGTATGTCTTCAGCGAAGAACGTCGTCCGCATCGCCGCACTCGGCGATATCCACTACGGCCGCGCGGCCACGCCGGGGCTGCTGCAGCCGCTCTTCAGCCAAATCAGCGAGGCTGCCGACATCCTCGTGTTATGCGGCGACCTGACCGACTATGGACTGGCCGAAGAGGCGCGCGCCCTGATGCGCGAAATGGCTGTTATCAAGATTCCGACGGTTGCGGTGCTGGGCAACCACGATTACGAATCCTCGCAGCAGGACGAGATACGGCAGATTCTTGTCGACTCGGCCGTCGTGCCACTCGACGGCGACACGACGGAAATCCTTGGGATCGGCTTCGCTGGCGTGAAGGGATTTGCGGGCGGCTTCGGCCGCGGGGCGCTCGGCCCGTGGGGCGAAGACATCATGAAGAAGTTCGTACACGAAGCTGTCAATGAGGCGCTGAAGCTCGAATCGGCGCTCGCGCGGCTGCGCAACGATCATCGCATTGCGATCCTTCACTACTCGCCGATCCAGGGCACGGTTGAAGGAGAGCCGCTCGAGATCTTCCCGTTCCTGGGCTGCAGCCGGCTGGAGGAACCCCTGGGCCGCTACCCCGTTACCGCCGTGCTCCATGGACACGCGCATCATGGCCAGCCAGAAGGCCGCACCTCCAAGAACGTCCCGGTCTACAACGTCTCGATGTCGCTCATGCGTGAGGTATTTCCAGACCGGCCGTTCCGGCTCCTGGAAATCGATGTGGCGACCGCTGACGACCGCCGCGCTGGCGGGGATCGCCGCGCGGAGGAAAACCCCCGGCAAGAACCGCACGCCACAGATGAACACAGACACACACTGACGAAGACATCCACAAGATAGAGAACAGATAAGACATGCACATATCTATTGCTCTCTCGATCGTAGTCGCCCTCTTGCAGACGCCCGGTTCCGCTCCGAAGCCGCAGCCCGCGACGGCCCGCGGGCAAGGCTCCGGGGAGGGTGGTAATGCTTTGCAGTTGCAAGTGACGCTGGATCGCGCAGGGTTCTCGCCGGGCGTCATCGATGGACGGATGGGGGCCAACACGAAAAAGGCGCTCGCGCTGTTTCAGAAGAGCGGCAACGAGGGGACACCGTCGGTGGAAGCGGTTACGAAGTACCGCATCACCGCGGAAGATGCCGCGGGCCCGTTCATCGAGCGGATGCCGACCGACATGATGGAAATGGCGAAGCTCCCTGCTCTCGGTTACACCTCGCTGCTTGAAGCGCTGTCCGAACGCTTTCACTCGACGCCGGCGTTTCTGCAGCAGTTGAACCCGGGCGTCACGTTCGCGGCGGACCAGGAGATCCAGGTGCCCAACGTCGAGCCGATGGTGCTGCCCGCGCCGCCGGCCGCGAAGGAACCGGCGGCAAAAGACGCCGCTGGGGGCCGCGGGACGGCCGGGCGAGGCACACCTCAGGCGCGCGGCAGCGCGGCCGCCCACCCCGAAGCGCCCCACAAGCCCGACGTGGTTGTCACCGTCGCCAAGAGCAGTTCCGCGCTGACCCTGACCGATTCAACGGGCCGCGTTCTCTTTTACGCTCCAGTAACGACGGGCAGCGAGCACGACCCTTTGCCGATCGGCGAGTGGAAGGTTACCGGCGTGACGTTCCATCCGACGTTTCGCTACAACCCCGATCTGTTCTGGGACGCCGAACCTTCGCACACGAAGGCCACGATACCTCCGGGACCCAATAACCCGGTCGGTCTCGTGTGGGTCGACATCTCAAAGGAGCACTATGGGCTGCACGGCACGCCGAAGCCCGCAACGATCGGCCGTACCCAATCACACGGATGCGTACGCCTGACCAACTGGGACGCGCTCAAGCTTGCATCGTTGGTGAAACCGGGCACACGCGTCGTGTTCACTGAGTAGGGGCGGCCTTCAGACCGCGCTGAACGGCCCCCCCTACATCCGAAAGACCCCGGCATATCTCGGACCGGAGCGTGCTTTGATCAAGCCCGAACAGAAACGAACGATTCGCACCTTCGCAATTGGCGCCGCCTGCGGTTTCGTCGCAGGCGCGGCGCTTGTCGCCGTGCTCATCACGAAATACGGCCACGGCGTGCCCACGCCGATCGTCAGGGCATCGGGCTCGGTCTCGAGCGACGACGGCCTCGCAGATGTTGACGCACCGATCCTCGAGGAACGGCCGCGGCTGACGCCCGCTCCGTCAGGCGCCCCGGCCGTCGAGGCGACTCCGACCATCAAGGCGGCTCCCCCCGAGGCGCTCACACACCGGAAGTTCGAGATACCTGTCTATGGCGTGAAACCAGAGCAGCTCGTTCGATCGTTCGAGGATCGCCGAAGCGGGACCCGTGCGCACGAGGCGATCGACATTCTCGCGCCGCGAAACACCCCCGTGAAGGCCGTCGACGACGGCACCATCGCGCGGTTATTCGAGAGCAAGGCGGGCGGGACGACCATCTATCAATTCGACCCGACCGAACAGTTCTGTTACTACTACGCGCACCTCGAACGCTATGCGGATGCTCTGCACGAAGGCGACAAGGTAAGAAAGGGGCAAATCATCGGCTATGTCGGAACGTCCGGGAATGCCCCCAAGAACACCCCCCACCTTCACTTTGCCGTCTTCAGGCTGACATCCGCCAAACACTGGTGGGGGGGCGCCCCCATCGACCCTTACGATATCCTCCGTTAGTGTCGCGCCCCCGACACTAAACGCGTTCCAACCTTTCGGCGGCCGGGTGCATCCAATCTGATGTAGGAAAGGAGCTTGGAGGCATTCGCGCTACGGTGCGCAGCCGTGCTGACTACGGCCGACATGACTGATGACGTGGCGCTGGCTGCGGCGGGAGATGTGTCCGCATTCGAGCGGGTGTATCACGCGCACTTGCCGCGAGTGCACAGCCTCGTGCGGCGGATGTCGGGTGGACGCGACACCGATGAGCTGACGCAGGA
>JBBQEJ010000083.1:0-22122 GCA_038320555.1 Vicinamibacterales bacterium | reverse complement strand
TCGCGTCTCGACGAACTTGTCGAGGTCTGCTCGACCGATCACGACTCGTCGCAGCGTCTCGCGCTGCCGCGCCCCGCTCCGGGCTCTGAGGGGCGGCAGCTGTACAACGGGGATGAGCCCTTGCAGGACGTAATCGCGGATCGTCCAAAAACTGCAGCCCAAGTACTTGGCGGCCTGGCGCATGTTCAGCAGTCGAGGCACGATCAGCTCCGCCGGCTCTGGCGCGGCGGCAGCAGTCTTCGTGTGAGCGGTCATCTTCAAGTCTGTCTCTGTGACCGACATTGGCATTGGGCTCGAGCCAGTCGTCAAGTCGTCGCGAAGGCGACCGGTCGCGTACTTGTGTAACGCCGTCGCGACCAGGTCTTCGCACGGGACGCCGGCGGCCAGCGCACGTGTTCGAAGAGCTTCGAAATCTCTCGTCGACAGATGGATCGTCAGCCGACGGTCTTTGCGTCGCGTTGCTTTGGCGTGATGCGCGTATCGCGAGCGCTCCCGCTGGCCGATGCCGGTGGACCTCCATTCGCCCCGCTCGACGGCTCGCAGTAGAGCTTTATCGCTCGAGTTGATCTTCATGAGGCCCTACTCCCGCCTGACCTCGCGCGCCGGTTTGTCCTCGCGCAGCGCAACGAACTTAGTGTGCCGGAGGTGATGTTCGCCCGTCCACTCCAGGAACTCGATCTGCGCTACCAGCACCGGCTTCAGCCACCGGCAGTCCTTCATCTTCGCGCCCGTCAGCCCCGCACCCCAGCGAACGCTCTTCGCCTCAGGGAGATTCGCGAACGGACACTCCCTGATCTCCAGCCCGCGGAATTTCTTGAACAGCTGATCCCGCACGACCGGCGTGAATCCGTTTCATGCGAGAAAGCCCGGGGCAAACGAAAAAGCGGGATGTGCCAACACGCCCACATCAGGCTGACCAGTACTGTGGAGGCGATCGCGCGATGCCGCCCCTGGAGATAGGGAAGGGCGAAGCCACGCTACGAGGTGCCACACTGGCGCCGCGCGCCACGCCAGCATGCGTTGGACGAGTGTCCTCAATTCGAGAGGTCCGCCGTACAACCGCGCCGTCACCAGGGCGGCGCACGCCGGGCCGAGGCTGCCGAACAGGTGCAGGTACGTTGATGGCTGGAAGGGGCCATCGTGTTGCGCCCGGAGGATCAGTGGAGTCCAGAATGCCCACGAGATGCCATACGCCAACAGAAGAAAACACGCCAGCGGATGGCGCCGAACTATCCCTTCAAGCCGGCTCACTGCTGTGGGATTCCACGGGTTGTCTTGCGCACGACATCCTCGTATCCAGGCAACTCAACGCGAGGCGAGCGCGCCTGCAGCATCGCCGTCACCGCCGCGCCGGAACGACTACTTGTAAGGAAATGCCGGCGCTTCACGGTCCTCCGTTGCCGAGCTAGAGCGAAGTTCCTGCGATCTTGCGTGCGGCGTCCTCGCCCACCAGCGAGAAGCGCGAATAGATCTCCTGCGCCCGCGTAAGTGCTGCTTGAACGTTTGGCACGATGTTATCGGCACCAACATGATTGACGAGCTCGGCCTGCTGGAGGAACTGTGCCGGCTGATGGCGCGCACCGCACAACACCAGCGTGCGGGCGGATTTCTTCATGCGATCACTGAGCGTTTCCAGCGCATGGAGGCCGGAGGCGTCTATCGCTGTCATGTTTCGCAATCGTAGGATGACGATGGGGGCGAACTGGGACAGGTCGGCGGTCGCGTCCGCGAGCTTGTCCGTCATCCCGAACAGAAATGGCCCGTGGATGCGTAGGATCGTGACATAGGCCGGGACGTGCTTATCCTGCAACACGTGAGCGCGGCCGTCTTCGATGTACTCGGGCGTCACCGTCGCGATGCTCGTAGTGTCGGTGACACGGTAGATGTAGAGAAGCGCCGCCAGCGCCATGCCCACTTCGACGGCGATGGTCAAGTCGGCCATCACCGTCAGCGCAAATGTGATCATCCAGACCGACTTGTAGGCCCAGTCGAGACGCCAGATGCCACCAATCTCGCGCCACTCCCCCATGTTGTAGGCCACGACGAACAGTACGGCCGCGAGCGTCGCCAGCGGCACGTGCGTCGCGAGCGGTGCCAGCACGAGTACGATCGTCAGCAACGTCGCGGCATGGATTAGCCCAGCAACTGGTGAGCGCGCGCCTGACCGAAAGTTTGTCGCCGTGCGAGCGATGGCGCCCGTGACCGGAATGCCACCAAAGAGCGGTGCGACGATGTTGGCCACACCCTGCGCGATGAGCTCGGCGCTGGAGTTATGGCGATCGCCTGTCATCGAGTCTGCAACCACGGCCGAGAGGAGACTCTCGACTGCGGCGAGGAGAGCCACCGTCATCGCCGATGGCAGCAGCGGCAGAACCAGATCGGCGCGGAAAGTAGGAACGGCGATCGGCGGAAAACCACTCGGGATCGCCCCGAACCTGGAACCGATGGTGTCAACGGGCAACTGCAAGGCGACGACAATCACCGTACCGGCAACGAGCGCCACGATCGAGCCGGGAATGCGGGGCAGCCACCGCGGAACCAGCAGGATGAGCGCCAGCGAGCCGGCGCCGAGGGCCAGCGCAGCGGGGCCGACCGTGCCCATCGATTCACTGAACAGCTTCATGCGAGCGAAGAACTCGGTCGGGGGGGCTCCTATGCCCAGGCCGAAGAAGTCCTTGATTTGCGTGGACGCGATGAGGAGTGCGATGCCATTGGTAAAGCCCAGGACGACCGGCCGAGGGATGAACTTAATCGCCCGGCGCAGGCCGGTCAGCCCCAAAAACAGCAGGATGACGCCCGCCATCATGGTGACCATCAGCAGACCTGGAATGCCGTGCGCGGCGATTATTCCAGCGACGATGACGACGAATGCGCCGGTCGGTCCTCCGATTTGAATGCGTGACCCGCCCAGGAGCGACACCACGAACCCGCCGATGATGGCCGTGTAGATACCGGCTTGGGGCGTTACGCCAGACGCGATTGCAAATGCCATCGCGAGCGGCAACGCGACGACGCCGACCGTCAAGCCGGCGATGACGTCGGCCATCAGGCTCCGCCGATCGTACGTGGCGAGCGTCTCGAAGAGTTTAGGCTGCCAAGTTCGCCACGGAATTCGACCCAGACCGTACTCATGCGTGTCGATCTCCGTGCGCTTGCCGAGCGCTCGGCGTGAGCCGCGAGGCGTTGGTCATACTGTCTCGAAGACTTTCATGCGCGACCTCGTGGCATGACGAATCGGCGAGATGACTCGATTGCAGCATAGCGATATCAGTCCGCGCGGTATCAGTGAATAAACACATGGATGGCGCCGAACGATTCCTTCATGCCGGCTCACTTGCTGTGGGACCCCACGGGTTGTCTCGCGCACGATAGCCCCTGAGCGCTTCAGGCCGGCGAAGCGCGGAGGTGCTCGGGACTCCGATCATGGGTTCTCGATCACCGCGGTGATCGCAGGTGGTGAGTGCGACTCCGATATCGAGTGATCACCGGTACAGTGTGTACCCGAAGCGCCCGTGGAGCCAGGCTTCCCCGGTGGCGTCGTCGTGGTGCGTCTCGATCGCTTCCTGACGGACGTGGACGTACCGGCCACCGAGACGGGCAATCTCCTCTGCCAGGCGGTGGCGCGTCTGCGCCATGAGCTCGTCCTCGCAACGGGTCCAGAGCTCATCGCGATGGGCGATGGTCCCCGGCACGCGCCCGCTGGTCGCCTCAATGGTGTGCTCACCGATCGGCTCTGCGTCGAGCGGCGGCAGTTCGCGATGCCAGTAAATGACCTTGGGATTGCCCTCGACGATCGTGCTCAAAATCGGTTCCTCAAGATGACCTTCAGCGCGCACCTCGCGAACGTGGGTGTGCACGGCACACCGGTGGAGTTGCATGTCGAGAAGCTCTGGGATCGCAACATCACGCTGACGACACGGCTGGTCGACACGGTGACTACGCCGATGCTGCTCAAGGTCGTCCAGTCGGGCAAGTTGCAACCCGGCAAGCTGGTGACGCACCGATTCGCGCTCGACGATGTCATGAAAGCGTACGACACGTTCGGGAATGCGGCGAAGGAAGGCGCCGCTGCTGCGTTGCGAAAATCTCGCTCGCCGGGCGGACTTCCAATCATGTGACGATACCGGAACGATTAGAACGCGTCTGTTCAATATTGAGCACCGGGGACTTGGAGGCTGACGTTCTGTTTGTTCGTCCCTCTCACGGATCGGGCACACTGACAGACACATGGCACGATCCACGTCGAGTAGAGTCGCCACCATCTACACAAAAGAAGCGGCGATCGGCGCGGTCGCACTCGCGGGTATTGGAGTCCACCTCATTCTGCGATTCGGCGTCGGGACCACTGGCAGCATCTTTGGCTTTCCGTCGCACGAGATGCCTCTCATAGTCGCACTGGCGTGCGGCATCCCGCTTGTCATCGGTCTCGTGATCCACCTGTCACGCTTGGAGTTCAGCGCCGACCTGCTTGCCGGAATCTCCATCGTGACGTCGGTGATACTCGGAGAATATCTCGCGCGCACGCTCGTCGTGCTCATGCTGTCCGGTGGACAGGCACTCGAAGCGTATGCCGTGCGTCGGGGCCTCTTTCGCTCTCGAGGCGCTCGCGCGACGGCTGCCGGCGGTCGCGCACCGCAAGAAGAATGGAGGCGTCGTCGACTTGCCCCTTGCCGAGGTCGCGGTCGGCGATGCGCTCGTCGTCTTCCCGCACGAGACCTGCCCCGTCGATGGTGTCGTGCTCGACGGCCGAAGCACCATGAACGAATCGTATCTGACGGGCGAACCGTATCTCTTGCCCAAGGCACCCGGGTCGACGGTGCTCTCCGGCGCCATCAACGGTGACGGCGCGCTCACGGTCCAGGCCGAGAAGACGGCGATTGATTCGCGGTACGCCAAGATCATGCAAGTGATGCGCGACTCAGAACAGCGGCGGCCCCAATTGCGACGGCTGGGCGATCAAATTGGGGCGGTGTACACGCCGCTGGCTATCGTGATCGCCGTCCTCGCCTGGGCCTGGAGCGGCGACGCGTTGCGATTTCTCGGCGTGCTGGTGATCGCAACACCGTGCCCGCTGTTGATTGCCATCCCAGTCGCGATCATCGGCTCGGTCTCCTTGGCGGCACGCCGGGGCATCATCATCAAGGATCCAGCCGTCCTGGAAAAGATCGACACCTGTCGCACCGCCATCTTTGACAAGACGGGCACGCTCACCTATGGCCAGCCGAAGTTGACTGAGGTGCTTCCCGCCGACGATTTCACCAAGGGCGAAACTCTCACAGCCGTGGCGAGCCTCGAACGCTATTCGCGCCATCCGCTCGCGTCCGCCATGATCGACGCCGCGACCGACGCGAAACTTCCTCTTCAAGAGGCTGGGGAGGTGAGCGAACGCCCGGGCGAAGGGCTGCGGGGAATCATCGGTGGTCGGCGGTTCAAGTGACCAGTCGGAAAAAGCTCGCCGCGCAATCCCCGGCCGCCATGAAGTCGCTCCCGCCGCTCGCGGGAGGGTTGGAGTGCGTCGTACTCATCGACGGCCGCTACGCGGCGACGTTCCGGTTCCGCGATGAACCGCGAGCGGATGGCCAGGCGTTCATCCGCCACTTGAAACCGCGGCATGGTTTCGAACGCATTTTGCTCGTCTCGGGCGACCGTGAAACCGAGGTGCGCTACCTGGCCGAAAAAGTCGGCATCACCGAGGTGTACGCTAGCCAAAGTCCCGAACAGAAATTGACCCTGGTGCGAGAGGAGACCAAGCGCGCCAACTCTGTATTCATGGGAGACGGCATCAACGATGCTCCGGCGTTGACGGTGGCGACCGTGGGCATTGCCTTCGGTCAGGGAAGCGAGGTGACCAGCGAAGCGGCTGGCGTAGTTATTCTGGATAGCTCATTGGAACGCGTGGACGAGCTGCTGCACATCGGGCGGCGCATGCGGGCGATCGCGTTGCAGAGCGCCGTCGGCGGGATGGGCCTGAGTGTGCTCGGCATGTTCGTTGCCGCCGCCGGCCACCTGCCGCCGGTGGCTGGCGCGATCACACAAGAAGTCATCGATGTCCTTGCAGTCCTGAATGCGTTGCGAGCGTCCATCGCTCCCCGATTGCTCTCGGACTCCGAACCGCCGCCTCAAGTCGATTCGCGATCTGGGCGGTGACGGCGCGCGACGCAGAACCAGACGCTGCCGCGCAACGCCTTGACCAGCGTGAAAAACGTTCGCGCTTGGTTGTATCCAGGCGCAATGCTCTTGCCGGCTCCGCTCGGACCGAGGAAACCAAAAATCTCATGTCGATGGATTGCTGATCGGACGCGTTCATCTGCGGGCAGCTCCGTCTTCTCAGGTGACTTCACGTGCGCGGCAGCCTACCAGACAATGACTTCCTCAACTTCCGCGACCGGGCGGCACTCGGGCAAGTGTGCACCAACTTTCGTCGCGGCGCCGGAGGATAGCAAAACGTTGGGTTGCCACCGACGGTGAGCGCGCTGTGGCACAGTGTGGGGATGACGGTGAGGCCGCAAGAGTCCCGTTCAACAGGCCCTTTTCAGGAGTTCTTCAGTACAGAGGCGGCCGGAGGGGCGTTGCTTGTCGCCTGCGCGTGCGCGGCCCTCTTGGTGGCCAACTCCTGGTGGGCGGACGGCTACCACCGCCTCTGGGCGACGACCATCACCGTTGCAGGAGGCGGGCATGGGCTGTCGCTCACCGTCCATCAGTGGATCAACGATGGGCTGATGGCCACCTTCTTCCTCTTGGTCGGCCTCGAGATCAAACGGGAGGTGCTGGCGGGAGAACTGGCGTCTCCGCGTCAAGCGGCCCTGCCGATTGCCGGTGCGATCGGCGGCATGGTGGTTCCGGCGTCGATCTATTTCCTGACGACCGACGGAGGAATCGCGTCTCGGGGCTGGGCGATTCCGATGGCGACCGACATTGCCTTCGCCCTCGGCGTGCTCGCCATCGTCGCGCCCCGCGCGCCAAGCGGGCTCAAGATCTTTCTGGCGGCACTGGCCATCGTCGACGATATGGGGGCCGTACTGGTGATCGCGATCTTCTACAGCGGCGACATCGCCTGGGGCGCCCTGGGAATGGCGGGCCTGACCCTGTTGTCGCTGAGCGTCCTGAACCTGCTCGGCGTTCGGCGGCTGACCCCGTACCTGGTGCTTGGTCTCGTGCTTTGGTGTTTTGTCCACGAGTCCGGGGTGCACGCCACGATTGCAGGCGTGCTCCTCGCCTTGGCGATCCCGACGAGAACGCGTATCGATGCGCCGGAGTTCTCAGCGACGGCCCGCGAACTGCTGGACGAATTCGATCGGACCGAGACGGGCGATTTCCTCGTGTTGACGAGCAAGGGGCAGCAGGAAGCGATCATCGGCCTCGAGCGGGCCAGCGAACTGGTGACCGCGCCTCTGCTTCGGCTGGAACATGCGCTTCACGGGTTTTCAGCGTTCGTGGTGATGCCGCTCTTCGCGTTCTCGAACGCGGGAGTCAGTCTGAATGGAGCGGCCATGGATCGTGTGACCCTTGCGGTCGTTCTGGGTCTTGCCGTCGGGAAGCCGCTCGGGATCACCGGCGCCGCGCTTGCGGCGATCCGGTTACGGCTGGCCGCGCTTCCAGAGGGCGTGAACTGGACGGCGCTGCACGGGTGCGCGTGGCTGGGCGGCATCGGCTTCACGATGTCACTCTTCATCGCCACACTGGCCTTCCAGGGAACGAACGTGCTCGACTCAGCCAAGATCGGAATCTTGGGAGGGTC
Source organism: Vicinamibacterales bacterium (assembly GCA_038320555.1). Lineage (GTDB taxonomy): Bacteria > Acidobacteriota > Vicinamibacteria > Vicinamibacterales > 2-12-FULL-66-21 > JALZOC01. The sequence continues at coordinate 14,384 of JBBQEJ010000083.1, read as the reverse complement.
GATTCTGGCAGGGATCGTGGGAGCCATCATTGTGCGGCGTGGCACTGTTCTGCAAGAAGTCCCTTCGAGGCACAATCGACGATCACCAGCGCGTCAACGCCGCGAGTGAGGTCACGGGGCTACAGGATTCTGGAGATCAGGCGCTGGATTCGCCGGTGCTGAAGCGTTTTTGACCGGCCGCGTACTTGACCACGCGCACGCGCTCCACCGTCACAAGCGCCCCGCCGGTGATCATCTCGTCCAGGATCGGCAGCAACCGATCGACGTGTGCTTCGTCGTCGACAACCTCAATCAAAACGGGCAAGTCAGTTGACAGTTCGACCAAGCTAGTCGTGTGGATAACGCTGCTTGCCCCGAACCCAGCGACGCCGTGAATGACCGTCGCCCCGGCAAACCCCTCGGCACGCAAGCGCTCCAGCAAGGCCCGTGGTAGGGCCGTGTGCTGAAATCGGTCTGACTCACCCAGGAAGATCCTGACCAGGAACTGATTGCCATCAAGAATTCGCATCGAAGCCTCCTACCGACCCAGCAGCTGTCGCGCGCACAGCATCCCCATCCAGCCCGCGGCGAATGCACCAAGGCCGGTCAAGGCTGCGTTGAGGGCCGCTGCGCCAAACGCGCCTTCTGCCAACAAACGGGTGGTTTCGTAGTTGAAGCTCGAGTAGGTAGTCAGGCCACCGACGAATCCGATCGTGATGGCGGCCCGAACCGTGGGGGACCAGGCGAGCGTCATCGCAGCATGCATGACTGCGGCTATGGCAAAACAGCCTGCCACGTTGACGATGAGTGTGCCGTACGGGAAGGTGGTACCGAAGCGCTGAGCGGCCCAGACGGCGACGAGATAGCGGGCACCGGTGCCGGCGGCCCCAGCAAGGCAAATCCAAAGGAACTGTTCCATGTCGCGTCACCTCTCGAACGGGCGGCGCGGCAAGAGAACACACTCCCACGGCAGCCCGTAGGAGTCATTGGCCGTCAGAGACGGCGGTTATGGCGGACTCCACCGCCAACGGTCTCCGCAGTGTGACGATCGCTCACGTAGTGTGTCAAGCACCGAGAAGTGCGCGTGTCACGGGGCGATGCCTCTCGAGGCAAAGCCGCTGATCACTAGCGCCTCGGCTCTGCCGAGCGCTCAGTATGAAAGCTAGCGAACGCGTTTCAGGCGCGGGGTGTGCGCGGCTCGCGCGCCGACGTCGAGAACCGGATGACTCGCCAGCAAGTCCAGTAAGCGTGCGCGCTGGCCGACTGGCGTCTCGGCCAGCCGTTCATCCCATTCACGAAGCAAGACTCGCATTTCGTCCCGGATGGTGGAGAGCTCGTCCAGCCGCTGCTCTAACGCCTCGAGACGTTCCCCCACCAGCGCGCGAACGCGTTGGCAGGGCGGGACTCCGCGATCACGCTGGCCGAGCGCGGATGCCAGTTCCTTCAACGAGAATCCGACGACCAACGCTCGCTGAATCAGGCGGACACGCTCGATTGTGGTCGGCGGATAGCGTCGATAGCCCGCGGCGGTGCGTGTCGTACCCGTCAGCAACCCGATCCGCTCATAGTGGCGTAACGTGTCAGTGCTGACACCCGATGCATCGGCGAGTGCGCGCGGGCCGATCCACGCAGTTGTCACTGGCGTGGGCGTACGCTGGCAGCGTCACCGGTGTGATGCTCACGGATCTGATACGTCAAGAACTCATGGAGCGCGTCCAGCGCCGCCTTATCGTTGGTCACGATGTTCACTCGGCCTCCCATCGGCGTCTCGATATATGTATACGCGACCCTGTCCTTCAGTCTTGTGAGCGTGGCCGTTCCCGGAACGGCTTTCGAGTCGTGAACGAGCATCGGCGCCTCGAAATTGCCTTGCCCGAACATCATGGTGATGTGCGGGAGGTGCGAGCGAATCCCATCCCTATCCTTAATATTGGTCGGGTCCTTTGCGCCGACGTCGATTGCCCCGCCATCGCCGTAGAGATAGAAATGGTGGGCCGTCTGCTCTTGGTCGAAGCCCATTACCATTGCCGCACGGTCGTCCACGTGCGTGTGTGAGCCCTGAGTCTGTGCCGGTCCGAAAACCATCAGTACCATCAGTGTCATCGAGAAAGTCGTCATCATGCGTACGCTCCTGGATTCCACGGTAAGCCCTGGAACGGTTCCAGGGTCAACCCCCGCTTAGCGGCCGAGCCCAGGAAACAGCAGCTTCACAGTTCGGATGGGAGGGCGGCTCTCGCATCATCGACGCGGTCCCCAGCCGTGCGATTCGATGAGGGCGGCGACGCGGTCTCGAATCTCGTCGCGGATCTGACGCACTGCTGCCACCGGCCGATTCTTCGGATCCGGCAACGGCCAGTCATCCCTCTCCAGGCCCGGGATGTACGGGCACTCATCGCCGCAACCCATTGTGATCAGCAATGATGCGTTCTGTGCCAAGGATTCCGTGAGTCGCTGCGGTCGTCTGTCGCTGATGTCGATGCCGATCTCGCGCATGACGTCGACGACCTCGGGATGCACGCGGTCGCCGGGGTTCGTTCCTGCAGAGACGGCCTCGACTTGTGCGGGATCGGCCATCGTCGAGAAGAAGCCTGCGGCCATTTGAGAACGACCGGCGTTGTGAACGCAGGCAAAGAGCACGCGTTTCATGATGTCCGCATCCGTTCATGGGGTACGACGACGTCCTCGGCAGTCGTCGGCAAGGCGGGTACGAGCCATCGGAACAAGATTGTCGCCGTCGCCGCGCCGACCACTTGCGCGACGACAAATCCGGGACATCGACGGGACGTATGCCTGCGAATGTGCCGGTCAGTGCCCGTGCGATAGTCACGGCTGGATTGGCGAATGAGGTAGACGAGGTGAACCAATACGCAGCCGCAATGTATGCCCCAACGGCAAACGGAACGGTCGTCGCGCGACGACGAGAGCATCCCCAGATGACCGCCAGCAATCCGAACGTCGCGACTGCCTCGCTGAACGCTTGGGGCAACTCACTTCGGGCGTGTCGAGACCACGAGTACAGCGGCTCCTGAAACATGTAGTCCGCCGCACCCACACCGACCACGGCGCCAATCAACTGCGCGATCGTGTAGGTACACGCGTCCGACCACGTCAGGCCGCCCTGGGACGCGTCTGCGAGCGACACGACCGGGTTGAAGTGCGCGCCAGAGATCGGGCCGAACGTGAGGATCAGCGCCACTAGCGCTGCGCCGGTGGCGATCGTGTTGGCCAGAAGTGCGATAGCGACATTTCCGGCGGCAAGCCGCTGCCCCATGATGCGGAGCCCACAACTGCGGCAAGAAGCAGCGCCGTTCCGATCGCCTCCGCTGCGATGCGTCGAGGTCGATCCACGGAGCTCAATGGCAGCAGCTCGGACCGCAGCAAGCCGTGGTCGCTGGCTTCGTTGCCCGGACGAACGCGCTGATAAACGTGCCCTCGACTTCCTTCGCCAGCGCGTCGGCGTCGACGCCTTCGCCGGCAAGAAACGTCCGTGCATCGTCGATGCTGTAGACGCGGGTTGCCTCGATGCCGATGCCGTCAAAGCCGGCCTTGGCCAGTTTGGCGATGTACTCATAGTCGCTCAGGGCGCCGGCCACGCAGCCGATCCACAGCTCCATGTTCTTCTTGATTGTGGCTGGCACCTGGCCGCGGACCACAACATCGGACACGGCGAACCTCCCGCCCGGCTTGAGCACGCGGAAGGCTTCCTTCAGCACCCGGTCCTTGTCGCCCGAGAGGTTGATGACGCAGTTCGAGATGATCACGTCAACGGAGTTGTCGGGCAGCGGAATATGCTCGATCTCGCCCTTGAGGAACTCGACGTTCTCCAGACCGCTCTTCCGCTTGTTCTCCTCGGCCACAGCCAACATCTCGTCCGTCATGTCGAGACCGAACGCTTTGCCGGTCGGGCCGACACGGCGCGCGGAGAGCAGCACATCGATCCCGCCACCAGAGCCAAGGTCGAGCACCGTTTCGCCGACCTTCAGTTCGGCGAGCGCCGTCGGATTGCCGCATCCGAGCGACGCCCTCAGCGCGAGGTCCGGGACTTCGCCTTCCTCGCCGCGGTCGTAAAGATTGGAGGTAATGGGGTCGCAGCAGGCCTCGAGCGCGCTTGTACCACCCCAACAGCTGCTCGCAGTGCCAGCTTTGGCCCGCAGCGCCGCTTGCCCGTACTTCTCGCGAACCACATCCTTAACGTTCTCGCTCATGAGGCCTCCTCACCGGGGTTGGCGACCTGGCACCGCCAGTTCGACGTATTCGTGTTAGCGTATATAGACGATATCGAACTCTGGATATATTTGTCAACACGTATATATGAGCACTCAGATTCAATCGATGGAGCGTCTGTTCCAGGCCTTAGGCGATTCAACGCGCCTACGGATTCTTGGGCTGTTGCTGACTGGTGAGGTCTGCGTCTGCGACATCCACGAGAGTCTCAAGATCTCGCAGCCAAAGGCGTCACGGCACTTGGCCTATCTGCGGCGCGCCGGGTTGGTGGCGACGAGGCGCGAGGGGCTGTGGATGCACTATCGGCTCGCCGAGACCCGCGATCCACTCGTCGACACCATTCGACAGGCCGTGACCCATACGCTCGCCCACGTCGACAGTGTCAGACGGGATGCGAATCGCCTTCAGAAGAAGACGGGGTGTTGTTTGCCGTCGGTCGTAGATTCGCCGAGGCTGACGTGCTGCACGCCTGAGAAGACGCAGCGGACGACGTCATGAGCGAGATCATCATCAGTGCCGCCACGCCGGTCGACGCCCCGGCGATCTTGACTCTTTTGGATCGTTGCGGTCTGCCAACCGCGGAGTAGATCCGGAATGGCCGACCACCCCAACTCCGCACGACAGCTCCAGACCGAAGGCGCGACAGTGGACCCTCAAATTCCCGGTCTGCCAAGCGTTTCGATGCAGCGCGCGATCTCTGCGTCAAGGTTCGCGGCGGCGGTTGGATTGCGTTCGTTGAGATAGGGGATCGCCTCGACGATGTCGGCGACCGCCTCTTCGGTGTAGGTGACCTTCAACGCCCGAGCGCAGCGTCGATGATTTCGCGGGCACGCTTCGCGTCAACAACGCGGCCTTGACGGTACGATTCGAGCGCCGATTCGATGCCCGACTCTTCCTCGGGCGACAGTGCGGGCGCCTCCTCGTCCACCGCCTCGACAACGTAGCGGCCTGCGGGAAGGTCCCGGAACTCGGTGGGAACGTCCTTGCCGTTCCACGTCAGGATTCGTGCGCGACGGGGCATGACACGATTCTACAGCCGTTCTACTGCCGAACGGCCTCGTAGTCGCCCCGCCTTGCTCCTTCGCGAACGACCCATCCAGGCGCGGCCTTGAACGTCCACCCGTCGCCGGAGATCGTCGTGCCATCGCCCCGCACCGGCGCCGGCAGACGCCGCGAGCGGCCATCGGACGCCTCGAGCACGCCGTTCTCCGCCGCGAGCGTGCCGCAGGCTCCCGACAGGCGATAGGGATGGAAGTACACGGTCCCGGCACCTGGAATCACCACAGCGTCGAGAGAATTCGAGGTGCCGCCGCCTCCGCACGGCATCACGAACACCGGGCCGTCAACGAATCGCTGACGTAACTCGGCGATCCGTGCCTGCCGCTGCTGCTCGCGCTGTTCTTCGGCCGCGCGGAGCTCGGCGCCTCCGTATCGCGCGGCAGCCGCCGCGGCGTCCGCGACCGGTTGCACCCCGAGCGCACGCATCAACAGCACGACCGGATCGTCGCTGCCACGCACCGTTCGCGTCCAGCCGCGAGACGAGGCATCGAGCAGCAGGCCATACGCCGGCCCGGACGTGTATGTGAACGTGCGCACGAAGCTTTCCCCGTCCTCCGCGCCCGCCAGGAGTTCGAGCGCGCGCGCGCTCGCGTCGGCCTCGGATGGCGCAGCCAGCACCGTCTGGGTGTACGAGGCGAGGCCTTGCGCGAGTGCGCAAAGACAAGGAAAGCGCAACCTTCGAATACGCCCCAGCCTGGCTTCAACACCCTTCTCGATTCTCTCTCGAACCCGCGCTCGCGCTCGGCCCCGGCCCGTTTCACACTGTGGGCGACACGCCAATGTTCGGTGCCATCGGAGACTCGGCACCGGATCGTTGGGGACGGGTGCTTATGCGCCGTATGGAGCGCAGGCGCGCGGAGCGAGAAGGGCAGACTCCGCGCACCCTGCACGAGATCGACTTCCTGATGCTTGTTGACGACGACGCGCGTCAGGGTGCGCTACGTTTTGCTGAGCGCGAGGGCCGGACCGTTCCTGCGGGAAGAGGGCGTCAAGAGGATACCGCCACTGCTCGAACTACCACAGCTCCTGTCAGCGACAGAACGGCTCTTGGACGACAAGGACACCGACGAAGACTTACTCTGCTGATTGCGCCGAGTTCTTCGCTTGGCGGCGCCCGGCCGAAGACGTCGGTCAGAGAGCACGACGGTCATCTTGCGATCGCGAAGTTTCCGCGCCGGGATGACGACTCTAACGCCGTGCTATGGGAGGCCACAGCCCTCGCACTGGCTGAAAAGCCGGGATCCCCGTGGCCGGACGTGGAGATCGGTCCACTGCACCGACAGGCGCTGTCCGATCCAGCCCGGCGGCGCCGAGTAATACGCGGCCTCGATCTCGACGCAGCCATCGAGATGCACGGTGCGTTGACCGTAGCGGTAGTAGCGAAACGGGTCGAGCGGCAGCGGCTGCAACGCCGGGCGCTCCTCGGCAAACATCGCCGCGACCTGGCGCTTAGTCGTGCCGTGAATGCGCGTGTCGGCCCAGTGCGCCTCCCAGCGATCGAGATACGTCTGCGCCTCCGCCAGGGTCTCAAAGCGCAGGCCGCGCAGCGGCCCCAGCGCCACGACTTGCTGCTGCTTGTGTTGGTCCAAGACATTCACCATGCGACGGAGGAGTACACGTCTTCGCCGCCGTCAACGTCTCGGTCGCCGGGCTCAGAGAATGGCCGGTTTTGAAGTGTCGATCAATGGCCGGTTTTGGGTGTCCACCGAGGTCATCGTCGTCGTAATCGGCGGCGGCGGCACCATCGTCATCATCGCGGTCGTCGTTTAGGCAGCCTCGCGTACGCGAATGCGCTCTGCTCGAAGAAGGTCGAGGAATTGGCCGCGGCGCTCCAGCGCGAGGACACACGCCGGGAAGCCTCAGAAACGCTCCGTGGATTGATTGACGCGATTGTCTTTCAACAATCCGCGTCGCAGGTGCGGTGCCTGTCGCCCCGGCCGTGCAGGGCAATCGGCAGGATTTGAGCGAACCGGATGAAATCGCTATCCGTCGTCAGAATCGGGAGGCTGCGGCGCTCGGACGCGGCGCAGATCAGAAAATCCGTGTTGGAGCCCTGCACGCCTTTCGTCCGGCATGTGTTGAAGTGTTGGGCCGCGCGCTCGAAGTCCGCGGACTCGAGCGTCTCGTCGGGAAATGGACGCAGATGATCCCGCAAACGCTCGAATGCCTCCGCCGTGCGCAGCCCGCTGAGCAACTCCTGCCGGATCGGTCCGATCATCGCGACGCGCCCTTCGTCGATTAGAGAGCGCAACTCCTGGACTGACGGATCGGGCATCCGCTTGTGGCGGCGGAGAGCGAGGGACCACACGGACGTGTCGACAAGCACCTTCATCGCCGCCGCCGCTGCTTCTTGTAGTCGTAGGCCGGGTCGTACTCGATCGTGCCAAACAGACGGGTCACGTGCGCTTGGCGACGCCGGCCGATGTATTCTCGGAGCGCCTCCGTGACTGCTTCTTTCTTGGTAGAGCGCCCGCCGACGGCCAGGGCCTCCGCGAGGAGCGCAGGATCGAGGTCCAGGTTGGTTGCCATTCACACATAGTATCACACACTGACGTGTGTGACGCTTCGATTTCCCACAAAGCCGCGAAATAGCGTTTCAGCGTTGCCGCCGGCATGCCTCGCACGCGCGACGGTGATCTTCACTACTTGCCCTGGCGCAATGCATCCTGCCAGCCGAACAAGAGCCGAATCTCGCCTCTGTCCTTCACGGCGTCCGGACTCACGCGAATGAGGATGCGGGAATGATCGCGCGTGGCCGTGCTATACGCTGCAGCGCTGCCGACATCGCGTACGAGTGTCGTGGGCTGGCCGTGCGAGAAGCCGCCGTCGGTCGAGACCGGATAGCCCGCGATATGCCCTGAGAGCGTCGCGACCAGAATCTCGCGGCCATCGTCGCTCCAGCTCAGCACACGTCCACCCTCGGTCGTCAGCGGCCAGCTCCGGCGATGATCGGGAAACGTGGTCACGTAAACCTCGGGCCGACCCGACTCCTGTGAGGTGAAGGCCACGTAGTCATCCCGGGGCGAGAACGCCGCGTTTTCGCAGGCCCCTGCGCCGACAAAGCGCGAGAGCGTGCGCGACGCGAACGACCACGACGACAGGTACCCCTTGTCATCATCGTAGATGAAGACGAGCAGGGATCGGCCGTCATGGGACCATGCGACGGGGTGCTCGCCACCCTTGGGCGTCTCGATAACGGGCTGGATCACCCCCGTGCCGCGATATCCTTGACGTACACGTCGTCTATCTGGCCAGGAGGCTGGTAGGCGTAGGCCAATTGCTTGCCGTCGGCGGACCAGACCGGGCTACCGGTAAATCCTCGCGTCGGCGTCAGCGGCTCGCTGCGGTCTTTCGAAAGGTCCATCAGCGACAAGTCCTGGGTGCCGGCGCGTTGGTCGAGAATCGCCGCCGCCAGGGGGCCGCCGGTCGGGCTGAGGGCCATGAACGAACTAAAAAACCGCGCGGTGGCCACTCGGCTGCCGGTGCCGCTGCGATCGACCAGACGCAGTTCCGCATTGAGCGTGTTCGCATCGGGAAAGACGACTGCCGGCGGCGGTCGTACCGTGAGCGTCCCGTGGCCGACGCAGAAATGCCGGCGAAGTAGAACTGGGCGTCGGTCGCCACCGCTCCTCCGATCGTGATCGGCGGCCCAGTGACGCGTCCCGCCGCCAGGTCGAAGGGCGCCGCCGCGAGCGTCCCCTCACGGGCGAAGACGAGATATCCCGTCGAGCGTCGCGTACTTCTTTCGATCGTAGGTGGACACGTCAGACTGTCCCGCACCGACATGGTCGAACAGCACAACGCGATGAGTGTCCTCGAATGCGGGGACGACCAGACGCCACATGTTCTGATCACACCCGAATCCGTGGGCGAAGAGCATCGGCGGGTGCCCGTGCCCGGAGACTCGAACGTTGTTGCGACGGATGACATCCGGGCGTGCCGTGAAAGACCGAGACATTCGCTCGATTTTGAACGAGCATCCACACGGATGCAACGGAGTCCGCGAGGCGAGGCGTGTCAGCGGATTCGGCGGTCAGCGAATGCGCCCGGCCTTCGACGGCTTCGCGGCCCCTTTGCTGGCCGGTCGGGCGTGATTATAATCGTCGTCCACGTCCATCCGGCGCGCCAGCTGGCGACTGTTATGCCCAATATTCCGACGGAGCCTATCGGCAGTATTCCGCGACCGGTCCATCTCATTGAGGCCGTTGCTGCCAACAACGAGGATCCTGCCTTGGAGGCGCTCTACGACGAGGCCGTCCGGGATACCATCGAGCAGTTCGAGGCGACCGGATCGCCCGTCATCGCCGACGGCGAGCAGCGCAAATATCACAACTTCTGGACCTACTGTGTGCAGGGGCTTCCCAACACCGCTCCGGACGGGTTTCAGATCCCGTTTTCCGCGGGTCACGTCCGGCGCATGCTCCGGCTGACGGCTGGGCCCTTCCGCTACCAGACGTATGCGGACCGCTACCTCGACGTCGCCCTCAAGTACGCGCATCGGCCGGTGAAGCAGGCCGTCATTTCCCCCTCGGCGTTGAGCCTGATGTACCCACCCGAGGAGATCCCTGGGTACTCCCGCGAGCAGTTCATCGAAGACCTCTTGCGCGAGCACGAGACGGAAGTCCGCAACTGCTTGGAGAAGGGTGCGTACCGCGTGCAGGTCGACTTCACGGAGGGGCGGCTTGCCGTCAAGATCGATCCATCAGGCGAACTCCTGCACCGGTTCATCGACCTGAACAACCTCGCGCTGTCACGGTTTTCGTCGGAGGACCGGACGCGGATTGGTGTTCATACGTGCCCCGGCAGCGATCGCGACTCCACCCACAGTGGAGACGTGGACTACGCGGAGCTGCTCCCCAGCCTGTTCGAGCTCATGGCGGGATCGTTCTACATCGCACTCGCGGGCGAGACGGATCGCGTCCGCGTGCTCAAAATCATCAAGGAACACCTCAAGCCTGACCAGATGGCATTCGTGGGTGTTACAAATCCCATCGATCCACGGATCGAGAGCCCGGAAGAGGTCTGCGATCGGGTCCTGGAGGCCGCTGAGTATATTCCGCTCGCGCAACTGGGCACGTGCGACGACTGCGGCTTCTCGCCATTCTGCGACGACACCACGACGACCCGGGAGACGGCATTTGCGAAGATCCGTGCGCGCGTCGAAGGGACGGCGCTCGCCAGCGAACGGATGAAGGGCAAATAGTGGCATCCGACAGCGACGAAGAGGCACGGCTTCGCGCCGTCGCCCTGCAGAATGCCCAGAGCATTCTCGTCGCGCGCCGGCGCGCCGAGGAGGCATTGCGTCAACAGTCGGAATGGCTTCGAATCACGCTCGCCAGCATCGGCGACGCCGTGATCACCACCGATGCCGAGGGTCGCGTGACCTCCATGAACGCCGTCGCGCAGGTGCTGACCGGCTGGTCTCAAACCGACGCTCTCGGTCATTTTCTAACGGAGGTGTTCCAGATCGTCCACGAGGAAACACGCCAGGCGGTGGAAAACCCCGCCATCCGTGCTTTGCAGACCAGCACGATCATCCGGTTGGCCAACCACACGGTTCTTCTCGCTCGAACTGGAGAAGAACACCCGATCGACGACAGTGCCGCACCGATTCGGGACGAATCGGGGGCGACGGTCGGTGCCGTGCTGGTGTTTCGCGACGTGTCCGAGCGGAAAGCCACGGACCTCGCGCGGGCGCACCTGGCCGCTATCGTCGAATCCTCAGAGGACGCCATCGTCAGCAAGACGCTTCAGGGCATCATCCTCTCCTGGAACAAAGGCGCTGAGCGCCTATTCGGATACACCGGCACTGAGGCGGTCGGGCAGCCGATCACGATGCTGATCCCACCCGAGCGTCTGGACGAAGAGCAGCAGATCCTGGCGCAAATCGTTCGCGGTGATCCGATCGAACACTTTGAGACGGTGCGTGTGTCCAAGGACGGCCGCCGCCTCGAGATCTCGCTCAGCGTCTCGCCGATTCGCGACACAGCCGGCCAGATTGTCGGCGCCTCAAAGGTGGCGCGGGACATCTCTCGACGCAAGACTCTCGAGGCCCGCGACCGCTTCCTCGTTGAGCTCGACGACGCGGTTCGGCAGCATGCCGAGGCCGAAGCGATCACGCGGACGGCCGCGCGCGCGCTCGGCGAGCATCTCGCCGTGAACCGCTGCGCCTACGCCGCGGTCGAGGAGGACGAAGACACGTTCCTGGTGACCGGAAATTTCACCAACGGTGTCGACAGCATCGTTGGCCGCTATACGTTCAGCCAGTTTGGCGAAGAATGCCTCCGATTGATGCGGGCCGGCGAGCCGTACGTCGTGGCCGACAGCGATCTGGATCCACGGATTACGGCCGCGGATCGTGCGTCGTACAAGATGACCGACATTCGCGCGGTGATCTGCGTACCGGTGAAGAAACAGGGGCGGTTCGTCGCCGCGATGGCCGTGCATACGGTCAGCCCTCGAGCATGGGAAGCGGGCGAAGTCGAACTCGTGCAACGGGTCGCGGGTCGCTCCTGGGAGTCGATTGAACGCGCGCGTGTGACGCATGAACTGCGGGAGAACGAGCATCTGTTCCGGGCGCTCGCCAATTCCAATGCGAACCTGGCGTGGATGGCGCGGCCCGACGGCTGGATCTACTGGTACAACGACCAGTGGTATGGCTACACAGGCACGACACCGGGCGACATGGAAGGCTGGGGGTGGGAACGGGTGCACGACCCTGCGATGCTTCCGATCGTCAAGGAGCGGTGGCAGCAGTCCATCGAGTCAGGTACCCCGTTCGAGATGGTGTTCCCGCTGCGCGGTGCGGACGGGGCCTTCCGTCGATTTCTTACGCGCGTGAATCCCGTGCGCGATTCTCGCGGACACGTCGTTCACTGGTTCGGCACCAACACCGACGTTGAAACCGAGCGACGAACGGCCGATGCCAATGCCGAACTTCGCGAACGTGAGCGCCTCGCACGGGAAGACGCGGAACTCCAGAAGCGACTGCTGTACTCGTTGTTCATGCAGGCACCCACGTTGATCGCCGTACTTCGCGGGCCAAATCACGTGGTCGAGCTCGCTAATCCGCCGATGTGCGAGATCTGGGGACACACCGAGGGCGAGTTCCTGAACCGTCCGCTGCTGGATGTCTTGACGGAACTGCGCGACCAGGTCTTTCCGTCGCTACTGGACGAGGTGTTCCGCACCGGCATTCCCTTCGTCGGCAAGGAGACGGCCGCCCGGCTCAAACGACGAGGGGGATCGACTGAGACTGTCTATTTCAACTTCGTCTACTCCCCGTTCCGGAATGTCGAAGGCGAAATCGAGGGGATCTTTATCATCGCATCGGACGTGACGGATCAGGTACTGGCGCGGCATCAGCTCGACGACCTGCGTGAGGCGGCCGAATCCGCCAACCGCGCCAAGGACGAATTCCTCGCCATGCTGGGCCACGAGCTTCGGAATCCGCTGTCCCCGATCCTGACGGCTTTGCAGCTGATGAAGCTTCGGGGCAGCGACGGTTCTGAGCGGGAGCGCACCGTCATCGAGCGCCAGGTCAGTCACCTGACGCGTTTGGTGGACGATCTGCTCGATGTTTCTCGCATTGCCCGAGGGAAGGTGGAACTCAAGGAGGAGCTCGTTGAGCTTGCCGAGGTGGTGGCGAAGGCGATCGAGATGGCCAGCCCACTGCTCGACCAACGGACGCATACCCTTGAGGTGGACGTCCTACGAAGAGGGCTCCGGGTGAAGGGCGACTCGATTCGCCTGAGCCAAGTCGTCTCAAACCTCGTGACGAACGCCGCGAAGTACACGCCCCCTGGCGGTCACATTACCATTCGAGGGAACGAAGATGACGGCGAGATCGTGCTCCGCGTCCGTGACACGGGCATGGGCATCGCTCCGGACGTCCTGCCGCGCGTGTTCGATCTGTTCGTACAGGAGCGTCAAGCCATCGATCGATCGCAAGGAGGTCTTGGACTCGGACTCACGATCGTGCGGAACCTGGTGGAGCGCCACGGCGGCACCGTGTCCGCCCACAGTGACGGTCCCGGCACCGGTAGTGAATTCGTTGTGCGGTTGCCGAAGGCGAACGCCGGTGAGACGCCCGGGCATCGTCTGGCTCTCGAACTTGTCGGCGAACGGGTGATCGCGCCGGCCAATCGCTCTGTGAGGATTCTCGTCGTCGATGACAGCGTGGACGGTGCCGAGATGCTCGCAGCGGCGCTGAGTGCGAAAGGCTACGAGACACGAGTGGCATATGATGCACCCGCGGCACTGCGAATCGCAGCGGACTTCCGGCCCGCCATGGCATTCTTGGACATTGGTTTGCCGGTCATGGACGGCTACGAGCTCGCCGCTCGCCTTCGTGAGTTGCCGGAATTGAACGGAGTGAGGCTGATAGCGCTCACCGGATACGGGCAGGAATCGGACCGAAAGAAGACGCGGGACGCCGGATTCCAACACCATTTAGTAAAGCCCGTCAATCTCGAAGCGATCGAGGCCGTCCTGGGGAATGTCGGTATCGAAAATCACAGGACGGGTTAGGTCTGCGGCCGGCTGTCGATCTCTGGACTTCAGAGCAGTGGCGTCGGCTAGGTGCTCTTGGCAGGCGAGGCTGGGGTCTCCAATGAAACCATCAGGGCGAACCGTTAATCTGGCCGGGCGCGCAATCGGGTGCAGCTGTCAACATCGTCGAGTACGAATCCCGGCTGAACTATGTCCTTCCGAAGTACGACGACACGGTCGTGTGCACCTACGATCTCGGGAAAGTGATCGTGGAGAGTTCGATCCGACGGACGCCTGGTAGGGTTTCAGAACATCGTGTTCGAGTTGGAGCTCGACTCGGGAATCCGCTGGAGCACGTTCCAATGTTCGACGATCTTGCCATCGTTATCGAGCCGAAAGATGTCGACGCCCGCCCAATCGCCGCCTCCAGGCCACTGCTGAGAGCAGTGCAGGATGACGAAATGATCGTCGGCCAGACCACACGCGTGAGGGCTAGTGTAGTGTCCAAGAATTAGCTGGACAACTTTTGGGTCCGCCGTCTGCGTCGCGGCTGCGTGCAGCCGGGTTGGATCTGCTCGAGCGTTTGGCGGCAGCGCGCGAGTTTCTCCTGGATCATTTGGACGGTCGCCGTC